>JAFRLB010000030.1 GCA_017431405.1 Erysipelotrichaceae bacterium | reverse complement strand
GGATATGCTGCTCTTTCATAAAGTATAGCACAATGGCTGAAGATAAATCACAGTGTGTGGGACGGTTGAAGTTGTTAAGAATAATCTGAGCCATAATATGTTTTCATATGCGTTCCTTTTTCAACAAAATACCTTGAAAAAGCTTGAATACTCTGCTAATATATTAAAGCACGAATGTGCAAATGCGCCATTAGCTCAACTGGATAGAGCGTCTGACTACGGATCAGAAGGTTGTGGATTCGATTTCTGCATGGCGCGCCATTTTTGACACAGAACCTCTTAAAAAGAGGTTTTCTTTTTATTTGAAATGCTTTAATATATTAGCGTATAGGGAGGGATGATTATGTTAGTTATTTATACCTCGCCTGGTTGCGCTTCATGTCGAAAAGCAAAACAATGGCTGAAAGATCATGAAATGCCTTTTATTGAAAAGAATATTTTCTCCACGATCTTGAATGAGAAAGAGATCAGGTTTTTACTCGAACGCAGTGAAAACGGTACAGATGACATCATATCCAAACGTTCAAAGGTAATTAAGGAGTCAAATATCGATCTTGATTCAATGAGCATTAGTGAACTGATTCGTTTTATTCAGAGTAATCCATCAATCTTAAAAAGACCGATACTGATGGATGAAAGAAGATTGTTAGTTGGATATGATGACGAAGAAATAGGCGTATTCGTACCTGGACAGTTAAGAACAATTGCGGACAGCTGCTGCAAGCAGTGTCCTGATTACAGTTCTTGCGGGAAAATCAGAGAAGCTTAAACAAAATATCTTCACAGTTGTGAGGATATTTTCTTTTTGTGGACAATAGTATCATTGAAAGGCTGTGTTATTTACATTAAATGTAAAGCAAATATACATCAAACGCTTTACAACAACTTCATAATTCATTATGATTTTGGTAAAGAGGAGTGATATTATGGCACAGGTAATGGTAAATTTCAGGATGGATGAACAGTTAAAGAAAAAAATGGAAGAGACCTGTAAAAACATGGGGATAACCATGTCGGCTGCTTTTACAATGTTTGCGACAAAGGTTGCCAGAGAACAGAGAATTCCTTTTGAGATCAATGCTGATCCTTTTTACAGTGAAGCTAATATTGCAAGATTAACTAAAATAGCTGCTGATTTGGATTCCGGAAGAATAACATTGTCACAACATGAATTAGTTGAGGATTAGCATTAATGAAATTGTGGGCTGATGAAGCTTGGGAAGACTACTTGTTTTGGCAGGCGACAGACAAGAAGGCTCTTAAAAAGATTAATTATTTGATAAAAACAATTGAAAGAAATGGTTACAATTGTATAGGCAAACCAGGGCCATTGAAAGGAAATCTGGCGGGTTATTACAGCGTTAGAATCGATGCTAAGAACAGAATTGTTTTTAGAATAAGAGAAGGTAACATTGAAATCATTCAGTGTGGCTCACATTACAGAGATAAGTAATTACCATCTATCATGATATATACTTAAGGTCGCATATAAAAATATGCACCTTTTTTGAGTGACTGTTTTAAATATGCAAAGTTACTATGATATAATATCTAACGGTGATGAGTATGAAAGTATTAGTTGGTTTATCAGGTGGCGTAGACAGCGCCGTCGCAGCTTATTTATTGAAACAACAGGGCTATGAAGTAGCCGGTGCTTTCATGCGCAATTGGGACTCAGCCGCCAATAATGATATATTGGGCAATCCAACTGTAGACAATGAAGTATGTCCGCAGGAAATGGATTATCATGATGCTCAGAAGGTCGCTGATGCCCTTGGTATACCGTTATTAAGAATAGATTTCATCAAGGAATACTGGGATGACGTGTTTACTAACTTCTTAAGTGAATATAAGAAGGGCAGAACACCTAACCCGGATATTCTGTGTAATAAATACATCAAGTTTGATGCCTTCTTCAAGTTTGCCTATGAACAGGGCTTTGAAAAGGTAGCTACCGGTCATTACGCCAGAGTAAAGCATTATGATGGCTACAGTGAAATGTTAAAGGCACTGGACAGTAATAAGGATCAGTCATACTTCCTCTCTCAGATTAAAAGAGAGGCCTTAAACGACACTTTATTCCCATTAGGGGAAATAACCAAGCCTGAGGTAAGAAGAATCGCAGAGGAGCTTAAATTGGCTGTAGCGGACAAGAAGGACTCAACAGGCATCTGTTTCATTGGCGAAAGAAATTTCAAGGAATTTCTGAATAACTATTTACCGGCTCACGACGGCAACATCATTGATGTTGTAAGTAAGGAAGTAGTAGGAACTCATGGTGGTGTTTTATACTACACAATTGGCCAAAGAAAGGGTTTAGGCATTGGCGGTAACCAGGGCAGATGGTTTGTCGTTGGCAAGGATGTTGAGAAGAATGAATTATACGTTGCCAACAGCCATTCAACTGACTGGCTTAACAGTGACAGCTGTTTGGTATCAGGTGTCAACTGGCTGGCTGATGTAACTTTCCCAATCAAGGGTACAGCCAAGTTTAGATACCGTCAGAAGGATAATGACGTAACAATCGAACCATATGGTGATGACTTATATCTGGTAAAATATCCGCAGTTAGTAGGTGCGGTAACACCGGGCCAACAGGCAGTTTTCTATAAGGATGATGTCTGCTTAGGCGGTGGGGTAATTGAAAAGACGTTCTTAAATGGCAAAGACCATGACGAATTAGTAAAGGAAGCTGTAAAGTGAACGAAGAAAGAAAACAGATCCCTTTACTTAACAGTATTCTCATAATCCTGCACTATGCTCTTGGCTATAACTTTCTGTATCCAAGGCTTTTAGTGTATCTGTACAGAAACGGTTATATTGGTGATGGCTATCTGGTTCAGATCCTGATCTATGTATTCATGCTGGTGACTACCGTATTACTGGCTCAGGATTTCATTGCCTATGGCATCAGGAAGTTCATGAGTGATGTTTCTAAAAACCTCATGATCGTAGCGAAATCAATTGCCAGAATGTTTCTGCTGACGATACCTGTCAGTGTGATCATTTACTTCATTTCAGGTTTATCAACCAGCAGTAATCAGAGCATGGTTGATACCCTGAAACAGGAAAACATGCTTTATATGATATTCGCATCTGTTATATTTGCCCCAATAGTAGAGGAAATGGTCTTCAGAGGAAGTATTTATAACCTCTGTAAGAAACATGTGGGTAAGTTATGGGCAATGATAATTGCTTCATTCCTGTTTGGCTTCTTACACGTCTATGATTCATTATTATCAGGCAACTACGCTGATCTGATCTACATTTTCCTTTATGGCGGCTTGGGTTTCATAATCAACATGGCCTATGAGAATTCTGATTCCATCATCTGTGCCATTTTAATACACATGTTAAATAATTCGCTGGGTTTATTTCTATGACAATAACGGGACACTTCATTAAAAACATCTATCACGGTTCAAATGGCTACACTGTAGCTGTTTTTGAATTGAATGACAGAAGTGAAGATGAAGTCATCGTAACCGGTTATTTACCGGAAATGGATAAGGAAAGTGAATATGTTCTCTATGGTGAATATGGGGAACATCCGCGCTATGGCATGCAGTTCAACATTGAAAAGTTTGAAAAGGTAAAACTCAATGATGCCGGTAACCTTATTCATTATCTTTCCGGTCCTGAATTCAAAGGCATTGGCCCTAAGATGGCCAGGACCATGGTAGAAACTCTGGGTTAAATCTAATAGACTTAATACGAGAAGATGCCAGTGTGCTTGATGAAGTTAATGGCATGACCTTGAAGAAGAAGGAAGCCATTCTGACCGGTTTAAGCAAGGACACTGATGATAAATACTACTATCTTACCAGTAACCATCTAACCATGAAAATGATCATGAGATTGGAAATGGTCTATGGCGAAGATCTGATGAAGGTAGTAAAGCATAATCCATATCAGATGGTTTACGATGTCGACGGCATCGGTTTTGTGACGGCTGACAAGTTTGCTCAGTCCATTGGCTTTGAAACGGATGACCCATATAGATTAGAAGCCTTTGCGGGCTATCAGTTAATGCAATGGTGCGTACAGCGTGGTGACAGTTACATGTTGCTTGATGAGTTCAAGGAGAAACTGGTCAAGAGCATTGATGCCGAAAATTATGATCTGGATGAAATACTAACTGCGCTTTCAAGAGACAGACAGATTATGATCGAAGAAGACAGGATCTATCCATTCTCTCAATATGAGGCCGAAGAATACATTTCCCAGTATCTGGCCATGTTTCCAAGCCAGTCATTTGAAAAAATCGATCCTGAGGAAATTAAAGACGGCATAGAAGAGATTGAAGAGGAATTTGGTATAACTTATCAGGATAAGCAGAAAGAAGCCATAGAAGCCTTCTTTGACAACGACCTGTTAATATTAACCGGCGGCCCTGGTACTGGTAAGACAACCATAGTCAGAGGCATGGTAAAACTGTGTAAGAGATTATATCCGCAATATAACATTACCCTGTGTGCCCCAACCGGCCGAGCCAGCAAGCGTCTGGCTGAATTAACGGAATGTGACGCCAAGACCGTACACTCATTATTAAGATGGGATAAGGATACCGGCAAGTTTGCCAGGGATGAAGAAGATCCGTTAAACATTGACTTACTGATCATTGATGAAGTATCAATGCTGGATCAGTGGGTATTCTATAACCTCTTTAAGGCCGGTGTTAACATCAAGAAACTGATTCTGATCGGTGACCAGGACCAGCTGCCTTCAGTCGGCATTGGCTGCGTCTTAAAGGACTTATTGGATTCAGAAAGATTCAAGGTTGTAAAGCTGGAAAAGATCTACCGCCAGCATGAGGGCAGTGACATCATTGAACTGGCTGACCAGATCAAAAAGGACAAGTGTGAGGATGTGGTAAGTGAAAATGACATCAGATTCTTTGAATGTGATCCTTACCAGATCAAGAATCTTACCTTACAGGTAGTAGAGCATGCCTTGAACAGATATGACACCTTATTTGAAGGCTTCATGAATGTTCAGGTACTGGCTCCTAAGTACAATGGCATTAATGGCATAGATGCACTTAATGGAGCCTTGCAGAAGCAGTTCAACCCACCGGCCAAGGGTAAAAGAGAATTGCAGGTAGGCTACAGAACCTACAGAGAAGGGGACAAGATCCTGCAACTTAAAAATCAGCCTGATGACGATGTCTTCAATGGGGACATTGGCATCTTGGAAGAAATAATCTACAGCAAGGAAGACATCAACAACCAGAACAGACTGATCGTTAACTTTGACGGGGTCATAGTTGAATATACTTCAGAAACCTTCATGAACATTACTCATGCCTATTGCGTTTCCGTTCATAAGGCGCAGGGCAGTGAGTATCCGATCGTAATAATGCCGATGGCTAATGAATACGGCATAATGTTACAGAAAAGGTTACTGTATACTGCCGTTTCCAGAGCTTATGAGAGTTTAATTATGATTGGCCAGAAACAGGCCTTCTTATCAGGCGTTAAGCGTAAGGAGTATTACGACAGAAAGACAACTTTACTGGATAGAATACAGAAATATTTATGAATTATTTGCATTTATAACGAAATAGATGTGCAAATAATGCATATTTGTGTTGAATAATATATGCAAATATTGCATAATTTAATTATGAAAAACACGCAAAAAGTATCAGAGTTGAAAAGAATACGAATTGAAGCAGGAATAACCCAGAAGGAGGCCGCTGATAAATTGGGCGTTTCTTTACGATCGTACATTACTTATGAAAGTGATGAATCAAAAGAGAATACCATTAAGTACAGGTATTTCCTGCGTGAGCTTAGGGAAGAATATTCGTACGATGAAACACATGGAATTCTAACGGTTGAAAAAATCAAGGAATACTGTAATGAAGTCTTCAGAGAATATGATGTAGAGTTTTGTTACCTGTTTGGGTCATACGCAAGAGGTGACGCCAAAAATACAAGCGATGTTGATTTATTAGTCAGCGCTAATACCAGCGGAATCAGATTCTATGAGCTGACAGAAAAACTAAGAGAAAAAATACATAAAAACATAGATCTACTCGACATAAAACAGATTATAAATAATGAAGAGCTATTAAAAGAAGTATTGAAAGGTGGAGTAAAAATCTATGATCAGCAACAAGAATGACAGATATTATCTTGAAAAGATGCTGAAGTATATGGCAGAAATAGTTAAAGACATCCGAAACGTTAGTTATGAGTCATTTGTAGAAAAGAATCTTGCAAGATGCCATGATGTTCAGATTAATTCAAGTATCCGAGTTTTCTAAAAGGCTTAGCGATGAGTACAAAACTCTGAATGTTGCAATTCCTTGGACTGCCGTGCTCGGCTTAAGAAACAGAATAGTTCATGATTATGGTAATGTTGACATGAGTATTGTATATGAGACATTAAGCAGAGACATACCTGAACTGTTTAAAGTAATTAGCGGAAATGATTAAAAAACATATTTCAACTATGTCGTAAATGAAACCATTTTCATGCAGCGCATACAGATTGGCATATTGAACAGCCAGTCTGTTTTTTGTATAATTAAAATGATATTTTCAAAAGAATATCGAGTGCTTAGAGGGGTAGCAAAAGCAGGAGGAAAAAGAAAATGAAAAAAGTATTAGCAGTATTATTAGTATTATGTTTCGTTTTAGCAGGTTGCTCAAATGGTGTAAAGCCAGCTGATGAACCAGCAGAAAAAGACACATTCGTAGTTGGCATGGAAGTCGACAGTGCACCATTCAACTTCCAGTTAGCAACAGCAACTGACACATCAGTAGCAATCGAAGGCGGTTACGCAGACGGTTACGATGTTATGATGTCAAAGGCCATCGCTGACAAGTTAGGTAAGACATTAGTCATTAAGAAGATTGCCTGGGACGGTTTAATTCCAGCATTAGTTAACGGCGACATCGATGCCATCATCGGTGACATGACAGCTACAGAAGAAAGAGAAAAGAGCGTTGACTTCACAACTCCATACTATGATCCAAAGGGTGAAGTTATCGTCGTATTAAAGGGTTCAGGTTTAGAAAGCCTTGATGACATTCAGCAGTTTGCCGGTAAGAGATTAGTTGGTCAGCTCAACACAATCAATGATGAAGCAATCGACCAGATCGAAGGCGTAGTTCATTCAACACCTTTAGCTACATATCCATTAATGGTTTTAGCATTAACAAACGGCGACGTTGACGGTATCGTTTGTCAGACAGCTGAAGCTAAGTCAATGATGATGTCAAATCCTGATCTCGTAATGGTAACATTCTCAACAGAAAAGGGATTCGACATCGATACAACAGTATCAATCGCCTTACAGGAAGGCACACGTGGCGGTGAATTCTTCAACGCTGTTCAGACTGCATTGGATTCAATCAGTGATGAAACACGTGAAAACTGGATGGTAGACGCAATTTCAAAAGCACCAGTAGAAGAATAAGATGAAGATAGATTTCACGACTGTATGGACAATCTTACAGCGAAATTTATCATTCTTCATTGCCGGTGTTAAGTGGACCTGTCTGTTTGCCTTCGTTGGAACCTTAATTGGTTTCATAATAGGAGTAGTAGTAGGTGGAATAAGGGCTGTCAATATTGAACATACTGACAGACCTTTTGTCCGTTTTGTGAAGAAGGTGCTTTTACTGATTACCAGATTTTACGTATGGGTATTCAGAGGTACTCCTATGATGGTACAGGCAGTATTCATTTATTATCTCTTTAAACCGGTATTCCAGTGGAACAGCCATAGCGCGGGCATGGTTGTAATTTCCCTGAATACTGGCGCATACATGGCTGAAATCATCCGAAGCGGCATTCAGTCAATTGATGGCGGACAGTTGGAAGCCTGTAAGTCAATAGGCATGTCATTCTTCCAGTCACTGGTTTATGTAATCATGCCACAGGCCATTAAGAATGCCTTCCCGTCAATCGGCAATGAATTTGTCGTAAACATCAAGGATACCTCAGTACTTAACGTTATTGCCATTACGGAACTGTATTTCCAGACCGTTTCCATTGCGGGCAGTAACTTCAAGTACATTGAGACATATTTCATCACTGCATGCGTATATCTGTTCTTAACAACTGTAGCTACAACTGTTCTCAACTATGTTGAAAAGAAACTTGACGTAGCTGAAAACTCAAATAGAAAAATGATTGTGGAGTCACATTAACATGGATGCAATATTAGAAGTAAGAGATCTGAAAAAGGATTTTATAAGTGAAAAGGTTCTTAAGGGAGTCAGCTTTGCCATCCATAAGAATGAGAAGATCGCCATCATCGGTACTTCCGGATGCGGCAAGTCCACGACTTTAAGATGCATTAACCTTCTGGAATATCCTACCTCAGGAGAGATTCTGTTCCATGGTAAGAACATTCTGGAAATGGATAACATTAATCAGTACCGTGCTTCTGTCGGTATGGTCTTCCAGAACTTCAATCTGTTCAATAACCTCACGGTTTTGGAAAACTGTGTATTGGGCCAGATGAAGGTTCTCAAGAGACCAAGAGAACAGGCAGTCGAAGAAGCCAAAAAGCAGTTAAGCAAGGTAGGCATGCTGAACTACATTTCTCAGCCGGTAACCAAGTTATCAGGCGGCCAGAAACAGAGAGTTGCCATTGCACGTACCTTATGCATGAGTCCTGAAGTAATTTTGTTTGATGAGCCAACCAGTGCTCTTGACCCGGAAATGACCGGGGAAGTACTGGAAGTAATCAAGCAGTTGGCCAAGGATGGTATGACAATGATCATCGTTACTCACGAAATGAAATTCGCTGAAGGAGTAGCTGACAAGGTATTGTTCATGGATCAGGGAGTCATTGTTGAACAGGGTAAACCGGAAGAAATTCTGGAAAATCCAAAGGAAGAAAGAACCAGACAGTTCTTAAGAAGATTCATTGAAAAATAGCATTGTAAAAAGCATTTACAGTGTGTAAAATATTAAAGGTAAATCGTTGATACAGGATTATTAGATACCGTAGGTTTGTAGAGAGACAGTGGTTGGTGCAAGCTGTTAACTGAAAATATTGAAGCTACCTGTTGAGTGCAATGAAAACATTGACGTGTGTCCGCGTTAAGGACCAATTAAGGTGCATGTATTTATTACATGAAATAGGATGGTACCGCGATAATTCGTTCCTGTATTGTTTTACAGGAACTTTTTTATGCCTGAGGAGGAAAATATGAAGAATTTATCAAGTGATCAGATCAGAAGAATGTTCTTACAGTACTTTGAGGAAAGAGGCCACATGGTTGAACCAGGTGCTTCATTAATACCTCATAATGATCCAACCTTGTTATGGATCAATGCCGGCGTTGCGGCTTTGAAGAAGTACTTTGACGGAACGGAAAAGCCAAAGAACAACCGCATTACCAATGCCCAGAAATCAATCAGAACCAATGACATAGAAAACGTCGGTAAGACAGCCAGACATCATACTTTCTTTGAGATGCTTGG
>JAFRLB010000029.1 GCA_017431405.1 Erysipelotrichaceae bacterium | reverse complement strand
TCGAAATGGATAATAAGAGCACAGGCGATCTGATTAAGAAGTTAAGAACAGATAAGGGTTTGACCCAGCAACAGTTGGCTGACCGATTAAGTGTGACAACAGCTGCCGTATCAAAATGGGAAAGAGGCAAGGGATTCCCGGATGTTTCCTTACTGGAAGAGCTCGCCAATGAACTTGGTATTTCCATTTCAGAACTTGTTAAAGGAAAGATGATGCAAGAAGAAGAAAGCAGTAACAATGATGAATTAATTATAAAAGTAGTTAAAGAATCAGGCAGGCAGTATGGCAGTAAATTAAAATTTTTGAAAATCCCGCTAATCATAATTCTGGTAGTGGGGATCTGGTTTGTAAGTGACCATGCCATTGTTGGAAGAACCATGCCGCCACAGATTATCAATTTTGAATTTGCAGATACAGGAAGTGTATACCTGCATGTATGGAATCCAAAATTACTCAAGCATAATTATCAGGGTTTGAAATCTGTACAGGCAGAAGAAAAAGATCACACACTGTACATCAGATGTAAGTTCGTAGATTGGAGTCTCTTTTTCAGGCAAAATGAAAAAGCAGTACAAGTTGAAACTAATGGCGATCTTAATAAAATTGTTGTTTACGACATAAACAACAAAGAGATCACAATATATGAAAATGGTCTGATAATATCCCCACAGGCACGTGTTCTGGCTAGTGAACTACATGATGAAATGCTTATTCTTGAATACTGTACAGACAGTGACCTTGGTGACATGATTTCCCCTTTGGATTTAACCAATGAAAATTCTGAAATTAATATCAGTAATGATGTTTTACATATTAACATCAAAAAGGAGTTCACCATGGAACAGGGGCTGATAGAAACCAAATTAAGCAGATATTCAAGCATGGTTATGGCCATGTTAAAAGACTTAAAAGGAACAGAAATCTCTTATCCTGATATTGACGGTAATACGCATGTATTTAGCTTTACCCGCCAGCAGGCAGAACAGTTTGTCGGAATTGGATTGTTCTGTGAATTCGAACCAACTCCATATCAGATACAGCGGCTTCTTAATGCACTGAATATTAAGAATCCTGCTTTGGGCAGTACACCTGAAATCAATGTCCGAATTCCCGTAAAAGAATAATCAATTATTTAGTTTATGTGCATTTAGGGACTCTACTGGTCCCTTTTTCTTTTTAACTGCTATAATATTAATAAGGTAATAATAACCATAATCATGAATAGAAAGGAAGACAAGAATGGATATCAGAAAAACATATCTGGATCTGTTAAAACAGAAAATTGAATATGCCTACGATACCCAGCTGGACAAGATTCAGAAAGTCGCCACCATGTTTGGTGAATGCATGGATAATGGCGGTGTTGTTCAGCTGTTTGCGGTTAAGCATGGCATAGAATTCGCTAATGAACTAAACTACAGAGCTGGCGGCATTGCACCATTCCACAAGCAGCAGTTAGCTGACATGATGATCAGACACATGTGCACAAAGGATGAAGTCTATAAGACCGGTGAAATATACAACCGTCCGGAAGTATATGATCAATTGACTTCTCTTTACGAGCTTGATGACAGAGACATGTACGTACTGGTAAGTGAAAGAGGCAATGAACCTCTGGTACTTGAATATGCCAAGAGAGCCAAGGCCAAGGGTCAGAAGATCGTAGCTGTAGTAAACATGAAATACTATGAAAAGTATGGCGGTACCTTACTGGACTATGCCGATGAATATCTTGACATGCAGTCAGAATGCCCTGACTTGGCCGTAGATGTCGACGGTGTCAAAGCCGGCCAGACAGGAACAACCGTAACTAACATCATCGCTCAGATGCTGACGGCTGAACTATACAAATACTTCATTGAAAAACATGGCTCAGCCCCTGTATTATTATCAGCCAACATCAAGGGTGCAGACGTACATAATAACGGTCTGACAGACCCTTATGGAAAGAGGGTGCACTAATAATGGTAGATGCTAAGAGATTTAAGGATGAGATCCTGACTTTACTGGATCATCTGTACGAAAGTCAGAAAGATACCATGGAAGAGACAGCCCAGTTAATGGCCAGGTGCATTGAAAATGACGGTGTAGTACATGTATTCGGCAGTGGCCACAGTGTTGGTCTGGCAATTGACATTTCCCTAAGAGAAGGAAGCTTAGCTCCAATTCACATCATTGAAAACGCTGATGCGGTAGTATTAGGAACATTTACCTTGGAAGAATTCACTGATAAGGTTAATAAGTTTGAAAGAAGACAGGGCGTAGCTCAGTACTTCTATAACTTATATGACATCAGAGAAAATGACATATTCTTTGTAATATCTAATTCAGGCATTAACGGTGTCGGCATTGACTTTGCTTCATTAGCCAGAGAAAACGGACACAAGGTAATCGTCATTACCAGTATGATCCATACCTTGGCTGAAGATTCAAGACATCCAAGCGGTAAGAAACTGTACCAGCTAGGTGACGTCGTAATTGACAACTGCGGTCCTCATGGCGATGCCTTGTTACCGACAAACGGCATTGAAAAGGTGTGTTCCGTATCTTCAATCTGTAATAATGCCATTGCTCAGATGTGTGCTGTAAGAGCCATTGAAATCATGAAACAGGATGGTTATGAACCTCCGGTATTAAATGGCAACGAAGAACACGATAAGGCATTAAAGGAAAAATATAAGGGTAGAATATAGTAACAAATGGCACAACAGGCAATTAGTTGTGCCATTTTATACTATATGAGTTAAAATATAGATAGGTAAAAACAAAACATTAATAATAAAGGAGGAAATATGAAAAAGATTTTTGTATTGTTATTGTCTTTGTTAATGGTTTTCTCATTCACTGCCTGTGGCAACGGCGGCGGTGGAGAACAGAAAGCTGATGAAGGAGACACAGTAGTTGTCTATACTTCTTCTGCCCAGGAAGTCCTGGACGTTCTGGAACCAGCATTCGAAAAGGCTACAGGCCTGGATGTAGAATTCATCTCAATGGCTTCTGCTGAAGGTTATGCAAGACTGGTTGCTGAAAAGGATGACCCTCAGGCTGACGTATATAGCTGTGGTGGTTTAGCTGAAATCTTAACAGATACTTCATTATTCCAGGAATATGTTTCACCTCATAACAGTGAACTGCCTGCTGAATATCAGAACAACTATGGCTATTGTGCAACAAACAGCGGTTCTACACATGTAATTTTCTATAATACAGATCTGTGTCCAATCGAAATCACAAGCTATGCTGACTTATTGGATCCAAGATTAAAAGGTCACATCGCAATCGCTGACCCATTAAAGTCTAACAGTGCTTACTATCATATCGAAACAATGTTAGTTGACATGGGCAAGGATCCTGCAAACTGCTCAATCGATGATCAGGGCTGGGATTATGTTACAAAGTTCCTGGAACAGCTGGATGGCAAGTTCGTTAACTCTTCATCTGTAACATACAAGGGCGTTGAATCTGGTGAATACTGGGTTGGCTGTTCTTGGGATACAGGCGTTATGAGCTACCTGAAAGACCTGAAGGAAGCCGGCAAGGGCGACAACGTTAAGGTTGTATTACCAGCTGAAGGCGTTATCACAAAGTTAGGCGGACCTGGCTTAATCGCCAACTGTAAGCATCCTAACAATGGTAAGGCATACTTAGACTATGTTACTTCTAAGGAATGGGCAGAAATCGCTGTTACAATTCCTGGACAGGTAGTATTACAGGATGTTCCTGGCAACACATACTATGATGTATTAGGCTTCACTGCTGATACAAAGACATGGGATTGCTCATCATACTGGACAAGCCAGAACAAGGCTGCCATCGTTGACAAGTTACAGACGATCATCGAACAGATCGGTGTAAAGGCATTACCAAAAGAATAATTAAATCTATAATCTGACTGAACTGGAGTAGATAAACTCTACTCCAGTTTTTAATAATTTAACTAGAACAGAGGTGCAAAATATGAGTGTTACGATTAATATTGAACATGCTCGAAAGGTATATGATAAGGATAACGTTGTTATTCCTGATTTAAGTGCCCAGATCCAGCCGGGTGAATTCTTTACCCTGTTAGGACCTTCAGGCTGTGGCAAAACCACATTATTAAGAATGATCGCCGGTTTCAATACCATTGAAGGCGGTGAAATTAAGTTTGGCGATAAGGTAATAAATAATTTACCACCATATAAAAGAAACATCGGCATGGTTTTCCAGAACTACGCCGTATTCCCACACATGACAACCAGGGAAAATGTTGCCTTTGGCTTAAAGGAACATAAGGTAAGAGAACCTGAATTATCCAAACGTGTTGACGACATGCTGAAGATGGTTCAGATCGAAGAGCTGGCAGACCGTATTCCAAGTAACATGAGCGGCGGCCAGCAGCAGCGTATTGCCTTAGCCAGAGCCATTGTCATTAACCCTGATGTACTGTTGATGGATGAACCTTTAAGTAACCTTGACGCAAAGTTAAGAGTTGAAATGAGAAGTGTCATCCGTCACATCCAGCAACAGGCCGGCATTACCACTGTTTATGTAACTCATGACCAGGAAGAAGCCTTAGCCATTTCTGACAGAATTGCCGTAATGAACAAGGGTGTAATTCAGCAGCTGGATACCCCGGTAAACATTTACCGTCATCCTAGCAATCTGTTTGTCGCAACCTTCATGGGCCTGACCAATGTCGTTGACGTCGACTTAAATGACAAGGTAGCTACCTTAACCGGCTCAGACTACAGCGTCAGATTTGACAAGATCAAGGATGAATGTGCCAATGGCAAGGCCAAGTTATGTGTCAGACCAAATGACTTCAGATTTGAAGACAGCGGTCTTAAGGGTGAAGTAATTGAAAGAGTATTCTTCGGAACGATAATGGATTACACCGTTAAGACAGATGCCGGTGAAATGAGAGTTACCGGCAGCGTTAACGACAAGCTCCACAATGTCGGTGATACAGTTTACTTAAGAATAGAAAGTGATGTAGTTAACTTATTCAGTAATGATGAAGACGGCACAAGCCTGATGCAGGAGTAAGCCTATGAGAAGAAAAAGAACCAGAGAATTTACAACCTGGAACCTGTTAACGGTAGTCTGCTTCTCATTCTTCGCCTTCTTCTTCCTGTACCCGCTGTTTAAGATGATCATTGGCGGTATCTACAGCGACGGAAAGTTCAACTTCGCATCATATGCCAAGTTCTTCTCCAGCAGATACTACATGAGTGCCGTAGCTAACTCATTCAAGATCGCCTTGATGAGTACGACATTATCAATAATCACAGGTACGACATTTGCCATGATCATGCGTCACTTCAAGATCAAAGGCAAGAAATTAATAGACATACTGTTACTTGTAAGTACCATTACCCCACCATTCTTAGGTGGTTACAGCTGGATCTTATTGGGCGGACGTGTTGGTTACGTTACAAAGTTTCTGAATAATCTGTTTGGCGTTCAGTTGCCTGGAATCTATGGGTACTGGGGCATTGTATTTACCTTCGTAGTAAGTTCAACAGCCACCATGTACATGTACATTTCCGGTGCCCTGAAGAATCTGGACAGCTCACTTGTTGAAGCAGCTGAAAACCTGGGCTGTACCGGCTTCAGAAAGATATGGAAGATCTATCTTCCGCTTATCTTACCAACGATCCTGTCAACTGCCTTATTAAGTTTCATGAGAGCGTTCGCGGACTTCGGTACTGCTGAATTAATTGGTGAAGGTTACCACGTATTAGGCGGCCTGATCTATTCATCTTACTTAGGTGAAGTATATAGAGACAGCGCCATGGCCAGTGCCCTTTCATCAATCACCTTATTCTTTACAGCCATGATCTTCATGCTGCAGAGATATGTCGCAACCAGAAAGAATGTAGAAATGAGTTCGTTGCATCCAATTGAACAGAAGCCAGCCAAGGGCATTAAAGGTTTCCTGGCTCATGCCTACATTTACCTGATGACCACATTAACGATCTTACCGATTCTGACTGTTACCTATAACTCATTCCAGAAAACAGCCGGTCAGGTATTCGTTGACGGTCAGTATTCATTAGAGAGTTATGCAAAAGCCTTTGACAGAATGGGCAAGGCAATTGGCAGAACATACATCTTCGGTTTATGTGCCTTAGCTTTGATCTTAATCATAGGTATTATTACTTCTTACGCAAATGTAAGACACAGAAGTATGATTACCAAGACTGTCGATACATTGACATTCTTCCCGTTCATCGTACCGGGAGCTGTATTAGGTATTGCTACGATATTGGCCTTCAACGGTAAGCCATTCTATCTGACGGGTACATACATTATCATCATAGCCATCTGGGTAATTCGAAGACTGCCGTACACGATTCGTTCTTCTACCGCAGTATTACATCAGATTGGCCCGTCAGTAGAAGAAGCCGCCCAGTCACTTGGTGCCAATGGCATGCACACCTTCTTCAAGGTAACCTTGCCGGTAATGTTTGCCGGTATCTTACCTGGAGCATTACTAAGCTGGGTATCATGTATTACGGAATTATCGAGTTCACTGTTTGTTTACACAAACAAGAACATGACAATGTCCATTGCCATTTATACCCAGATCCTCAAAGGCAACATGGGCATAGCCAGTGCCATGAGTACGATCTTACTGTTATCGGCGGCCCTAGTCTTAGGCATACTGTTTACTGCCTCCAAAGGCAAGCTCGATTTCAGCTTATAGAAACATAAAAGGAAGAGATCAACATCTCTTCCTTTTAATCGCCTTCCAATATTACAACATTTACCTCATCAGGTCCCTTGAACTTCAATAACCTCAGATCTGAATATTTATCCTTTTCATAAATGCCATCATCTATGCCTTCCTTTACCAGTCTGTCCTTAAGTTTATCCAGATTGTTAAAGGTAAAGGTAAGATACTGCTCAGGCAGTTTTCTTTCTTCGTTATAACAGATTATTTCAACCTGGTTCTTGCCAACCGCAAACAGATATTCCGTTATCTTTGAATCCTTAACCACATTCTTCCTCAGAACTCTGAACCCCAGCTTATCTACATAGAAATCCCAGATGGCCTTCTCATCAGTTGCGTAAATGGTTGTTCTGGTAACCCCCAGTTTACCAAGATATGGATATAGGGTCTTTCCCATTGCCTTCCTTTTCCAGTTACGGTACTTTTCAATGTCCTTACGCCAATTAGGATGAGTCAGTACATATGCCACAACAATGTACAGCTCCTGCCCTATGAAACCACCTATTGCATTTGAGAATATGTCATCAACATCGTAATAACCAAGTTTTGTTATGAGCTGAATGTTTTCAATTAATACTGAACAGATCAGACAGGCCAGTACAGGACGGTAATTAACCTTTTTCCTGAAATAGTCAAAGATGTAAGGCAGTAAGTAACCCATTGGCACAAACATTACAATGTTCAGATATACCTGGTTAATGTCATCAAGATGAATACTGACATGGGTCATGGCATCTTGAAAACCGTCCGTAAAGATGGCTTTTATGAACTGCAGGATGCCATAGTCAATCTTTACTGAATTAGCCAGATCTTCATACAGGGCAACGTGCACCAGATAGTCATCTGAGGCAGCTCTGGAGAAAAAGGCCGTATACAGTAATGCCAGTAAGTATATGCCAAACATTACTATTAACAGTGTTTTTCTTAGCCTTAACAACCTGGCAGCGTTTGGGTTACTGCTTATGCCGTCATTAAGGTTTACCCCTAACTTCTTACATATAGTTCTGTCAAGCCATGGCAAAACAAAGACCATTACGATCATTAATACTGTTACGCCTATGGTGATCTTACTGTTATTAAACATACAAACACTCCCAAATAATCATTAAGACATGAAAAATGAATTTAAAACCATATCATTTCAAATATGGTTTCATTGCTTATAATTCCTTTACATATCCTTCTTCTGTTTTAACATATCCCATTTTATCAAGATACTTTTTGTGATTTACATCAGGTCCCCTATATACCAGTTTTCTGAAGCCGTCAGAAGTAAATCTGTTAACCATGAATCTGCCGATTGAGAAATCACGGAATTCAGGAATCGTGTAATCAAGTAATAATTCAAGTTCTGCCTTATCACCCTTACCAATGACCAAACCTACCGGCTTACCTTCACAGGTAATGATGTAATAGTAATCTGCATCATCAAAACTGTAGGCGATGCCCGGGAAACATAACTTGATGTCATCATGATATCTGTTTAAAAGATACTCAAGGAAGGCATCATCATGTTCTACTCTGGTTATTTCATATTCCTTGCCGGCATTCCCCATTTTCCATAAAATATGCAGATTGATGAGTACCAGACACAGATTCATCAAAGCCGTTGGATATGACCTGATGATCAGGGCATAAACCATGAAAATGATACTGCCAATCGTATTAACTATTCTTAACTTGACTACTGATGTCATCAGAAATGATACCAGTACCAGAAATGAACCTAAATAACCTATGCATTCTATTAAAAAACTACTGTCCATAATAACCTCTTCATTCGTATACATATTAATCATAACACATATGAAAATTTCATTCTCACCTTATTTCTTAAGTGAATATTTCAGTCATTTTAACTAAGGAATTCTCATAGTTAGCATACACTAACCTATTTGCATTTATTTTAATGAAAGAAACGCAAATATGTGCTATATTATTAGCAGAAACTGGAGGTTATTTATGAACAAACCTGTTGTATTAGTTGTCATGGATGGAGTTGGCATTAATCCAAGTGATTTTGGAAACGCAGTAAAGAATGCCTACACTCCTACTCTTGATAAATTGTTTTCAACCTGTCCTTATACTGAAATCAAGGCACACGGTGTGGCCGTTGGCTTACCTACTGACGGTGACATGGGCAACTCAGAAGTTGGCCACAATGCCTTAGGTTGCGGACAGATTTATTCTCAGGGCGCTAAGCTCGTTAACGAATCAATCGAATCAAAAGCCATCTTCGCTTCAGATACCTGGAAAGAGCTGGCTGAAAATGCCAAGGGTCACACAATGCACTTCTTAGGCCTGTTATCAGATGGTAATGTACACTCTCACATCAACCACTTGCTGGCCATGATCAAGGAAGCCAAGGAAGAAGGCATCGGTAAGGTAAGAGTACACATCTTATTAGACGGCCGTGACGTAGATCCTACAAGCGCACTTATCTATGTTAATCAGTTGGAAGACTGCTTAAAGTCACTCAATGATGATTCATTCGACGGCAGAATCGCATCAGGCGGCGGCAGAATGGTCATCACCATGGACAGATACGAAGCTGACTGGAGCATGGTAGAAAAGGGCTGGGCAATTCACGTTGAAGGTGAAGGACGTCAGTTCGCCAGTGCAACTGAAGCCATTGAAACATACCGTAACGAAAACGAAGGCTTATCAGACCAGTTCATGCCTGGCTTCGTAATCGCAGAAAACGGCAAGCCTGTTGGTACAATCGAAGATCATGATTCAGTCATTCTCTTCAACTTCAGAGGCGACCGTGCACTTGAAATTTCACGTGCATTCGACAATGAAAACTTACCACAGATCAAGCGTAACAGATACCCACATGTAATGTATGCCGGCATGCTTGAATACGATGGCGACTTACACATTCCTAACAAGTATCTGGTTAACCCACCAAAGATCGAACATACACTAAGTGAATTCTTAGTTGAAAAGGGCGTTAAGTCATATGCCTTAAGTGAAACTCAGAAGTTCGGTCACATGACTTACTTCTGGAACGGTAACCGTTCAGAAAAGTTTGATGAAAACCTGGAAACATGGGAAGAAATCAAGTCTGATGTTGTTCCATTTGAACAGAGACCTTGGATGAAGGCTGCTGAAATCACTGACAGATTAATCGAAGTCATCAAGTCTGGTGAATACTCATTCTTAAGAGTTAACTTCCCTAACGGTGACATGGTTGGTCATACCGGAAGCTATGAAGCAACAATCATCGGTGTTGAAACCGTTGACTTATGCTTGGACAGAATCACAAAGGTATGTGATGAATGCAATTGTGCATTGATCGTTACAGCTGACCACGGTAACGCTGATGAAATGTACCAGAAGTCAAAGAAGCCTGGTGTCATCGTACCAATGACTTCTCATACATTAAACAAGGTTCCATTCGTCATCTATAACAGTGACGTAGAAGTCAAGGAAGGCGAATTCGGTTTAAGCAACGTAGCTGCTACTGTAGTTAAGATGCTTGGATTTGAGCCTCTTGATGTCTGGAACGAATCAATCATCAAGTAATTAAATAATCAATAAACTGACCTGCAACATGCAGGTCTTTTTTTGGATAAGAAAACAGACAGATGTTACTCTGTCTGTTATTTGTGATATGGTTCATGATTCAATATCTTGTAACTGCGGTAAATCTGTTCCAGCAACAGAATTCTGACCAGATTATGCGGGAATGTCAGCTCTGACAGTTTCCATAACAGATCAGCACTGTTCTTTACCTCATCACTTACCCCTAAGGAGCCGCCGATGATAAAGGTTATGTTTGAAGAATGATAGGTGTTTATCTCTTCGATCTTCTTAGCCAGACCTTCTGAATCAAACTGTTTCCCTCTTAAGTCCAGAAGCACAACATAGCTGTCCTTCTTGATCTGTCTGAGGATCCTTTCCCCTTCCAAAAACTTAACCTTACTATCTTCCAGCTGACTGTTAGGCTCATCAGCTACTTCAACAATTTCCAGTTTGGTGTAAGCGGACAGTCTCTTAGCATATTCATCAACCAATGCCTTGGTAGCTTTTTCCTTAAGCTTACCGACAGCGATTATCTGAATCAATGTACTTCAGCTCCATCCTCAATGTTGGCAGTAACAACATCAAGATTTCCGTTTTCATCTTCAGCGCATAAAATCATGCCCTGAGATTCAACGCCTCTTAAGGTTACAGGTTTCAGGTTACAAACTACCAGAACCTTCTTGCCAACCATTTCAGCCGGCTTATACCACTTGGCAATTCCTGAAACGATCTGTCTTACTTCCGGTCCGATCTTGATTTTAGAAACCAGTAACTTATCAGCCTTTGGATGCTTTTCACATTCCAGTACTGTTCCAACTCTGATTTCTACCTTACTGAAATCATCAATGCTGATTTCATCCTTGTGTTCCAGCTTTTTTTCTGGCTTGTCTAAGTGAGCATGTACTTCTTCCATTGTCTTGACAGCGTCAATTCTGGCAAATAATGGTACAGGTGTTTCCGTAACCTTATTACATTCAAAGTTACCGAATTCTGTTAATGAATCGTAATCTATTGCCTTTGTATTCAGCTGTTCAAATACCTTCTGAGAAGTTTCAGGCATGAATGGTGCCATTAATACAGAACCAAATCTGATGCCTTCCAGTAAGTTATAAAGAACTGTATTCAGTCTTTCCTTATTGGCTTCATCCTTTGCCAGGGACCAAGGTGTTGTTTCATCAATGTACTTGTTGCATCTTCTGAATAATTCCATGATCAGTTCAATGGCATCGCCAACTCTTAACTGATCCATCTTTTCATCAACAGCCTTAACTGTATTCAAAGCACACTGCTTCAGATCCTCGTCAACAGCTTCAAACCCTGTTGGCTTGTGTAACTGACCGCCAAAGTACTTGTTAGTCATGGCAATTGTTCTGTTGACCAGGTTACCGTAAACATTAGCCAGATCAGAATTAATGCGTTCAATGATCAGTTCCCAGGTAATTGTGCCGTCCTGAGCAAATGGCATTTCGTGTAATGAGTAATATCTTACAGCATCTACGCCAAAGAACTTAACCAGGTCATCTGCGTAAATGGCATTGCCTCTTGATTTGGAGATTTTATCTTCACCTACCAGCATCCAAGGATGACCGAATACCTGCTTTGGTAAAGGTACATCTAAGGCCAGTAACATGATTGGCCAGTATAAGGTATGGAATCTTACGATGTCCTTACCGATCAGGTGCAGATCTGCCGGCCAGTACTTCTTGTATAATTCGCCATGATTACCGTCAACGTCATAACCTAAACCGGTAATGTAGTTGCTTAAGGCATCGATCCAGACATATACGACATGCTTAGGATCAAAGTCTACCGGGATACCCCACTTAAATGAAGTTCTGGATACACACAGATCCTGTAAGCCAGGCTTTAAGAAGTTGTTAACCATTTCATTCTTTCTTGATTCAGGCTGAATGAATTCAGGATGTGTCTCAATGTATTCTTCCAGTTTCTTCTGATACTTGCTGAGTTTGAAGAAATATGATTCTTCCTTTTCCTTATGAACTTCTCTGCCGCAATCCGGACACTTGCCGTCTACTAACTGAGAATCAGTCCAGAAAGATTCACATGGTGTACAATACCAGCCTTCATACTCACTCTTGTAAATGTCACCCTTATCATAAAGTTTCTTGAAGATCTTCTTTACCTGAACTTCATGATAATCATCTGTTGTACGAATGAAATGATCATAAGAGGTATTCATCAGATCCCAGATACGCTTGATCTCACCGGCCTGTGTGTCAACAAATTCCTTTGGCGTTACACCGGCAGCTGTTGCCTTTTCTTCAATTTTCTGACCGTGTTCATCTGTTCCGGTCTGGAACCATACATCATAGCCAACCATCTTCTTATATCTGGCAATGCTGTCTGCCATGATGATTTCATAAGTATTACCGATGTGTGGCTTGCCAGATGCATAAGCAATGGCAGTTGTAATATAATACTTACCTTTGTTTTCCATAATTCTAATACCTCCTAAAAAATAAAAAGTACCCTTAAAGGACGTCAAAAACGTGGTACCACCTTACTTGCTTCTCATTACGTTAACGCCGTCATACGTCTCAGACTTATCCTCTGAGCAGTTCCAAGACCATGTTCATTGTTCTTAAGCAGTACCTTGCACCACCCGGTACCTCTCTTTAGCCCAGTAACAACTACTCTTCTCTTCATTACCTTTGCATAATCTAATATAAATTAAAAGGTTAAAAAAGTAAACATAATTCAAGTTTTGATATTAATTCTATATATATATTTATTTTACTTATGATATATTTATCTAGGTGATTTTATGAAGATTATACTTATCAGACATGCAGACCCTGACTATTCAATTGATTCCCTTACCCCTGCAGGACACAAGGAAGCCAAATTACTAGGTGAATACCTAAAAGATAAGGAACTTGGCCATATCTTTGTTTCTCCTATGGGCAGAGCACAGAGAACCATGCAATATGTGTTAGACGCCAAGGGCATTAGTGACTATGAAGTTCTTGACTGGGTTCATGAATTTGAACCTGAGGTTAACATCAATAATGACGAGCTGAATACATCCTATGCGCATAAGAACGTTGATGAAAACGGCCAGGAATTCCCGAGAATTGCCTGGGACATGTATCCTAGAGCATTTGAAAAAGAGCCAAGATACTTTGATTTACAGGACTGGCCAGACTCTCCGGTAGGCAGACACAGTGTCATTAATGAACAGTATGAATACGTAACCGGTGAATTTGACAAACTACTGGCAAGATTTGGTTATGAAAGAAAAGGCATGCTATACCATACGGAACAAGGCAACCATGAAACACTGACAATCTTCTGTCACTTCGGTGTCAGCATGGTCATCCTTTCCCACTTGTTACATGTAACACCATTTGTATTATGGCAGGGCATATGTGCAGCTCCTTCATCAATTACTGAGCTGGTAAGTGAAGAAAGAGAAAAAGGAGTCGTTTCCTTCAGAGCTCTGAAGATCGGCGCAACTCCTCATCTTGATGTAGTTAATCAACAGCCAAGCTTTGCGGCAAGATTCTGCGAAACTTATGAAGATCCAGACAGGCATTAGCCTGTTTTCTTTATACGAAAAAAGGTGACGGCGTCACCTTTTTTTCCGAGTAATTATTCAAAGTGTTCTGCAACGTTTTTCAGTAAGTCAATTATCGGTAAGTGCTGAGGACATACTCCTTCACACTGGCCACATTCAATACACTCACTTGCCTTACCATGTTCACTTGTCAACATGTCATAATTAGAGAAGTTAATGGTCCAGCCTTTTTCTTCCAGATCTTCTCTCATATCTTCATTGTATAAAGAGAAATACTCTGGGATACAAATGTGCATTGGACATCCATCAGTACAATAGTGGCAGGCTGTACAAGGAACAGTGATCTTACCGTTGATCATTTCCCCGGCCTTGAAACACATTTGCTTCTCCTCTTCTGTAAGAGGTGTGAAGTTCTGCATGTAACCAGTGTTGTCATCTAACTGTTCAAGAGAACTCATTCCTGATAATACGACCATTACATTTGGCAAGCTGGCCACAAATCTGATTGCCCAACTTGGTACTGACATCTTTTCATCATGATCCTTAAACATCTTTTCAACATCTGCAGGCACCTTTGCCAGGGTTCCACCTTTTACAGGTTCCATTACGATAACCGGTTTATTATGTTTGGTTGCCACTTCATAACATGCTCTTGACTGGATCCACTGACTTTCCCAGTCCAGATAGTTGATCTGTAACTGAACAAATTCCATTTCAGGATGCTTGGTTAAGATCTCATCCAGAAGTTCCGGTGAATCATGATATGAGAAACCGGCATGTTTTACTAATCCCTTTTCCTTCTTATCCAATAACCAGTTAAAGCAATCAAACTTTTCATATTTAGGCAACATGCTGGCTTCAATGCCATGTAACAGGTAATAGTCAAAATAGCCTGCACCAGTCTTTCTTAACTGCTCATTAAATACCTTATCTCTGTCTTCAAGTGAATTAAAGAATCCGGCATGTAACTTTGTTGCCAGGGTATAACTTTCTCTTGGATAACGGCTGGTTAAGGCTTCCTTAGCTGCGTTTTCAGAATTAAAGCCATTATACATCCAGGCTGTATCGAAATAGGTAAACCCTCTCTCAATGAACATGTCTACCATTTTCTTCATTTCTTCAATGTTAATGTCTGCGTCATCGGACTTATTGTTTAACGGTAATCTCATTAAACCAAAGCCCAGTTTCTTTTCAGGTCTGAAATTCATATTGTCATACTCTCCCTTTTTATGTCCATATTATAATAATCATCCTCTCATATTTAAAGGCTTTTTCCAAATAACCTCATCCATGTTATAATTATTTATGCGAGGATTTATGAATATGAGCAAGGGTTTATTTATCACCTTTGAAGGTGGCGAAGGCAGCGGAAAGACAACCGTATGCCGTTACATATATGAAAGACTTCTGGCAGAAGGAATTGATGCAATTTATTCACGTGAGCCTGGTGGCGTAGACATTGCTGAGCAGATCAGAAACGTCATTTTAAGTGTTAAGAACACTGCCATGGATGTCAGAACCGAAGCATTATTATATGCCGCAAGCCGTCGTCAGCACCTTGTTGAGGTCATCTTACCAGCACTTGAAGCCGGCAAGGTCGTCATCTGTGACCGTTTCATCGACTCTTCATTAGCTTATCAGGGTTATGCCCGTAACATTGGCATAGATGAAGTATGGCAGATAAACAAGTTTGCCATTGATGACTGCATGCCTGATATGACCTTATTCTTTGATGTTGAAGTTGAAACAGGTTTAAAGAGAATTTCAAACCGCGGTGAAGGCTTGGACAGACTCGACAGAGAAAACGTTAACTTCCACCATAAGGTACATGAAGGCTATAAGATTGTATGTGAAAAATACCCTGAAAGAATCATAACCATAGATGCTTCTCAGAAAGTAGAGGATGTAGAAAAACAGGCTTACGAGCTTGTCATCAACAGGATAAGAAAGAATGTTTAAAGACACATTGAAGTCTCAGCAGCCGGTTGTATTCCGGATACTGGACAATGCCTTGAAAAACGATAATCTTTCCCACTGTTACCTGTTCACCGGGCCAAGAGGTACACTTAAGCAGGAAAC
The DNA here is from genome assembly GCA_017431405.1 of Erysipelotrichaceae bacterium. Classification (GTDB taxonomy): domain Bacteria; phylum Bacillota_I; class Bacilli_A; order Erysipelotrichales; family Erysipelotrichaceae; genus RUG521. The sequence goes on along the minus strand of JAFRLB010000029.1, from coordinate 1,866 downwards.
AGCTTTTCTGTTGGCTCAGAGCCTGGTATGTTCCCATAAAGTCGGTAACTGGGCATGTGAAGAATGTCTTGAGTGCATCAGGATAAAGAATGACAGCTACGTTGATTTCATATATCTTGACGGCTCCAGGGAATTACTTAAAATTGAACATATTAATACGATTCAGGATCAGTTTTCCCAGACTGCCTTAGAAGCTGCCGGCAAGAAGGTATTCATAATCAACGACTGTGAAAATATGACCCTAAAGGCTGCCAACAGCCTGTTGAAGTTCATTGAAGAGCCAAGTGACAACATGGTAGGAATCTTCGTAACTTCTCAACCGGAAAGATTATTACCGACGATCATTTCGAGATGTCAGAAAATAAGTTTCCGTCCTTTACCGAAAACCATGTTCTATGACTTTGCCATTCAAAATGACATTGATCCGTTAAACGCACATCTGTTATCTGAACTGGTTCAGAATAAGGAACAGTTATTAGCCGTAAGTAATACGTCCACCTATCAGAACGCAGTTAATTACTTCGTAGAGTTCATGACCTACTATTTCAAAAACAAAAAAACTGCTATGATATATCTGGAAAATAACCTGTTTAACACAAACCAGTCTGACCGTAAGTCAGACAGAGAATGTTTCCAGTATTTTCTGAATATCGCAACGGTATTCGCAGATGACTATCATGACAACATCGTCATTGATGATCAGAGCTGGGAAACGTTATTGAATACTGCCAGAGAAAAGAATTTTGCTTCCGGAAAATTCTTAAAGGCAGTTACCACAGGAAAGGATGCCCTAATACATTCCGCAAACCTGTTACTGATAATAGATCAGTTCTTATACAACCTGTCAGGAGGTGAATAAACATGACCGAAATGGAACAGACAAACCAGAAAGTTTCAAATAAATATGTTGTTTCTGTCAAGTTCTCCAATTCCAAGAAAGCCTACAATTTCGGCACTGACGATGAAACCATACAATATGGTGACAAAGTCGTTGTTGAAACTGTCAGAGGCATGGAATTAGGTGATATCATAAGTGATTTAAGAGATTCATCCACATTCTCTTTAGGAATCGAATTGAAACCTGTCCTTCGTAAGGCTACGGAAAAAGACATTGCCAACCATGAAGCCAACAAGGCTCATGCACCGGAAGCCATGGCCAAGTGCCAGCAGTGCATTGAAAAGCTTGGCTTGGAAATGTATCTGATCTCAGCTGAATACACACTGGACAGATCAAAGGTAATCTTCTCATATGTTGCCGATGACCGTATCGACTTCCGTGAATTACTGAAACAGTTAGCCGCAATCTTCAAATGCCGTATTGAACTAAGACAGATCGGTTCAAGAGACAAAGCCAAGATCGTTGGCGGCTTGGGAACATGCGGCATGGAAACATGCTGTTCAAGATTCCTTGAAGACTTTGACATCGTTTCAATCAACATGGCAAAGAACCAGTTACTGGCCCTGAATACGCAGAAGCTTTCAGGACAGTGCGGCAAGTTGATGTGCTGTCTGAAATATGAAGACGAAAACTACAAGTGCATGCGCAAGGGCCTGCCTAAGCTGAATGCCGCTATTGAATACGAGGGTGAAAGATACCGCATCACCAGCATGAACCTGCTAAATAAGACAGCTCATCTGGCAAACCGAAACAATGCGGTTGATCTGACTCTGGAAGAATTAAAGAAATATCTGAAGAAAAACGACGACAGAGACGGTGAAGAAACTAACTAGCAATTGAATCAGCTTTCAATTGCTTTTTTGGAGGTAAGAACATGAACAAGAACACGAAATTCTGGATAGCCCTGTTATTGATTGGTTTCCTGGGCCAGTTAGCCTGGACCATTGAAAACATGTATTTTAACGTGT
>JAFRLB010000028.1 GCA_017431405.1 Erysipelotrichaceae bacterium | reverse complement strand
TCTTTATTTGTTTAATCTGTTGCCCTTTTCTAATACAAGTTTGTGATAACAGCTCCAGCACATGCTTTCATAACTTTCATTGCCGCCTAACTGGATCTGTTCACCGGAAGTCTGAATGTAGCCATTACCATCAAATCTGGCATTGACTGTTGCCTTGGCCCCACACTTGCAGATGGACTTTATTTCCGTAATACTGTCAGCCAGTTCAAATAAACGCTGTGAACCCGGGAATAAATGTGTCAGGAAGTCTGAACGCAAGCCGAAACATAATACCGGAATATTGTAGTCTGATACGATGAGTCTCAGATCGTCGACCTGTTGTGGTGTAAGGAACTGACTTTCATCACATATTATTACGTCTATCTCATTAAGCGGACAGATGTCGATTATTCTGTCCTCTTTCTTAATTACTGTTGCATTGGCCTGTAAGCCGATCCTGCTTCTTAATACCGTTTCCCCGTCTCTTGTATCAATGGCAGGCTTTATAAGCCATACCTTCTTCCCCTTTTCTTCATAATTAAACTTTGTCATTAAGGCATTAGCCGTCTTAGAAGAGCCCATAGCTCCAAACTTGAAATATAATTTTGCCATATTTATCACCTATGAATATTATAAAGCACCATAGGGATTTTGATAATAAAAAGCTCAGATATTGCTATCTGAGCTTTCATGAATTTAATTATTCGCCTACGGCCAGTCTCTTACGGATTCTGGTTGAGAAGTATTCAAGAACGAGTACTAATACAACCAAGCCTAATAACATGGCTCCAACTTCACCCCAGGCCTGCTTACCGATTGAGAAAATCAGTGAAGCACCGATACCACCGGCACCGACAACACCTAAGATTGAAGCGTTCTTAACATTGATATCCAGACGATAGATAACAATGGAAACGATATTTGAACTTAACTGAGGAATCATGCCATATCTGATCTTTTCGAATGGTGAACATCCTGAAGCATCAAGAGCTTCAACGATGCCAGGATTCATGTCTTCAATGGCTTCGATCAACAATTTAGCCAGCATGCCTATGGAGCTGACAGCCATCGTGAGTACACCGGCAAATGCACCTAATGAAGTAACACGTACGAACATGATGCCATACATGAAGGCCGGGAATGCTCTGATGATTGAAATGATCGTCAGACAGATGTAATTTACCCACTTAGGAGCAATGTTACGGCTGGCCAGGAATGCTAATGGAAGTGCCAGTACAATACCGATGATCGTACCTAAGAATGCAATTGCCAATGTTTCCATTAACATGTACAGCAAGCCTGATGAATCAAGTCTGGTGATCAGATCAATTGATGGATGAACAAGACCCTTTAAGGCTGCAGCCGCAATTTTAAGACCCTTATCATTAATGCTTGAAAAGTCCAATGTATAATTGCTTAAAAGATAAATGATCGTGACACCGGCTATCTCAATCAGATAACGTGGTACTAATGACGGGAATTTCTTAAGCTGACTTTCAACTGTATATTCTTTTGTTGTCATCCTTGTACCAGCTTCTTTCTAATTTCACGAGATATGGTCTCGATTACTACTACGGTTAAAACTAAGACAAACAGCATCAGACCGGTATTGGCATATGCTCTCCATCTTAACTGAGTGTTGATCTGAACACCGATACCACCGGCACCGACATAACCTAAGATGGCGGCACTTCTGACGTTAGTTTCAAAACAGTACAGAACTGTACTCCAGAAATAACCTCTTACCTGTGGGTAAGCAGCGTTGATAATACACTTGATTCTGGATGCACCTGTAGATTCCATGGCCTCATATGGACCCATGTCAATGGTTTCAATCTGTTCATATAACATCTTTACACAGATGGTATAAGTGAAGATGGCGATTGAAATCGTACCAGCCAAAGTACCGGTACCAATGACAAGTGAAATCAATGATGCAT
>JAFRLB010000027.1 GCA_017431405.1 Erysipelotrichaceae bacterium | reverse complement strand
AATTGTGAAAAAATGCACTAATTTGTCGACAGTTTATGGTCAACAGGCATTTTGTAGTGGTAAAATTATTATAAAGGATAAATCAAAAAGAGGTTAGAAAAAATATGGCAAATTTAAATGACAGAGTCTGCATTATCGGCGGAGGCCCTGCAGGCATTTCTGCAGCAATGTATCTGCAGAAAAAAGGATATGAGAACTACGAGATCTACGAAAAGCTCAACAAGGTTGGCGGTAAGTCTTATTCTCCTAAGATCGAAGTAAACGGTGAGGAAAGATCATATGAAACTGGCGCAATCATGGGTGCCATCACTTACCATGCCGTTCACGAAGTAGAAGAATTCGGCGGAACAACTCACGCTGACGGGCCTAACATGAGAAGAATGTACCGTGATTCAAGCGGTAAGGAAATCTTCCCGTTTGATCCAAAGAAGGACTTCTCAGTTAAGAAGACTCTTGATCTGTTAAAGCTGAAGAGCCAGATGAAGAAACTGGTTGAAATCATGAACACCAAGTACAAGGGCTATGACTGCTACGGTCATAGAGGCGTAGCTCAGGGTAAGTATTCCGGTCTGGATAAGAGCGTTGACAATGCCCTCAATCACATTGAAGGTGTTAACCCTAACTTAAAGGATCTGGCATTACCATTTGACAAGTTCTGTAAGTTAAACGGTGTTGAAGAAGTAATGAAGATCTGGATCGGACCTTACACATCATTCGGTTACGGCTACTTTGATGAAATTCCGGCTGCTTACGTAATGAAGTATCTTGATACGACAACCGCAATTGAATTCGTCAACATGAGACTTTGGACCTGGAAGGATGGCACACAGTCAATCTACGTTAATGCCAATAAGAAGTTACTGCATCCTGCCCATCTGAATACTGAAGTAGTAAAGGTTGAAAGACCGGCTGAAGGAGAAGAAGGCAAGATCAGGGTTACCATCAGAGATGCTGAAGGTGAAAGAGTTGAAGAATTTGATAAACTGATCGTTACAACACCACTTGATCACTTTGCCAAGTTCGCAGATGCCAGAGAAGATGAAAAGGAACTCTTCAGCAAGATCATCCATGAAAAGTACGTTGACTTCATCAGCAAGTTTGATGAAGACGCCGGCCCAACAATTTCCGGTTACATCTTCGATAACATGACATATGACAGATTAGGTCATGCCATGGTTTACTATCACAGATGGGAAGATCTCGGTGCTAACTGTCCAAGCGTTGTCTATGCCTTGAGAAATCATTTAGGCAGTGAAGACGTAACATACGACTACACCATCGATACAATGATGAAGGACATGGAATTATGCGGCTTCCCGGTTAAGGAAAGACTGTATGAACAGGAAACATACTACTGTCCACATGTAAGTTCTGAAGACTACGCTAATGGCTGGTATGACAAGCTTGAAGCAATGCAGGGTAAGCAGAACACTTACTATGGCGGTGAAATCATCAGCTTCGGTGACATGGAAGACACATGTGCCGCAAGTAAGGATCTGGTTGTAAGATTCTTCTAAAATGACATAACAAAAGCCCTCGTTTGAGGGCTTTGTTTTGCTTATTTAACTATTAAGCTGATTCTTTCAATTGATTCAAGACGGATGAGCTTGTCCATGTTTTCCTTAGGGCTTTCGATGTGAATCAATAACCATTCATCATCACTGTCAAGAACGGTTATTGAACCGTATTTGGAATTGCCGTAATTGATGATGTCCATGTCGCCATGGTCTTCCTTCATTTCAATGTTGACCTTTTTACCGACATAGGTATTAACTGCCTGTACTAAGGTAGTACGGTCTTCGTGGAATGAGGTTCCCTTGATCTTTGTCAGTTCTCTTTCCAACTCATCAACTCTTTTCTTTAATGAGCTTGATTCCAGATAGGCCATTAAGCCAAATATGCCAAATATGAATCCCAGTACCTCCATTTACTTATCCTCCTTGATCTGTAAGGAAAGAACTGAAGATATTGGAATCAGCTTTTCAATTCTGCCTTTCTTTGTATCGGCTTCTACCTTCATCCAGTTACCGGAGAAGTCAACGATCTTACAGTCGGTATTGAAAAGATCGATGTCGGCTTCATCTTCAAAGAATGACAGTCTTACCGTTTTGCCTTTTGATTCCTTCAATAAGCGGCTTACGGCCTTATTGACGAGAGGTTCATCATCATATACCTCATCCTTTAATAAGTAATCACAGTTGACCTTTAAAATGGCAGCGATATCCGGAATCTTATCAATGTCCGGCAATACCGTACCGGCTTCCCAGCGGCTGACAGTCTGTCTGGTAACAGCCAGCTGATCAGCGAATTCAGACTGAGTTATTCCCAGATCCTTTCTTTTCTTAGCAATCTTATTTCCCAGTTCATTCATGTGTGTGAACTCCTTTCTTCTGACAATCATATTTTACTTTTGAGGGTGATTGTCTCACAAGAAATTCTCCTGTGCATAATGTAACACGTCAGTTTACATTAGCTTAGTTTAATCTTAAAGGTCGCAGTATTTACTGGTTCCTGCGATCATTTCATCAACCAGACTTCTGATTTCTTCCTTATTCATGCGTCCGTTGATGTTAGGGTCGTTTTCAAAGGCTTCATATACCAGGTTTCTGTCCCTGTTTATGGCAGCCTTGTAAATGCGGGTGTGATTTTCAATGTGCGGCATTGTCAGCTTCTTGATGTCTTCAGGCATTTCACCGGCAAATACCGGGGTTACGTTATCGAAGCAGAACAGGGCATTTGTTTCTACAACGGCATCCTTTGGCAAATTAGGAATCTGTAAGGCATAGTTAGGTAGGTTAACGTTTGAAACCCTGTTAGCCAGACCGCATAAAGCCTTGATCAGCTGAACGCCTTCCTCGCCGGTTGACTTCAAGTCAATGTGCTCTTCGCCACTGTATAATCTGGCACTTCTGGCAAGTCTCTTCTGTAGGTCATCCTTACGGTAAGATACCGGTGTTAAAGTGAACTTCCAGCTTTCTACAGTTTCCGGGTTCTTCAAATAGGAATCACCAGGCATGAATTCTGCCAGATGACGGTCGCCAGCCGCTGCGATGTTGTTGTATTTCCTGAAAAGGTCAAACTTTACTCTGTGAGCGCAGGAGAAGTAGCTGTTCATCCAGTTGTCACTGGTGAATTCATAACCTTCCTCAAAGTGCTCTTCAACATATCTGCGGTATATTGGGAAAATGTCAATGTCTCTGTAGGAGGCACTGGTAAACCAGGTGAAGTGGTTAATGCCTATTACATTTGTATATAAATCTGTTCTCTTAATGTCAGGGATGCTTAGTTCATTGGAAATGATTGATGCCAGTACTTCCTGAGTATTGAAAACCTCATGGCAACAGCCAAAGGCCTTAATGCCAGGGAAGGTTTCATATAATGTCTTAACGCATAATGACATCGGGTTTGTGTAGTTGATTACCCAGGCGTTTGGTGAATACTGTTTGATGGCTTCAGCTATTTCCACAAACATCGGAATGGTTCTTAAGGCTCTGATGTAGCCGCCAGGACCGGCGGTATCACCAACTGACTGGTAGATGCCGTACTTTTCCGGGACATGAACGTCTACTTCCATTTCATCAAATGTTCCCGGCAAAATGGAAATGACTACGAAGTCAGCGCCTGTCAGAGCTTCCTTTAAGCTGTCAACTGAAACATAGTTGAAATCGGAAAGACATCTTTCGTCGTTTTTTAAATCGTTACCGATCTTTTCATTCTTCCTTGATGCTTCATGATCAATGTCATAAAGTCTTACGGTTCCCTTTAGTGATGGTTCAAGAGCCAGGTCAGTCATGAAGGTCCAGGCCCAGCCCCTGGAGCCGCCGCCGATGTAGGCGATGCTGATGCTTTTCTGATAAGTGGTCATATTCTTGACTGTCTGTAAGGCACAGACATCCTCCTTTTTAATTATAGTTATTCTACATTATAATGGACAAAAAAGGTAATTAAGATATAATAAAGCCGTAGGAGAGTAAAAGATATATGAATAATATTAATGCAGAAATGACACACGCCAAGAAAAGACCAATTAAAGTAGTTCAGTACGGCGGTGGTAACTTTTTACGTGCCTTCGTAGATTACTTCTTTGATCTGGCAAACGAAAAGGGTTTATTTGACGGCAGTATCGCCATTGTAGAATCATTGCCAAACAGTAATGTTGACAGATTCAAACACCAGGACTGCCAGTATACATTACAGTTAAGAGGTAACATCAACGGCGAAAAGTACGTTGAAACAAGAGTCATCACTTCAGTAGCCAAAGCATTGACAGTTCACTATGAACAGGAAGAATACTTTGCCTTAGCTCATGAAGAAGAATTAAGGTTCTTTGTTTCAAATACAACTGAAGCAGGCATCGTCTTCAATGCTGAAGACAAGTTTGAAGAAAAGCTTTATGTAACATATCCAGCTAAGCTAACTCAGTTCCTGTATGAAAGATATCAGGCTTTCAACGGTGACAGAAGCAAGGGTCTGATCATGTTACCGGTTGAATTAATTGATGATAACGGCATCGTATTATGCAAGTACGTTCATGATTACATCAACTTATGGAATCTGCCTGAAGACTTCAGAAACTGGGTTGATGAAGCCTGCGTATTCACCAGCACACTGGTAGACAGAATCGTTCCTGGTTATCCAAGAGATGAGAAGGATGAGATCTGTGCTCAGTTAGGTTATAACGATGACTTACTTGATACAGCTGAACCATTTGCCTTATGGGTAATTGAATCTCCTGTAGACATCAGTAAGGAATTACCTTTAGACAAGGCTCTTGAAGGCAAGGAAAAGATGGACATCATCTTCACTGACAACCAGAAGCCATATAAGCAGAGAAAGGTAAGAATCCTGAACGGTGCTCATACTTCATTCGTACTGGCAAGTTATCTGATCGGACATGACTATGTCAAGGAATCAATGGATGACAAGTTAGTAAGAGACTTCATGAATAAGACAATTCAGGAAGAAATCATTCCTACATTAACCTTACCTAAGGATGAGTTAAAGGCCTTCGCTGATGCCGTTGTTGACAGATTCAATAACCCATTCATCAAGCATGCCTTATTATCAATCTCTCTGAACAGCGTTTCCAAGTGGAGAGCTAGATGCATGCCTTCATTATTAGGCTATGTTGAAAAGAACCATGAATTACCAAAGAACTTAAGCTTCTCAATCGCAGCCTTACTGGCCTTCTATAACGGCACAGAAATCAGAGACGGTGCTTTGATCGGTCACAGAAATGGCGAAGAATACAAGATAATGGACGATCCGGACGTATTGGAATTCTTCAGAGACAACAGCCAGTTACCAGCTAAGGAATTAGTAACAAAGTACTTAAGCAACGTTAAGTTCCATGGCCAGGATTTGACCGAAGTTGAAGGACTCGTTGATGAAGTAACCAGAGGATTGGAAAACATCAGAAACTATGGTGCTGAAAAGGCCATGGAGATGATTTAATGAAGCAATACATTAAGAGACACGACCATGACAAGGTTGCCGTAGCATTGGTACCGTTAGCCAAGGGCTTTGAACTGGCTGATGGCACAGTGTTAATTGAAGACATTGAATTAGGCCACAAGATTGCCTTATGTGACATTAAGAAAGGCGAAGCCATCATCAAGTACGATAACCTGATCGGCTATGCCACAAGTGACATCAAGCGCGGTGAACATGTTCATACTCACAACATTAAGACATCGTTAGGCGACAATAACGAGTATACCTATACTCCTGTTGACTATGTTGATGAACTGGTTGGCGAAGAATACTTTGAGGGTTATCTCAGAGAAGACGGCAAGGCTGGTGTCAGAAATGAAATCTGGATCATCCCAACCGTTGGCTGTGTTAACTCAGTAGTCAAGAAAATGGAGCAGGAAGCTCAGAAGTTTGTCGGTGGAAGCTTGGAAGAAATCGTTGCCTTCAACCATCCATACGGCTGTTCACAGATGGGCGATGACCAGGAAAATACCAGAGAGATCTTAGCTGATCTGATCAAGCATCCAAATGCCGGCGGCGTATTGGTTGTTGGCTTGGGTTGCGAAAACTCAAATATTGGCGAAATCAAGAAGCATCTTGGTGAATATGATGAAAAGCACATCAAGTTCATGATCTGTCAGGAACATGAAGATGAAGTAGAATACGGCTTACAGATCCTTGAAGAATTAAGCGAATACGTTAAGAGCTTCAAGAGAGAAAAACTGCCAACAAGCAAGCTGGTAATCGGCTTGAAGTGCGGAGGCTCTGACGGCTTAAGCGGCATCAGTGCCAACCCTACAGTAGGTCGTTTCTCTGACATCATGATCGCCAGAGGCGGCACAACGATCTTAACTGAAGTTCCTGAAATGTTCGGTGCAGAACAGTTATTAATGAACAGAGCAATCAATGAAGAAGTATTCGACAAGACAGTTGCCCTGATCAATAACTTCAAGGATTACTTCCGCAGCAATCATCAGACCATTTACGAAAACCCATCACCGGGTAATAAGAAGGGCGGCATCTCAACGCTGGAAGACAAGTCAAACGGCTGTGTTCAGAAGTCAGGTGCAAGCCGCGTAATTGATGTTCTTGAATATGGTGATACAGTCAAGAAACCTGGCTTGAACTTATTAAGTGCACCGGGTAACGATCTGGTAGCTTCAACTGCCCTGGCTGCAGCCGGCGCTCAGATCATTCTGTTTACTACCGGCAGAGGCACACCGTTTGCTTCTCCAGTACCAACAATCAAGATCTCATCAAATTCAACCTTATACAACCGCAAGAAGAACTGGATCGATTTCAATGCCGGTGAACTTGTTGATGATGAAAATACAGACCTGCAGCAGATGGGTGAAAAGCTCTATAAGCTGGTAATGGAAACTGCTTCAGGCAAGAAGGTCAGATCCGAAGAAGAAGGATATCATGATCTGGCAATCTTTAAGAAGGGCGTAACCTTATAGGAGGAAAACATGGAATTAAGAACAGCCTGCAGTCCAAAGGACGCAAAACACTATGATACAGACCGTTTAAGAGAAGAATTCCTGATTCAGGATCTTTTCAGGGAAAACGAAATCAAATACGTATACTCTCACATTGACAGAATCATTACCGGCGGTGCAAAGCCAGTTGGCAAGACTCTGACAATTGAAGCAGGTGATGAGCTCAGAGCTGAATACTTCTTACAGAGAAGAGAAATGGGCATTTTCAACATCGGTGGCTTGGGAAGAGTCATCGTTGACGGTAACGTTTACGAATTACGTTACAAGGATGCCATCTACATCGGCAGAGGCTCAAAGGACATTAAGCTGGAATCAGTTGATGACAGTAATCCTGCCAAGTTCTATTTCAATTCCTGCCCGGCTCATAAGGAATATCCAACAAAGGTAGTACATCCTGAAGATGTATTTACCAGAGAATTAGGTTCAGCTGAAGGCTGTAACCACAGATTCTTACGCCGTTACATCTTACCTGGTCAGGTTGAATCATGTCAGCTGGTAATGGGTATGACAACACTTTGTGAAGGCAGTGTCTGGAATACAATGCCATGTCATACACATGACAGAAGAATGGAAGTTTATCTGTACTTTGAATTAGGCGAAGATGATGTCGTATTCCATTTAATGGGTGAACCGACAGAAACAAGACACATCGTCATGAGAAACGAAGAAGCTGTCATTTCTCCATCATGGTCAATTCATTCAGCCAGCGCTACCAAGAACTATACATTCATCTGGGGCATGTGCGGTGAAAACCAGGACTTCGATGACATGGACAACGTTGCCATGACTGACTTAAGATAATAATTCAATTAAACATGATAACAGCACATGAGTGAGATACTTTTTGCGGCGAATATCGTCTTACCGATGGCCATTTTACTGGCCTTGGGATACATCTTCAAGAAATCAGGTTTCTTTACCCGTGATTTTGTCAAAAGGGGTAATAAACTCTGCTTTTACGTGCTGTTATCATGTTCTCTTTTTAAAAACCTTTATGATTCCGTATTGGATGAAGTACCGTATGCGATGATCGTTTTTACGGTGCTGGCCATTCTTGCGGAATTTGTTTTATCTGTTTTCTTTGCCAGGGCCGTTTCTGATAAGCGTAATCAGATCGGGGTCATCATTCAGGGTGTTGTCAGAAGTAACTTTGCCTATGTCGGCATTCCTCTTTCAACATTGATGTTTACGGACAGTGAACTAATAAGTCAGACCAGTAATGAGATATCGATTCTTTCGATCTTCGTCATTCCAATGTTCAACATCTTAGCCGTAACGGCATTAACCTTATACGGTGACACAAAGGAAAACGGCAGGGTATTCTCCAGGACAATCAATAACCTGCGCAAGAACCCGATCATCATTTCAATAGTATTGGGCATTGCGGTCTTACTGTTCAGAATGGTAGTGCCGCAATCAGCTTTCTTTATTAAGAATAACCTGGGCTTTGTCTATAAGGTCATTGGTTATTTAGCCCAGATGTCAACGCCTTTTGCCTTGTTACTGGTAGGGGCAGGTCTGGACTTCTCTCACAGTGTTTCCAACATGAAGAAGTTAATGAGTGTTGTGGCCGTAAAGAATCTGGTGTTCCCTGGAGTGGTAATGTTAGCGGCTTATCTGACAGGCTTATTTAACGCAGTCGACTTTGCGGTCATGATAAGCGTGTTTGCTTCTCCTACGGCTGTCAGCAGCGCTGTAATGGCAGCGGAATTAGGCGGGGATGAAGATCTGGCAAATGAAATAGTTATTTACACAACGATGTTTTCAATTATCAGCTTACTGATAATAATATATGTACTAAAGACAGTGGGGTGCTTATGAGATTAAAATTAGGAATCAGGGGGCACGATTTACCTGGTGCACCGTTTGAAACGATCGACGAGTTTGTAAAGAGCTACAGGCAGTTTGACTTGGACTATCTGCAGCTTGTTTATAAGAAGGCCTTTAAGAATTTCAACATGGATCCGCATTTCTTGCTGGATCTGGCTGACAAGCTGAAGGAAAACGACATTAAGGTTGCCATGATCGGGGCTTACTTCAACATGATCCATCCGGATGAGGAAAAGAGACTTGACGGCATTGAATACTTCAAGTGGTGCATGGAAACGGCACCGGTATATGACTGTAAGCTGATCGGTTCGGAAACAGGCAGTGCCAATGGCGACAAGTGGACCTACAACGAATACAATCATACTGAAGAAGCCTACAAGATCGTTGAGGAAACCGTTAAGGGCTTAAAGCACTATGGCAACATCTTCAAGACCAGACCGATCATTGAAGGTGCATATGCTCATACGGTATTTGAACCGAAACTCTTGAAGAGACTGATAGATGAAACTGAAATCAATGATGTAACTGTAGATGTCTTCAATTACCTGAACATCGATAATTACAAGGAAGCTGACAGAATATTCGATGAATGCCTTGAACTGTTCAAGGATAAAATCAGAGTATTCCATGTCAAGGACTTCAACGTAGTTGACGGCAAGCTGAAACAGTGCGGCATAGGACAGGGCATAATGAACTGGAAGTACTATGTATCCCGCATCAAGGAAGAATTAAGCGATGCCGTATTGGTATTTGAAGGGGTAACAGGAGAAGACATACAGACATCAATAGAATATATGAGGAGACTGGAAAATGAATAACGTAATCAACAAATATATTGATAAGTACATGGAATACTTCAAACCATATAAGAATGGCGTATGGTGCTATGAAGACGGTATCTTAATGACTGCCATCTATGACATGTACAAGGCAAGCGGTGAACAGAAATACTATGACTTCGTCTATAAGTTCTATGACGGCATGATCGATGAAAAGGGCGTAATCAAGAATTATGAACCTACCAAGTATTCAATCGATGACGTATGTCCTGGCATTGGCTTGATGAAGTTATACCGTGACACTCCTGAGGAAAGATTCAAGATCGCCTTGGATACAATGTATGATCAGATGCAGCATCATCCAAGAACCAAGGAAGGTTCATTCTGGCACAAGCAGATCTACCCTAACCAGGTCTGGATGGACGGCATCTACATGGGCGTCTTATACATTGCCATGTATGCAAAGCAGTTTGGCAAGGAAGAGACAGTTGAAGATGTAGATCATCAGCTGCACACATTATTAAAGAGACTTTACGATGAAGACAGAAAGCTGTTTGTTCATGCCTATGATGAAGCAAAGGTAATGCAGTGGGCTGATAAGGAAACAGGAAAGTCACCTAACGTATGGGCAAGAGCCTGCGGCTGGGTAATGATGGCAATGGCTGACATTTACGAAGAACTGCACCTTGATATCTGCAAGGAGATCCTGGTCAAGGAGATCGAAGGATTGAAACCTTACCTTGAAGATGGTATGCTTTATCAGTTGGTTGATATCCGCAGGGCCCATAACTATCTGGAAACTTCAGGTTCCGTAATGATGGCTTATGCGATCTTCAAGGGTAAGAAACTTGGCATGCTGGAAGATGATTCTCTGGGTCATTCAATCTTCGATACTGTCTTGGATAAGCAGTTTGACGGACGTAACCTGTATAACATCTGTCAGGTAGGCGGCTTGGATAACTACAAGCGTGACGGTTCATTTGAATACTACATGTCAGAGAACATTTCCACTAATGAGGTAAAAGGAGTTGCGCCATTCATCATGGCCTACAGTGAAATATATTAATGAAGATTATTTGTTTAGGCGATTCTACAATGCAGCACAATGATCAGACAACCTTTCCACAGGTTGGCTGGCCACAGGCTTTACAGAAGAAATTAAATCCTGATGTAGAGCTTCTTAACTTTGCCAAAAACGGCAGAAGTACCAGGACGTTCATTGATTTAGGGCATTTTTCAGAAGCAATCAAAGCAGTTGATTCCGACAGCATCGTACTGATCGAATTCGGTCACAACGATGAACACGTTAAGGATGTTGAAAGATTTACCAGACCTGACTATGAATACAGAGACAATCTGATCTATATGGTCGATGAGTGTCAGAAAAGAGGCGCTTATGTCATGCTTTTAACACCTATTTACAGAAGATGGTTCTTAGAAGACGGCAGTCTTGATGAAACATGTCATCAGGGTTACCGTGAGGCAATGTTAAAGGTTGCCGAAGACAAGCATGTTGATTCAATTGACATGACTAGTTTAACCAAGGAACTGTTAAGAAAAATGGGTAAGGACGCAACCAGAAGCATGTTCATGAACTTCGATGCAGGAATCTATGAAAACTATCCTGAGGGAATGGACGATAATACACACTTGAGAATGAAGGGGGCAGAACTGATCAGTGAGATCTTCATTGAGCAGGTAAAGAACAACAGAAAGTTTGAGGGCCTTTTAAATGTTTAGAGTGATTCATGTTTCACCGGTATCTGTCGGCTTTGAAGCTGACAACGACCTCGCTTACTATAACAGCGACAGTGTTGACATCTATGTTAACGGTGTATTATACCGCCAGAATGAAGACCGTAATGTATTTACGGTTTTTGATCTGGAACCGGGTAAGGTATATTCAATCGGCATTAATGACGAGGAAATAACGGTAGAAACAAAGAAGGTCAACCGCATCTTCAATGTTCTGGACTATGGTGTTGAAAACGACGGTTCAGTATTAGTTACCGAAAAGATTCAGAAATTGCTTGATGAATGTAACGATGACATGGTTGTATTCCCTGAAGGAAAGTATTACAGCGGTCCGCTAAACATTCATTCAAATACCTGTCTGTATTTCAAGAAGGATGCTGAACTCATCGGCAGTAACAACAGAGCAGACTATCCGATCATCTTAGCCTATAACGAAGACAAAACTCAGGTAAACGCTTCCTGGGAAGGCGAACCAAATGATTCATTCATGTCACTAATAACCAGTTTCGACAGTGAAAACATCATGATCGTCGGTGAAGGTACAATTAACGGTAACGCCGACAAGGCAGACTGGTGGATCGATCACAGAACCAGAAGAGGTGCCTGGAGAGGCAATAACTTCTTCGTTAACAGATGCAAGAACGTTTCATTAGTTGGCCTGCACATCATCAATTCACCAAGCTGGAACCTGCATCCGTTCTATTCAGATGACCTTGATTTCATTGATCTGAAACTGAAGTCAATCCCAACAAGTCCGAATACCGACGGCTTTGATCCTGAAAGCTGCCGTAACATGAGACTGTTAGGCACCAACATTCAGGTTGGCGATGACTGTGTTGCCATTAAGTCAGGCAAGAAGATCATGGCTGATAAATTCTACAGACCTACCGAAAATCTGGAGATCAGAAACTGCTTCATGGGCGATGGTCATGGCGGTGTAGTATTCGGTTCAGAAAGCAGCTGCGGCATTAAAAACGTAAAAGTCTCAAGATGCATCTTCAAGAATACTGACAGAGGCCTGAGAATCAAGACCAAGAGAGGCAGAGGCAATAAGGCCATCATTGAAAACGTTGACTTTGACAACATCATCATGGATGGCGTAATGGCTGGCTTAGTAATCAACATGTATTACTACCTGAGCCATGATCCATATGATGACTATGCCGACAGTAAGGATTACCGCCCGGTAAGTGAAATGACACCTCATGTTGGCGAATTCAGATTCAAGAACATCAAGTGTCTGAATACCAGAGTCTGTGCCGGTTATTTCTATGGTTTACCGGAAAGCCAGATCGACAAGATCATCTTGGAAAACATGGTCGTAACCTTTGATCACAGCTTCAAGACACCAATGGCACCAGCCATGATCCACAACTGTGAAGAACTGGTTAACGGCAGTTTCTATTTCCATAATGTCGCTGAAGTAGAAATAAATAATGTTAAGATAGACAACAGATAAAAATACTTTTTTAAAAATTTGTGTAAAAAATTTAAAAATTTGTTTAATATAAATCTGCTAACAATTATAATATATTTGCACGTAAGCGTTTTCATAGCGTCAGCTATATGCTTAGGAAGGGATAATGTATGTCAAATTTAGTTCTGAAAGATATAAACAAGATATATCAAAATGGTTTTCATGCGGTTCATAACTTCAACCTGGAAATCAAAGACGGCGAATTCATCGTATTCGTAGGACCTTCTGGATGTGGTAAGTCAACCACACTTAGAATGATCGCCGGTCTGGAAGAAATCTCAAAGGGTGACTTCCTGATCAATGGTGAAAGAGCAAACGAAAAGTCTCCTGTTGACAGAGGAGTAGCCATGGTATTCCAGTCATACGCACTGTATCCACATTTAACAGTATATGATAACCTGGCATTCGGCCTGACATTGGAAGGCGTTGATGATGACATCATCGATGAAAAGGTTAACAAGATCGCTGATATCCTCGGCTTAACACCATACCTTGACAGAAAGCCAAAGGCATTGTCAGGTGGTCAGAGACAGAGAGTTGCCGTAGGAAGAGCCATCATCAGACAGGTTGACGTATTCTTGATGGATGAACCATTATCCAACCTTGATGCCAAGCAGAGAGTTACCATGCGTTCTGAAATCATTCAGATCCACAGATCAACTCATGCAACAACAATTTACGTAACTCATGACCAGACCGAAGCCATGACAATGGCTGACCGTATCGTCGTCATGAAGGATGGATATGTACAGCAGATCGGTACACCTGAAGAACTGTACTTCAATCCATGTAACCTGTTCGTTGGCGGATTCATCGGTGAACCTCCAATGAACTTCATTAAGGGTTCAATTAAGGGTAACGACATTACCTTTGAAAATAAC
This sequence comes from Erysipelotrichaceae bacterium, assembly GCA_017431405.1. Classification (GTDB taxonomy): domain Bacteria; phylum Bacillota_I; class Bacilli_A; order Erysipelotrichales; family Erysipelotrichaceae; genus RUG521. The sequence continues at coordinate 4,620 of JAFRLB010000027.1, read as the reverse complement.
TCATTAAAGCTTGATATCTCCAAGAGCAGATACAAGATCGCTGATGGCGATGTATACTTCGGGTTCAGACCTGAAGACATCTCAATGTATCCTGTAGAAAACGCCTACAAGATCCATGCCCTGTCTACATTGACTGAAATGCTTGGTGATTCAACAAACATTTACATTGAAATTGATAGAGATACAGTCATCCTTAAGGTAGATCCACATGATGCACCTGCAATGGATGTTAATTTCGATTTCTATCTCCCTTACGATAAAGTATATCTGTTCGATAAGGAAACTGAAAAAGTACTCGAAGGTAAGTAATCATGAGCTTTAAGCAGTATCGAGCTATTGATATTGCACTGTTCATCATAATGTATGCCGCATGTGAGTTCCTGACCGTGAAGGCAGCAACCGTGTGGTTTGATGAACCTTACTCAATATCAATCATGTTACCGCTGCTCGTGATGGTCATGATGAGGTGGGACTGGTTTGCGAGCATCAATGCCGTTGCCTATGCATTGATATTCGTGTTCCTACAAAAAGGAACGATTGGCCAGTATGTCATCTATCTGATCGGTAATCTCGGGTGCATGCTGACAGTCTCATGGCTGTTAAAAACAGGCAAACAGAAAGTTAAGGAAAGCTTCTTCATGTCAATGGCATTCCTGCTAATAAGCTTTCTGCTGATGGAGGTTTTCAGAGGACTTGCTTCGGTCGTTGTCCTTGGAAGCAATATAAGAGTCATCATTCAGTTCATATTCACTGACATGCTGTCATTGGTATTCGGAGTACTGATGTTAATAGTCGTCAGAAGAGTAGATGGGCTGTTTGAGGACCAGAAACAATATCTGTTAAGAATTAATTCTCATGAAAATAGCGTAGATGGAGGATGGGAAGATGAATGATGAATATTTAGTTTATAACGAAACGCTAAAGTGTTATGAACTCGACCCTGAACAGAAAGTCAGGGATGATGTCGAAAAGAACCGCTGGAAGCTGAACTGGGCAGCGATTGTAAAGGATTGGAGACTTTACGTCATGCTTATTCCAATGATTCTGGTATTCCTGTTATGGAGATACTTACCAATGTATGAATTATTGGGTTGCTTCAAGATTACCGAAGTTGGTAAAAAGGTTGCAGAAATGAAATGGTGTGGTTTCGCTAACTTCAAATTACTGATGTTTGGCGGTACAACTCAGACCGTTGCATTCTGGAGAGCATTCAGAAACACTTTCTTACTTAGTTTCTATGGCTTGCTGTTTGGCTTCCCAATGCCAATCATCTTAGCCTTGTTCTTCAACGAAATTAAGTCAAACATTTTAAGAAGCATTTACCAGGTATTGACATATCTGCCAAAGTTCATGTCAACCGTAGTTATGACAACACTTGTTACAATGCTTATCAAGCAGGGTGACCTTGTTTCAAGCACAGGTATTGTTGCTTCAGCACTTGCCAAGATCGGCTTGATCAGCAAGGAAGCTGCTGATGCAGGCTTACTGAACAATCCAGCATTCTTCAGATCCATTTATCAGATCTCAGGTATCTGGGAAGGCGCAGGCTATGACTCCATCGTATACTTTGCAGCTATCATCGCCATTTCTCCTACTTCATATGAAGCAGCACAGATTGACGGTGCCAATAAGATGGCTCAGATGAGATATGTTGTTATCCCAAGCATCCTGTCAACAGTTGTAATCATGCTGATCAACAGAATCGGTTCTCTGTTATCCGTAGGTTATGAAAAGGTAATGCTGTTATACAAGGCAAATACATTTGTAACTGCCGACGTTGTATCAACATTCGCTTATCGTTTAGGTCTGGAAGGTGGCTCACAGGCTATAGCTTCAGCTGCTGAAATGATCAATAACGTTACCGGTATGATCCTGGTTATCGGTGCTAACTCAATAGCAAGAAAAGCCAGTGATGTATCACTGTACTAAGGGGGATTTGATTTATGAAACGTAAACTTGAAGCCAGTGAATTAATATTCAAGGTACTGAGTTACACTTTCCTGACAGTATTCTCACTTGCATGTTTATATCCGTTCGTATACGCTGTAAGTTCTTCTATTTCAGGAGCTCATGCAGTTGACTACAACGAAGTAATACTGTTCCCAAAGGACATTCAGTTTGATGCATTCTCATCAATTTTCCATAACAACCAGTTCTGGAATGCTTACACAAATACATTGTTCCTGACAGTATATGGTACTATCTGGGCAATCGGCGTATCAATCCTTGGCGGTTATGCATTATCAAAGAAGAGACTGTTATTCAGATCTGGATTCAACTTCTTCTTAGTATTCACAATGTGGTTCAGTGCAGGTATCGTTCCACAGTACCTGAACTACTTACAGACACAGAAGGTGTTCGCTGCAATCGGTATTACCGACGTTAAGTGGCTGATCGTTATCGCCATGGGTATGGCTGCCATGAACATCATCCTGTTAAGAAACGCATTTGAAGGCGTATCAAGCGAAATTGAAGAAGCAGCCATCGTCGATGGTGCTACAGAATTCCAGGTATTGACAAAGGTATACATTCCAATGTCACAGTCAACAATCGCTACAGTTGCACTGTTCTTCGGTATTTCAAGATGGAACGGTTACTTCTGGGCCAGACAGATGATTGCCGCAAGCGGTTCACCAAACGAACAGCCTCTGCAGGTATTCATCAGATTGTTACTTGAAGATTACACAAACTTAGAGACATTAGCTTCTTGGACAGCTCCATATTCTCCAAACTCAGCTATTTATGCTCTGATTATTGTTGCAATCATTCCAATATTAGTTATTTATCCTTTCATCCAGAAATATTTCGCTAAAGGCGTAAATATGGGCGGCGTTAAGGAATAAATAAATCATTTTTTCAAAGAAAGGACTAGAAAATGAAGAAAATTTTTAAACCAATTGTTTTAGTGCTAGTAGTATTACTGACATTGGTAGGCTGCTCAGGCGGCAACGGTGGCGGAAACACTCCTAGCGATGAACCAATTCCTGCTGCAAACTTAGACTATGCAGACGGAACTGAATTAAGAGTTGCTGCTGGTTATAACTCAGACAAGACCGGTATCAGCTTCACAAACGCTGACGTTACAGGTTCAGGTATCACTCTTGCTGATGGCAAGACATACCAGACAGGCGACTTCAAGCCAACCTGGCAGCACTTATCAGAAAAGTTAAAGATAACTTTTATTGACAAGTATTCAGGTCAGGCCGCAGCTAAGGAATTCCCAGTTTGGGAAAACCAGTTAGACCAGGTTGATATCGTTACAGGTACAACTGCTCTGTTAAATGCTGCTGGTGCAGAAGGCAAGTTAGTTAACTTAGCTGATTACTTAGATGTAATGCCTAACTTCAAGGCTTACTTACAGGAAAACCAGATTGCCAGATTATCTATTACAGGTAATACTTCAAATGGTGCTATCTATTTCTCACCATACTTCGATGGTAACGATGATATCGAAAGAATGCCATTAGTAAGAGCTGACTTCGTTAGAACTTTATTAGATGGTACTGATGCATATCATGGTGCTAACAGACCTTTAGCAGGTTATGTATATCAGCCATATGTTACAGAAGATTACGAAATCGAATCTTTAACAGCTGATGGCACAGGCACACAGGTTATCTCAAAGAAGGTTGGCGGCGCTAACAACATCATCGCTAAGATGAATGCTCAGCCATTAACAGGTGACGAAGCTGTTGCAATGTTCAGAGAATACATCGATACAACATATGCTGGTGTATACGCTAACAGATCTGACTTATTCTTAGGTTATGATGCAGCTTGGGATGCTGATGAAATGGTAGCATTATTAAGATGTGCAGTTGCTTCATTAAATGACAATGATGGCAACCCAATCTCTGGCTTATTCTCACGTGAAACAACTAACTTACAGAGAGAATATGACTTAATCAGATTCGCTGGTCACTTATTTGGTGTAAGAGGCTTAGAATCAAGACAGGAAAGCTTATACTTCGACAAGGACGGCAACTTACATGATGCTCGTCAGGAAGCTGCTTCATACGCTGCAGTTGAAAGATTGAACCAGCTTGTTCAGGAAGGCTTAGTTGCTGTATCTGGTTCAGTTAACTCAGGTAACTATCTTGAAAAGGATGCTGGCTTAATGTCATACGACTACAACCAGACTCAGACAATCATGAACAACACCAAGTTAGACAACGCTGCTGGTGAAGAATACACAGTAATCATGGTTCCAGTTGCAAAATGGGACGATGGCACTGGCGCTAAGTTCATGAGATTCACTGAATCTTGGAGATCTGCAAAGACAGAAGGTTGGGCATTAACAGTTGCAGGTTGTGCTGCTGATACAAACAAGTTAAATGCTGCATTAACATTAATTGACTATGCATTCTCAGTACAGGGCCAGATCACAATGTCTTACGGACCAGATGAATTCATCAAGGTTAAGGATGCTTCAGTAGAAGTTAAGACATGGGCTGACTTAGACAAGAAGTATGAAACATTCAACTTCAATGGTAAGTTAATGCCAGTTGTAGCTGATGCTACATTCGCAGAATGCCAGAAGTTAACTGGTGGTAACTACACCAACTATGCTAGACAGTATTTAGGTTCAACTCTGAACGGTTTCCCTAAGTCACAGGCATT
>JAFRLB010000026.1 GCA_017431405.1 Erysipelotrichaceae bacterium | reverse complement strand
CAACAAGTACGACTGACGATCTGGGAAATAGATTAAACAGAGAGGCATTAATTGATCTTAATGAAATAATTAATGAAACAGAGATAAAACTATATTTAAAAACAATTGAAACAAACGCTGTGATAGAAATAATCATAATTTTAATGGCATCAGCAGTAGTTAGTTTTTCTATAACGCGTATAAAACCAAAGGAACTGTTGTTAGAATAGCGAGGCGTTTATGAGCATCTTAGAAGTAAGGAACATAACATATTATTATCAGGATGGAAGAAATAAGAGAGTAATATTGGATAACCTTGATGCCGAATTTGAAAAAGGTAAGTTCTATGCCATCTTAGGAGAATCAGGAAGCGGTAAAACTACTTTCCTCTCTTTGATAAGCGCTCTTGATTCTCCTAAGGAAGGAATCATCTTATATGAAGGAAAGGACATCAAGGAGATAGGTTATGAAAGATACAGAAGAAACTGCATCGGCATAGTCTTTCAGAACTATAACCTCATCCAATACATGACGGCAGTAGAGAATGTATTGGTAGCCATGGGCATAACGGAGAATAAGATAGAGGGAAACAAGAAGGAAACAGCATACAAGCTGTTAGAGGAATTAGGAATAGATAAGGAGACGGCAGACAGAAGAGTAAACAGGCTTTCAGGGGGAGAGCAGCAGAGGACAGCGATAGCGAGAGCGTTGAGCACTAATGTGGACATCATCATGGCAGATGAGCCTACGGGGAATCTGGATCATGAGACAAGTGAGGGGATAATAGAGTTATTCATGAAGTTAGCTCATGAGAGAAACAAGTGCATAATAATGGTCACTCATGACTTGGCCATAGCTGATAAGAGTGATGTGATATTAAAGCTTGATACCAAGAAGAAACAGTTTGAAGTCATAAACAACAGGTTGGAATTTATAGTTGAATAATATACTTAAGACAGTTGAAGATTACAGATCAATTTATGGTCTGTTTTCTTTCGACATATGAGACATGATAACTGTAAAAAAAGCCTTATCTATGCTATAATTTTGTAGTTTATTGGAGGTATATTATGAATCGTCCTGAATTTCCAAAAAGAGCCATAGTTACAGGTGGAATGCCATACGGCAATAAGACATTACATTTTGGTCACATCGGTGGCATGTTTGTACATGCTGATACATTTGCCAGATTTTTAAGAGACAGAATCGGTAAGGAAAATGTCATTTTTGTTTCCGGTACTGACTGTTATGGTTCTCCTATTGCTGAAGGGTACCGTAAGAAAGTTGAAAGTGAAGGCTATACCGGTACAATTGAAGATTATGTAAATGAAAATCATCTGGCTCAGGAAAAGACATTAAGGGATTATGAAATCAGTCTGGATATCTTTGGAGCATCTGGAATCGGTGATACCAAGGAAGTACATGCTGAGGAAAGCAAGGAATTCATAACTACATTATATAAGAATGGCTGGCTGGAAAAGCTGGTCACCAAGCAGTTCTATGATGCAAAGGCCGGATGTTTCCTCAATGGCCGTCAGGTTGTTGGTAAATGTCCTATTGCGGGCTGTCAGTCAGAAAAAGCCTATGCTGATGAATGTGACTTAGGCCACCAGTACATGCCTGAGGACTTAATTGATCCACATAGCACCTTAACAGGTGAAAAGCCTGAAATGAGAGATGTAGTTAACTGGTATTTCAAGTTAACTGAATGTCAGGATCTGCTTGAAGAGTATGTTGAAAAGATCTCAAAGAAAGACAATGTCAGAAGAATTGTCTGGGAGACAATGAAGGAATCTTTAGGCACTCCTCAGATCTATGTCCGTAAGGAAGGCCTGGAAACCTATTTAAATATCAAGGATCAGTTACCGGAACATACCGTAAGTGATCTTGAAAACATCAAAGGCGGTTCTTTTACAGTTGAATTCAAGAAGTTACAGGACAGGGAAAAAGCCTGTGAAATCTTAACGGCTAACAACATCCGTTACCGTACCTCAAAGACATTAGTACCTTTAAGATTAACCGGTAACATTGAGTGGGGTGTACCTGCTCCTGAACTGGAAGGTGAAAAGGGCTTAACTGTATGGGTATGGCCTGAATCATTATGGGCACCTATTTCCTTCACCAAGGCTTACATGAAGAGACATGGCAGAAGTGAGGAAGATTATAAGGATTACTGGTGTGATCCTGAAGCAGGTGTATACCAGTTCATTGGCCAGGATAACATTTATTTCTATGGTGTAGCTCAGATGCCAATGTTCATGGCTCAGCAGGGCAGTGGAAAACTGTCAGTTGATCCTGAAAAGGGTCAGTTATGCTTACCGACACTGGTAGCTAACCACCATGTATTATTCCTGGATAAGAAGGCAAGTTCTTCAGGTTCAGTAAAGCCTCCGATGGCCGCTGATCTGTTGAACTATTATACAGCTGAGCAGTTAAGAGCTCACTTCCTGGGCCTGGCTTTAGGTAATAAGTCAGTAAGCTTCATGCCTAAGCCATTGAATCCTAATGCCCCTGAAAATGAACAGGATCCGGTATTGGCTCAGGGCAATCTGTTTACCAATGTACTTAACAGACTTATCAGATCTTGTTTCTACGCAACTCAGAAATATCATGACGGTGTAATGCCATACGGTAAAGTTGATGAAGAAATTAAGAAGATGTCTGATGAAACCATTCTGAAGTATGAACAGACAATGTATAAGTTTGAATTCCACAGTGTCATCAACATTCTGGATACATACATCAGACAGGCTAATAAGTACTGGGCAAAATACAGTGCCCAGGCTGATAAGGAAGACAACCAGCAGTTAAGAGATCAGACCTTGATCAACGCTTTCCACATGGTAAGAGTTGCCTGTCTGTTATCTCACCCTGTTGTACCTGCAGGCTGTGAAAAGACCATGGAATACCTCAACATCGGTGAAGAGGTATGGAGTTGGGATCATGCCTTTGAAGATATCTATTATTTCCTTGAAGATAAGGAAAATCACAGAATAAAGACTCTGGAAGCTAAGGAAGACTTCTTTGAAAAGCATCCAAGTCAGTTTAAGTAGGAGTTATTAATATGGATTATCAGAAGTTAGCGGATTTAATTTATCCGAATCTTGAACATGATACACAGTACTATGAAGACATGTTTCCGGAGAGAGACTTGCCAAAGGGAGCTCAGGTATTAAGAACCGCTCCATCTCCAACCGGTTTCATTCACTTAGGTAACCTTTATGGTGCCTTAGCTGATGAAAGAGTAGCTCATCAGAGCAACGGTGTCTTCTATCTGCGTATTGAAGATACAGACTTAAAGAGAAAAGTTGAAGGTGCCGTTGAAACAATCATTTCCGTATTTGATTATTTTAAGATCAGATTTGATGAAGGCGCTGAAGTTGAACCAATGGGTAAGTATGGCCCATATTACCAGAGACAGAGAGCTGAAATCTATCAGACATTTGCCAAGAAGCTTATTTCCGAAGGTAAGGCTTACCCATGTTTCTGTACTGAAGAAGAATTAAATGAAATCAGAGAAAAGCAGACAGCCATGAATGTCGGAACCGGTTATTATGGTGAATGGGCAATTTGGCGTAATGCTACATATGAGCAGGTTGAAGAAAGAATTAAGAATGGCGAACCTTTCGTAATAAGAATGAGAGCCATGGGAAATCCTGAAATCAAGCACACTGTTCATGATGAGATCAAGGGTGATGTCGTTGTTACTGAGAATAACATGGATGCCGTATTAATTAAGAATGATGGCATTCCAACATATCACTTCGCTCACGTCATTGATGACCACTTAATGCACACAACCATCGTATTACGTGGTGAGGAATGGTTGGGTACCTGGAACATTCATTTGGAACTGTTTGACATGCTGGGATTCAAGTTACCAAAGTATGCTCATACAACAGTATTGATGAAGATTGATGAAACAGGAACCAAGAGAAAACTGTCAAAGCGTAAGGACCCTGAACTGTCATTGGATTACTACCGTCAGTTAGGTTACCATCCATATGCCATCAAGATCTATCTGTTAACCATTCTGAACTGGAACTTTGAGGAATGGTACCTCAAGAATCCTGACGCTGACATCGAGACATTCAAGTTCTCATTAGATAAGATGGGACAGTCAGGTACATTATTTGATTTGGAAAAGCTGAACAACATCTGTAAGACATATCTTTCAAAGTTCTCATTGGAAGAAATGAAAGATTATCTGAGAGAGTTTGTTAAGACATATCATAAGGATGATTATGATGTTTACTTCGGTAACGAAGAAAAGCTTGATAAGATCCTGACCTTAGGCATGGGCTTAAATCTGAAGAAGAGAAGAAAAGATTACATCAACGCTTCTCAGATCCTTGAATCAATAGCCTTATACTATGAT
>JAFRLB010000025.1 GCA_017431405.1 Erysipelotrichaceae bacterium | reverse complement strand
TCCTGCCGCGATTAATGCAGCATTATATACATACTCATTCGGATTATGCAGAGTACTGAAATTAACGAACTCTACCGGTGATGAACTTATGACACTTGAAGGTATCAGTAATCCCATTAACACGAAAATGAGTATAGCTCCGCTGACATAAATGCCCTTATCTGATTTGAAACTGTCTGTTAAAGGTTTTCTGTCCTTGAATAATGGGCTTAACAGTTTAAGGATCAGCGGAATAAGGAACAGAATGATGAATCCAACTGATATCATCTTTGCCTTCGGAGTCTGAACCTGCCTGATTCCAAAGAAGAATATTCCTGATAACGGAGACATCAGAGTACACATTGCCAAAAGGAACATCTTTGGATTCTTCATCTTCATGACAATGTTCTTGCACAGTGAGAATACGTTATTCAGAGTCCAGTAGAATACCAGTCCGCTTGGTGAATCATACAGGAATACCAGGAAGAACAGAGCCATGACCAGTAACTGGATCTTGGTCTTTAATGGACTTCCCTTGGTATAGATCGATGCACTGATGAGGTTGATGACCGTCATCAGAATCGGCAGAACATTTATGACAAACCCGCCAATGGTAAACATGGCATCCGGTGCACCCAGATCGGCGATAGGTCCAAACGAAGTATCCTTTAACAGTTCAAGATTTGACAGGAAGTTATAAGCCGCAATAAAGAACGGTATTTCCAGTAATAATGACATTGAACCCTTTAAGGCACTTAACGGACTGTAGTCATTCTGACGGTAATAGGTATTGAGCATCATTACTCTCTCATCACCAGAGAAAGTCTCCTTTATGTGCTTGATGCCCTTTTCAAGGCTCTTGGCCTTCTGATTCTCTTCTTCCTGCATCTTGTCAGCTCTGTTATACAGCGGCAATACAAGAATGTTGATGATTAATGACAGAACTATGATGGCAACGCCAGGTCCCTTTCTGATGATTCCCATTGCCTGAGCAAAGATAAGCTCAAACAGCAGTTCCAGAGGTCTGATAATGATTGTGTACAACATATTAAGCAGCCTCCTTCTCATTCAATTCTTCAAATTTGTTCACAAGGTAGTCTACTGTCTTAACGGCGCCTTCACCCTTATGTGTCCAGCACTCGTCTGATATCTGCTTTCTGTTCTTCATCAGTTCAGCAGAATTAAGACACTCATCGATGACTGCCTTCATGTTATCAAAGTCTTCTTCTTTCAGCTGCATGCCGATCTTCGGCAGAATGCTGAAGCTCCATAACGGCTCATCCAGCCACCAGGCATCATATGGTGCCTTGTCAAATGAGGTATCGGCGAACATAACCGGCTTGTCAAAAATCAGGAAATAGTCAAAGATGACGCCTGAAAAGTCAGAAATCATGATGTCTGATTTCCTTAATACCTCAAAGTTATCATTGTCCCTGTTCCATTCAACCTGCGGATATTTCTTCATCAGTCCTTCTATCATATCCTTCTCACTGGTAAATGATTGCGGATGAGGTCTTACTATGACCTTGTAACCTGTCTTCAGTACGGCATCAATGAACTTTTCTCCAAACTTGCTGAGTATGGCACTTTTACCCCATGATGGTGCAACAAGAACTGTTACATTATCAGATTCAGGTAACGGTTCTAAGCCATTCAGTCTTGCCTTATTTACATCCATGTAAGCCAGGCCAATATTTACCATGTCCTTGGCCGGCAGGTTTCTCAGTTTTTCCAGACTTCTGAGCTGATTGATCTGATAATCACCGCTGGTTAAGACGGCGTCATAGTAGTCTAAGCCAAAACACCTGTACAAGGTCAGATCTCCAACGGCATGTGGAATGTGAACATAGTAGTTAACATCCTTTGAACGCTTCCACTGATATACGTCCAAGCCAGGTGTTGTTGATAAAACAATGCAGGCATTGAGCATGTTCAGCTTGGCAAAGCCCTTATTACCCTCACCTATGAACTCACACTTAACGTATTTGTACTCTTTTTTCAGAGCTGGATCATCTTCTGATGATGTATAGAATACCAGTGGTATTTCTCTTCTTTCAAATTCATCACAGATAGGCTCAAAAACATTCCAGTATCTCTTATGGTCGCTGTAGATGACATATGGAATCTTATTAACATTCTTCTCTACCTTGCCACCGCTGATAAAGAACTTGAACTTCATGAAAAGATTTCTGAAAAAGTAAATGGCTGCGCCGATTACTCCAATCAGAATCGTAAATAACATGCTACCTGTGCCTGGATCAATATATAAAAACATAAAACCCCTCAATTTAACGAAAAACCATTTTATATATTACCATCATTGAAACAGAAATACCAAAAAAAAGGCCTGTTTTGGCCTTTTTTATGCAATTATTTCTTAAAATCCTTGATATCCGTAGCTGCAAGCACACTGGATACGACAATTACCACACCGCAGATGACACTTTTCAGATCCGGTAACGTATGCAGAAGAATGAATGCAAATACGATTGACCAGGCTGCGTATGTAATGTTCAGCGCCATGGCCTTTGACGGTCCAATCTGTGCAATTGCCTTGTAATAATATACGTATGATGCCGTACCGAATAACGCTGAAGCAGAGATGATACCTAGTTCCTTTGATGGAATCAGCGAGAAAGTGAATCCCCATCCCTTCAGGAATGTTATGATGACAACACCATAGAATATGGCGCTAGTCAGCTGTCTGATCTGCAATGCCTGTTCATCGGTTATGTTTGGATCCTTCAGTCCATAGGCACATATTACTGCCTCGGCTGCCCAGCCAAGGCAGCACAGTATTGCACATATGAATCCCAATACGACATTTGATCCGGTTCCTCCCGGAGTGTATCCCATTACTATTACACCAGCGATGCTAATCATCAGAAACAGAATCTGTATCGGCTTCATCTTTTCCTTAAGGAATATGTAGGAAAGAACTACGCCGAATGCCGGGAATAATGAAGATATGATTGCCGTATATGCCGGTCCAATGTAGTTAATGGCTGCGACATATCCGCTCATGCCAATCGGTCCTCCCAACAGCGCTCCCAGAATGATGAACTTGCCGCTTCTGGTCTTTAGTGCCTCGATGACCTTACCAAGTTCCTTCTTGATGCCCATGTACAGTAACATCCACAATGATGAACATGCATCATGCAGGAAAGTACTGACAAATGGAGCCAGGGCTATTGCCTGTTCCGTAGAGAGAAACGGCGAACTGTTGAGAGCTACACCTAGTATTACAGTATCAAGACCCCAGAGTATTCCGGCAACGATTCCTGAAAACATGTTACTTGCCCTCCAGATACTTTTCGATATTCTTCTTCAGTCTTACATATCTGTTGTAAGCATAGTCTTCCATCATCTGACCGTCAAACGGAACTCTGGTCTTTCCCCATAAAGTCCAGAGATAGTCCAAATAGATCTTGTTGGCAATGAATCTCTTGAATTCATTTTCCGTTGCTTCCCTGCCAAAGTAATCATTCAGCAACATCTCATCGAGTTTTTCATCATAATCAGCCTCAATTGATATATCTGCCAGATCCCACATTGCATCATTCATGCCTGAGTATTCCCAGTCAATCAGGTAAAGTCTTCCATCACCTGATAATACCCAGTTCTCACAGAGAGAATCGCAATGACATGGTACTTTCTTACTTACGCCGAATAAATCAACTTCATTCTTGATCTCTTCTACATGTTTCTTAACTTCATCATAGTCATCGTACATGCTGACATTGTTCTTGAAGATGATGTCTTCATACATTTTAGCCATGTCAAACACTTCAAATGGAACACCGGTGTCCTCCCCGCAGGTGTGCAGCTTATGGAATATTTCTGCTACCTGTGCAATATGCTCAGGTTCTCTTAGCAGCTCCGGTGTCATCGTAACAGCACCTTTTACGTACTCAGAGATCTTTGTGCCATCTTTGCCAAAATAATACAGCTCTGCATCTACACCAACCTTGTTGGCCAGTCTCGTGCTCTTTTCCTCATCACTTCTGACAATCATTTCCTCAGTTCCCTCACCAGGAATTCTGAAGACATATTCCTGACCATCGTTGGTGACTACCTTATATGAATGGTTTGTTAAGCCACCCAACCTCTTTATCTCTTTATAGCCGTCCTTGTGAAGAACGGACCTTATTAATTCAGCGATATACCTTACATCGCTTTCAACTATCTGACTTCTCATTTTTACCCCAATATAACCGACATAACACAAGAGCCTTGCGGCTCTTGTCTGTTATCTTAATTAACCTTCCTTTTTCTTGTTCTTGCTCATTAAGAAGCAAAGTGCAAATCCTGCCAGCAGAATGACGCATAAGATGATGCCTGTAATCAGGCTTACTGTTGTTCCGTCAATGTTAACATTGCCGCCGCCGAACAGCTGACCTAATACCGTGCAGAATGGAATGTGTGTATAGTAACCATTTGCAAAGTGTGTAACCTGTGTAGCTGTTTCAGAAATCAGACCTGAATCTGCAGCTAAACGGTTCATGATCGGTGCTGTATAAGCATTTGAATAAATGGCAAAGATCGTAATGATTACAGTTGTCAGGTATGACTTCAGAACGTCACCCTTATTGACTGCTGCTGCCCACATTGAGAAGAATACGATGAATGTCAGGTCAGCTAATGGCATTACCTTTGAACCAGGCAGGAACAATGCTAATACGATGGCTGTTGGAACCATTAAGGCAGCAACTGCCAGAGCTGTTGGGTTACCTGTACCGATAGCTGGGTCAAGACCGATGAACAGCTTACGGTTAGGTGCATGCTTCTGCAGGAATTCCTTAGCGCCATCTGATACTGGTACTAAGCCTTCCATTAAGATACCGATCATCTTTGGCTGGATGTACATGGCAGCTGCCAGGTTGATACCAGTTGTTAATGAAGTTACAACGTCCATGCCGGCGATTAAGCCCATGACTGTACCGATGAAGAAACCGATGAAGATTGGCTCACCAAAGATGCCAACTTTTTCGCTCATTTCCTCTGGTGTCAGATGGATCTTGTTTAAACCAGGAATGTGGTCCATTAACCATGCGATTGGCTTACCGATCAAGCCCCATTCAGCATAGCCAGGTGCATATGATACGATGCCAGGGAATCCGAAGAAGTCCTGCATCTGATCTGCTGTCCAGTCACCAACCTTGATGTTGATCATGTGACATGCTGTTGCAGCAACAAGACCTAAGATGAAACTGCCTGACAGTAACTGTGTGATCATACCGCCAACGATTGCTTCCCAATAGTCCCAGATGTTGACTGATAAGTGGTTTGTCCAGTTAAGAGCCAGCATGATCAGGTTAGAGATGATGCCTACAGGAATGAAGATAAGACCAAGCTTTGAAGCCCAGCCGATTGCTGAGAAGCTGCTCCATCCGATATCTACGAATGTAAGAGCTCCGCCATACTTTTCGCCTAAGACATTAGCAGCACCGCCGATTGCAGCGATGAAGAAGTCCAGAATCAGGTATACGCCTGTCAGACCTACGCCAACAGTGATGCCAACACGTAATGACTTCTTGAAGCCCATTCCGAATACCAGTGACAGAATGAACATTACCAGTGGTACCATAAGTACCGGTCCCAAATTGTAAAGGAACTGTGAAATAGCATTAATGATTTCCATAAGATTTAATCCCCCTCTATGTTAAATAATGTTTTCCTTTTTCAGATAAGCTACGATCTCATCTACCAGTGCATCCATGCCGATGCCTGTTAACAATGGGATACCGTTGAATATTGGCTGTCCAACATTCATGTTTGTTACAGCTGTTGCGACAACAACGTCTGGATGTGTCAGATTTACGTTTGACTGCAGATCTGAAATTCTTCCGGTAGTTGTTCTGCATGTGATTCCTCTCTTGTTGAGAGCTTCCTGTAACTTCATAGCTGCCATTGTTGAAGTAGCTAATGCCGTTGCGCAGAATACTGCGACTTTAATTGGTTTGGTTGCCATGTTTTTCCTCCTTTTGAAGATGTGTATTCATTAACATATCGCTATGTTACTGACTAAACTCTGTATGCCTCATCGATGGCCTTCAATTCATCATAGGTATCGATTTCTATTACATCCTCACGGTCACATTCTCTGATCATGATTGTGTAATTGTCTTTTTTAGACAGAATTGGTACAAATTCCCAATACAAATTCCTGTCTCTGTCATATTCAGTCTGCAGATCGATTTCAAGCTGCCTGCCGGCTTTTTCATCCCAATATGATATTCCGATAACCAGATATATATCGTCTCCAGAACCGCCCTTAAGCTCGTCTGTAATGACGTTGTTTTCTGTTTTGAAGAACCAGTCATCAGTTTCCGTTACTTTCACGCCCATGAAGTTTGTTGAATACTGATATCTTCTGATAACCTTGTGATTGAAGACGATGTTGTCAGCGTCAAGCACGTAAGTATTGCAGAAGAGATCCTTCACTCTTATGGCACTTGATATGTTATTGGCCGTGTTGTACTCATCATTATCAATGAACTTTATCATCGGATACTTATACAGCAGTTGATCAAACTGTTCCTTGAGGTATCCCCTTACGATGTATATTTCTTCAATACCGGCCTCAAGGCAAGCATCAATTGCATGATCTATGATTCTTTCACTGTGAACTCTGATCAATGGTTTTGGTGTGTTCAGGGTGATTGGAACCAGTCTTGAACCGAATCCTGCAGCCAGGAAGATGGCTCTCCTGACTTTGTATGGTTCCAGGGCTTCCAGTCCCTTCTCAGTGATGTTACAGTCCTTAACATATCCATAAGAGATTAATTCCTTCTCTGTCTCACTTATCTGTTCTGACGTGTATCCTCTGACCTCAAAACCATCAATATATTTACTCAATAAATCAAATTGAATCTTACTTAAACTCATTAACTAACCCCTTAATCATTTCAGCAGCGTATCGGTAATATTCCTTGGCATACCTGTACTGTCTGAAAGAATACTCTCCAAATTCCACTCCTGAGTTTCTCTTGTATTCGCACCAGTTTGACAGTATCAGTCCGCACACTGACATGTAGCAGTAGATCATCGCCCTGGTAACTTCATCACACTTACCTTCATAGTAAATGTCAATCAGTTCATCGGTTTGCTTTTTATCATAAAGTGCATCAATTGCGAATTCCGCAATATCTACATTCTTGTCCTGCATGCCGGCCATTTCCCAGTCAATCATCTGCAGTGACAGATCTCCATCCATATTCGGATCAAACAGGAAGTTGTCATGCACATTATCCATGTGAATCAGCTGATAAGGATTCTTTTGCTCATCAATGAATCTCTTCAGTTCAAGCACATGCCTCTTCGTATCTGCATAATCACGGTAGATGCTTTCATTTCCGTTCCACAGATTTTCATAGAACTCAACCTGTTGAAACAGATCAATGACGTGTGGAACTTCAAGTTTCATTTTATGGAACTTTCTGAGCTTTTCCATGCATCTTCTGACATCATCGGTATTGTCCTTATCGCAGCAATGTGCATTTTCGATGTATCGTGTTATCCTGTATCCATTTTCCGGATTCAGATATATCGGATCATCGCATATGTCCTTGCCCCTGATGACTGAATAAACAAGTTCCTCATTCTTCCTGTCAATCAGTTGGTTGTCTTCCTCACCGGGAATTCTCATGATGTACTTACTGCCGTTAACGGTGAAGACAAACGATCTGTTTGTCACTCCCTTTTTCAGCATCTCAATGTCCCTGATATCACTCACTGAACAATTTAGTACTTCAGAAATAACCTTAAGTGCATCTTCAGTGATTCTGTTCAGATCTGCATTGAATTCCTTCAGCTGTTCATAACTGTTTATCTCAACATAATCTGAAAAGCTGATTACTCTGGCATTAACTGTCATTCTATCGTTTTCAAATAACCCTTCTTCCCAGAACTTGTCATCATATGACTTGATTCCGGAAAGTGTTCTGGTCTTTTCCCTGAAAGCCTCGGCTTTATCTTCTGTAAGGTAACAAATTCCTACTAATGCATTACCACCCTGCGGTACCTTAACCAGTTCCATTTTTCTGTTTACTCTGACATTGGATGAGGCATAGGTAACATCAGCTACCATGTACCACGAATACATTTCTTCAGAGTTGAATGGATTGTTCCTACACCAGATGTCCGCAGGCATGATGTAGGTATTCGATACTTCATCAATTACCAGGCTCAGTGAACTGAGGTTATGCTTATGCATGTAGTCTCTGTTGTAGGCCAGTTTTACTCCATATTCATCCATCAGATATTCAAATGAATCCTTCATGAATCCGACAACGACTGTAACGTCGAATATGCCTGCCTCATGTAACTGTCTGATCAGTCTTTCAATCAGACATTCACCATTCACCTTCAGCAAAGGTTTTGGTGTATACATGTTGATCGGTACCATTCTCATTCCAAACCCTGCTGCGAGAATGATGGCATTTCTCGGCTTGTTACTCTTCAAAAGAGCTCTACCCTTTTGTGTTAAAGCCATTTTGTCATTTATCAGACCTTCACTGTTCAATTTCTTAACTGCCTGGTTAACTGAACCTAATGAAATATCACATTCCTCGGCCAGTACCCTCTGGTTAACGAACTTTTTATTATTCAGGCTTAATAAGACGTCAAGGGTTTGTTTGTTCATGAAATATCCTCAAATATAATTTGGTGAACACAAATGTTTATTTTTTGCTCAGCAATTGCTGAGCAAAAATAAATACTTGGATATAATATCACGATTTCACAAGAAAATAAAGTTATTTATGAATTTTTGTCATAAACATTTCATATCTTCTGATCCAGAAATATTTATTGGTAGCCAGGATCATCGCATTCTTAAGTTTGTTCTTTCCCTGGCTGTAGTCAGCTCTGATCTTATCATATCTGTCAAGGTACTTAACCTCAGCAACAGCCTTGTCAGAATTGATGTATTTATTCAGTTCTTCTTCAGTTACATCATCAATTCTGTTTCTGTTCTTACCTATGTATCTGCTTAATAATAACTGCTTATTACGATTACTGTTGGTAATGCTGGTTGAACGGATTCTGTATCTCAGAACATAATCAGGAATATTTCCTAGCTTAAAGGCATGATATACAGCTCTTAATACAAAATCATAATCTTCACAGTATCTGACATTTCTATAACCCTTAAGTGTATCAAACACTTCCCTTTTGCCTAGCCAGGTAGGATGCGGTATTGGGCTGCCAAACCTTATCGTAGCATTGATACCTTCTGTAGATGATGGGAACTCGTACTTTCTGATTTCCCTATCCTCTTCACTGTCATCAATCAGCACAAGCCAACCTCCGATAAGATCCAGATTCTTCTCCTGTAAGTACGTTATCTGTTTTTCCAATCTGTCCGGAAAACTGATGTCATCAGCATCCATTCTGGCTATGTATTCACCAGTGGCAATCTTTAAAGCTCTGTTAAGACTGTTGACAAGGCCAAGGTTCTTTTCGTTATAAGCCAGTTTTATTCTTTCATCAGTGAGGCTATCCAATATCTTTTTCAATTCAGTATTATTTGGATTGTCATCAACAATGATTATCTCAAGATCTCTGTACGTCTGGTTAATGATTGAATCGATGCTTTTACGCAATTCTGATTCTTTCTCATTATACGCACTCATTATTACCGAAATCATAACTGTTTTCCTATGCACCTTGCAGATTATTTCACCATCAGTGGCTGTTTTCTGCTCATTTCTCTGTAGATGAAGTCATCATACTCAACTTCTTTATCAATGTTCCAGTCATCTATGTTGAATACATCAAAATAGGTATCCACTTCATGTTCGCCCTTTACAAACGAAATGTAAGCTTTCTGACAATATGGATATGCCTGTCTGTAGATTGATGCACCGCCGCAGATGAAGAATTCCTCTTCATCATACTGGTGCTCTTCTAAAAATGCCTTAAGATCATAAATAACCTCTGCATCATCATCTCCTTCAATCTTGTATTCAGGATCAATGGTACAAACAACTGTATGCCTGTCTTTCAGTTTCCTGGGCATGTGATCATAAGTTGTCTGCCCCATTAATATGTTATGATGCAGGGTATTCTGCTTAAACAGCTGCAAGTCTTCCTTTAAATGCCATGGAAGCTTTCCCTTTAAACCTATGCCCTTATTCTCATCTATTGCGACTATTGTTATTAGCATTAAAATCAACTCCTAATATGATTCCGATGGTATTGGTTCCTGAGTAATTGTTTCACCAGCCATTACCTTATTCATTAAATCAATAACATAATTCAAATCATTCTCATCAAGCAAGCCAACAGTCAAAGGTCCTAAATCAGGTTCAGAGGCGCAGATATCACTTACGTATTCGGCATACATATGCTGATATACAACGTTCCAGTCAGGGTGTTCAATAAATTGCATGATAGCTAAAGCATACATCTGTGAGAAACTGATATTAGTATGGAAACAATTCTTAATCTGATCCATCAATTTTTCATAATTTGCAAGTGTTTCAAGTGAAACCAACTTATTTATTATGCCCTTCATGATTATTAGGTGATGTACATTTCTTGCCATATCTCCATTATACTTACCAACAGATGAGCCAGCCCAATCATATAATGTAAATCTTTCTCTTGCATATGCTAAAGCTTCCAGCCCATCTAAATGATAATCGCCTTCAGGGAAAGCTGTAACATGTAATCTCCCAACGTTAAATGCTTCACCTCTGGCATTATCAAGCTTAAATGTATATGGATTATAAATGTCAATGCCACCTAAGCAATCAATCATTTTCATAAACTCATAGAAATTCGTGAGTATGTATAAATTTATGTTTTGATTGAACATTTCATTGATAGCTGCTTTTGCATTTTCAAGTCCACTATTACCCGTATAGTCTAATTTGTCTCTGTTTTCTCCATATGCATAGTTTTTAACATACGCATCTCTTGGAATACTTAACACCAAAACCTGTTTTGTTTTAGGATTAGCAGTGATTATCATATCCACATCATAATGAGAATAATCGTTCAACTCATAAGCACGATCATCGCTGCCAATTACATAAATTTGGAATGGATTGTTGACCAATGAAAAATCATACGCATTTATGTCATCATATTCCCAAACAAGCTTTAAATCTTTAACAAATTCTTTTGCTTTTTCATTATTCTTTAATGCATCAACATACGCAGCATCCATGACAAGAGCTCTTCTTTCATGAAAGAAATCTCTGCAATGGTGCTTTCTAAGATTAAGGCTGATGCCGAGGCATTTCTTGGCGAGAAGGTT
>JAFRLB010000024.1 GCA_017431405.1 Erysipelotrichaceae bacterium | reverse complement strand
TCTGCTTCAACTTCTTCAGCAGGTTCTTCTTCAACTGGAACTTCCTCGGCTACAGGTTCTTCCAAGTTTTCTTCAACTGTTTCAGGCTCTTCGAATCTTTCTTCAAAGGCTTCCTCAACTGCTACAGGAACAACTACTTCCTGATTTTCAGGTTCTTCTACAGGTTCTTCTTCAGTTTCAGGTTCAACTGCAGGCTCTTCCTCAACAGGAGCTTCTTCAACTTCAGGTTCCGCATAGACTTCCTGTACAGGTGTTTCTTCCTTTACAGGTTCTTCAACCGGTTTCTGAGGTTTTTTATCTTCCTTGTAACCGATAAGTCTGATGGTTTGTTCAACTTTGCTCTTGTTAGTGAAATATGCCAGCACAGCTGAAGCTGCGGCTGCTACAAAAACGATACCAGTAATAAATTTCTTCATTCGCACAACCTCACTTTCACTTATGATAGTTATTAAACCTTAAATGTATTATAATATAATCACATGAAATTGTAAAAGCCAGTATGCAAGGAGTTACAAAAAATGAGGAAAATTTTCTTTCTTATTACTCTTATTATTGGACTAATGATAACAGTCGGATGCGGGGCAAAATTTGAACCTGAAATAGGTGTCCGCAAGACCTATCTGAACCTTAATGAGGAGTATGACCCACTTGATCTGATTTATGATCTTAACGATGCAGGATTGAAGATTCAGGTCATTCAGGACACCATAAAAATAGATGTACCTGGTGATTATGCCGTCACTTACGTAATATATTCAGCTGATGAAAAGCAGCATGTAACAAAGGAATTCCCTTTTTCCGTTGCTGACAGTGATGCCCCACAGCTTACGGTAGACGATGTCATAACCCTGAAACAGGGAAATCTGTTTAACATCTCTGATTATGCCACCGCAAATGACGCCAGAGACGGAGACTTAAAGGGAAAGATAACCTATAACGGTATCTTGAATACATTTAAGACCGGTGAATATCAGATCACCGTATCAGTAAGTGACCGTTTCAATAACACCACCAGCAAGGACGTAAAGATCATCGTTTCTGAAAATGATGAAGTTAACTATGTTAAGCTCATTTCCGGTAATTACACCGACATTACCTACCAGAGCGGCCAGGCACCGACCTTAGCCTTAAAGGAAGACGGTACCTTCTCACTTTACATTAACGGCTGTGCCCTATTATCAGCCATCGATGGCAAGTACATTGTCGTAGAAGATACGATATATCTGAACAGTCCAAACAATCCGTTTGTGACAAATGACGAAGACAACCTGATGCTTTTTACCATTCAGCCTAACGGAACACTGTTATTTACCAGTGAAATGGACATCTGTGCTCCTAACTATAATGACATTTTTGTAAAAGATTCTACAGAATCTTAAAAAAATGTTTCCATTTTCAAATTAATAGTGTATAATAAACAGGCAATTGGGAATTAGCCAAGCGGTAAGGCAACGGACTCTGACTCCGTCATTTCAAAGGTTCGAATCCTTTATTCCCAGCCATAGTTAAAGAAAAGAGCTCTAAAGCTCTTTTTTCTTTTTGTTGATGACTGCCGTACTGTAAGCTAAGAACACTGCCGCAATGACCATTATTACACCGGTTGATACAAAGAATGTTCTGATGCCGGCATACTCAATGAATATTGCCCCGACAAAACTGCCGATG
The DNA here is from genome assembly GCA_017431405.1 of Erysipelotrichaceae bacterium. Lineage (GTDB taxonomy): Bacteria > Bacillota_I > Bacilli_A > Erysipelotrichales > Erysipelotrichaceae > RUG521. The sequence continues at coordinate 7,196 of JAFRLB010000024.1, read as the reverse complement.
ATTCCGGATAATGATCTGACAGACCCTACGGCTGTCTGAGCACTCTGCTGTAATTCCTTAGGAGCGATCTGATTAACATACTTAACGCCACCGGCAATCAGGAACCCTGAAGCCAGACCGCTGAAAGTAGTTGCGGCTAATACCTGCGGGAAAGTCTGCACCTTGCCATATAACAATGACTGAATGCCAAACAGGATCGAAGAAATGATTACCATTCCCTTTAAAGATATCTTCTTGGTCAGCTTATAGGAGAACATCAGGGTCGGTATTTCAAAGCTTGCTCTGTAGGCCTGCAAGTAGCCAATGAAGGCCATGTTGGCCCCTACTTCTCTGATCAGATATGGCTGATAGTACTGCATGGCGGTCTGCGGGATGTATTGTAATGCCGTATATATTAAGTAACAGATGAATAATGGATTACCATACAGCTTTCCCAATTCCAGCTTATGCGGCTTTTCCTTTTCTTCCCTGCTTATCTCATCTTCACTTATCTGCTTTATGAGTCTCACCGCATATAAACAAGGCATCATGCATATTCCAAGTAAGAAGAATGTCCAGTAACTGTTGGAACTGTTAATGAACGAACCCATTAATGATGACATGATCACAAAGCCGATCGTCCCCATGACTCTTACGGCGCCGTAATCAGTAGATGTATTGTTACAGCCCTTTATTACGGTTGTTTCCAGTAAGAACTGTGCCGGGGTATTGATGGCTACGGCCATGGCATCAAAGATGATCATTAACGAAATGCCAAAGATAAATACCCTGGCCGTAAACGGTACTAACGCATAGGCCACACTCATTGTCACCAAGAATATGACAAGAGCCTTTCTTGATGATCTTATCTTATCAGCTATTGCCCCGCCAACCGGTGAGAACAAGGTAGCTGCCAGTGAATTTATTGTATTGATGACTCCTACCTGAGCAACACTGTAGCCATTGGCTTCCAGAAATACGGTCAGATAGTTGAAAGTAGCGGCCGCAAACCAATAGGTAAATTCCACAGCCGCCAGTTTTAAAGCCCACTTCTGTTTTCTTGGTATCATATTAATTCAAGTCTCTTCATGGCATTTAATATGCCGTCTTCCTGTTCATCAGTGGTTCTGAAGGTAACGTATTCATCAAGCTCCTTTTCGCCATTGCCCATGACAACAGATGTATGAGCCGTTTCAAACATTGGCATGTCATTGAAGGAATCTCCAAAGGCGATCGTATCCTTCATGTCCATGCCAAGATAGTTGGTGATGTATTTAATGGCCGTACCCTTTGAATGACCTAATGGAATGTTTTCATAATAAGTTGAATCACGCCAGATGATTTCAAACTTGCCCTTCATCATTTCAACTAAAGGTTCAACTTCCTTTTCGCTGGTATGATATAAGCCAAACTTATTGGCCTTGATCATTTCATAGTTATTTTCATCATAGAAAACATTCGGGAAACCCTTTGGTTCATATTTCTCTAAAAGGAACTTGGCTTGCGAAGAAACCCTGTGAACCGGGTAATAGGTTGCTTCAGTTCCTTCAAAAAGAACATCAGCATTGTATTTAAATGATTCCCTGACAAAATCCATCAGGAAATCATGGTCGATCTGCTTGTCATATAAAGTTTCACCGTGATATACGATGTTTGTGCCGCAGCCACATAAATAGCCGTCAAAACCTGCTTCTCTTAATTCTCTGTCGATTGTCGTAGGACCTCTGCCCGTATTGATAAAACACAGATGTCCGTTTGCCTGGGCCATCTTTATTGCCTTTAAGGCACTTTCATTAACCGTACAGTCCTTTAAGCTTGCCAATGTGCCGTCTACATCAAAGAATATCAGTTTTCTATTCATAACAAACACCTCATACCTTGCATATGTTAATCAATAAGACTTCTTAAGTCAATAAAAAAAGACTTCGTTTTACCGAAGTCTTCTACTTCCTTATTTCTTTGGCAAGAAACCGAAGTACATCAACAATGTAACAATGATACCTGCTACACAATATACTCTGATTAATCCTACCAACAGGTTAACGATCGTGCCTAACAGAGGCAACCATCCAAATAACCCGGTGACAAAACCCAAGGCCCAGCCGACCAGGATATAAATTGCCAGAGCAACAATTAAGTGTGTAACAGATTTCTGTCCAGCTATAGATAGTGGAAAAAACTTACCCATTACATTTCACCTCTTTCATCTAAAGTGTATTATATCATCCTGTATCAGGATGTCAACATTATGCCCTTTTAGTGACTACCAGCTCATCATAACCGGTAGCTTCGTCATATTCTCTTACAAACTCATATTCATCGTCTAAGGCCTCTAAAACGACCTCTGCGGTGGTGTTGATCAGGTTACCGTAAACCAGATGGCCACCTATTACCTTACCGCAATCATCAGCCAGTGATATGTGCATGTGGGAACCGTTTCTGGAAATCGTTCCGGTAAGGGAAACTATTTCGTAGTGTTCATCAAAGTCTTCAACGGTCTTGCCGTCAGCCAGACGCAGTCTGGCCTTATATACGCAGCCCACACAAGTTACAATGGCAGCTGCCTTTACTGACCTTTCGGCACAGTAGTCCTCTATGCCCTTCCGTAAGTCAGTTCCATATGTCAGTCTGAAGGCATGAGTCTTCATTTATAGTACCTCATCATTTCCTTAAGCATGTCCATGTATCTTTCCTTATCAGCCTTGATCAGGTAATGAAGATTCTTTTCTCCCTCTTCACTAATCACGGTCTGACCGATTGATTCCATGTTGAAGCATTCAATGTGACAGTTAACATCACTGTATTCGGCAATGGAAGGATCGATCATGCAGGCCATGGCACATAAGTCATTGATGTTGTTTACCGTCAGATTCCACATGGACTTGTTACGGTGGTCAATGAACTTGGCAATGTAATCGGTAAATTCAGTTATTCTCGATTCCACACCAAAGATCTCATCGCCCTCTTCTCTTGTTAAGGCAACAGTCAGATTACCGTCAAGACCGCACATGTATTTTTCCTTGATCTTACTGTCTAAGACGATCTGAGTAGCGTGTGGATCAACTCTGACGTTGAATTCAGCAAACAGGTTGGTATTGCCCTTGCCTCTTGTGCCGGCCATTAAGGTAACGCTCTTGATCAGGTTCTCCAGTTCAGGATAGGCCTTTAAGGCAATGGCCACATTGGTACAAGGTCCTAAGATTATTAATTCCAGTTCACCTTTGGCCTTTACGGCTTCTTCATATAATACATCCCAGGCATTCTTTTCATCAAAGTCCTTACTTCCCTTAGGTAATACATAACCACCTAAGCCATCCAAGCCATGAACCTTACCGGCTGTAAAGCGCTCTAGTAACAAAGGTCTGTCTGCACCTTTGCCAACCCTGCAATCCATGCCAAGGTAGTCTACCAGTCTTAAGGTATTCTCACTGGTACTGGAATACGGTACATTACCGGCTACAGGGTTAATGGCCTTTACCTCTAATTCAGGACAGGCATTAGCCAAAACGATTGCCAGGGCGTCATCAACACCCGGATCACAATCTATTACTATTGGTCTTTTATTCATAAAACAATCTCCTGAAACCATTATACACTATACCCTCCCAAAAAGATAAAAGAGTCATTTTCAGACTCTTTTACTTAATAAATCATTTATTCAAGAAGGGGGAAATGGGTCTCTATTTTGACCTACTTAATTTATACTCCTTTAATATGAAAATAATGTGAAATATCATCTTCTTTTTTCTGAAAAACACGTGATTTCCTTTTTCAGTATGATTTATTTAATCATCAACAACGTGATATAATGAACATGTAAATACTGGAGAAATAATTATGCAGAAAGAAATAACCGAAAGAATTCCCCTTCTTAATGAAGAAGGCAATTTGACGTGCCCCGGCTTTGCCAGAAAGCTGTTGGCAACCTACAAAAGTCCTGAAACATTCTGGGAGCGTTTTAAGACCAAGCAGTGGGATTATTACTATGTCGGTAACAATCACTTTGGTTTATGCCTGACAATTGATGACAACGGCTACATGGGCTTAGACAGCGTTTCCTTCTTGGACTTCGATAACAAGTGGGAAATTACCAAGTCCCCAATGCAGGTAATGACCTTAGGCAAGAAGGATTTGCCAACTACTTCAGAAGTAGGTGATCTGAAATCATATGGCACAAGTTATAACATCACCTTCAGAAATGACGGTAAAACAAGAATACTGGAAGGTTTCATGAATGACTTTGACAAGAAGGAACCGATCATATTCAATGTAACACTTACTGATTTCCCTGAAGAATCAATGGTCATCATGACCCCGTTTGATAAGCCTAAGCACTATTACTATAATCAGAAGATCAACTGCATGAAGGCTGAAGGTAAGGTTACCATTGGGGAAAGAGAATACATCTTCAACAAGGAAGACAGTTACGGTACCCTTGACTGGGGCAGAGGCATCTGGACCTATGAAAACACCTGGTACTGGTCTTCCCTGTCAACGACCGTAGATGGCGAACCGTTTGGCTTCAACCTGGGATATGGCTTTGGTGATACCTCAGCAGCCAGTGAGAACATGTTATTCTACAAAGGCAAGGCACATAAGCTTGATCAGGTAAAATTCAACATCCCACAGATCGATGGCAAAGATGATTTCATGTCACCTTGGATCTTCACCAGCAATGATGAAAGACTGCACCTGGACTTCTTACCGATAATTGACAGAGCCGCCTGCACCAATGCCCTGGTCATTTTGTCAGATCAGCATCAGGTATTCGGTCACTTCAATGGCTACTGCATTTTGGATGACGGTACCAGGATAACACTTAACAATGCCGTAGGATTTGCGGAAAAAGTACACAATAAATGGTAAAAGGCTGATTACTCAGCCTTTTACAATGTTCTTTCCTTGTGCATTAAAGGGTGTCTTTCCCTTCTGTCACTTTCTCTTTCATCAAGTTCAAACGGCATTCTTCTGACTTCCATGCGCGGTCTTCTGAATCTAGGCGGCATTCTGAAGTGAACATCTTCTCTGGAATCTCCCTCAGGATTGCTCTTGATGATCTTATCAAGAATTGCAGCCAGTGAATCTTTTTCTTCAGCGTTTAAGCAGTCAAGTACATCTTCCCTTGCCTGACTTTCTTCAATCAGGACAGCCTGTGCCTTTCCCTCATCAGTTAAATACAGGCGGTTGATTCTGTTATCTTCCTCATCGCTCTTTCTGACAAGCCAGCCGTTTCTTTCCATCTTGTTAATGATCTCACCGCTTGACTGTGGTCTGATACCTAAGATGTAAGACAGCTGCTTTTGTGAAATGCCGTCATTCATTGACAGTACTGACAATGCACGGTTCTGAGTGTTAGGAACATTTGCTTCGTGACGGTGACGTCTGAAGATCGCCCCCACTCTTCTAAAACTTTCATGCAGATATTCATTTCTTTCATTCATTGTTCAACACTCCTTTCAAAATAAACAAATATATAAAATAAGGTACCTTACTTATATTATACATATAGCAAGGTACCTGTCAATATATTAAGGTACCTTTTTAAAAATTTTTATATAAAAAAGGCTGATCAACATGATCAGCCTTCTATAATGTCTTGAATTAATTATTTAATAAATTCAATGTATGCCATTGGAGCAGCATCGCCTTTTCTTACACCAGTCTTAACAACTCTTGTGTAACCGCCCTTGCGGTCAGCGTAACGTGGTCCAATTTCATCAAACAGCTTCTGAACTGCTGTCTTGTCTGTCTTGCCGACTTTGACATCACGAACATATGACAGAACCTGTCTGCGTGCATGAAGGTCACCCTTCTTTGCCAATGTTACTAATTCATCAACAACACTTCTTAATTCCAAAGCCTTTTTCTCAGTAGTTTCGATTTTTTCATATACGATCATATCTGTAGCCATATTACGTAAAAGTGCTTTACGATGATCAGCTGTACGGCCTAATTTACGATTATGCATCTCTGGTTATCCTCCTAAATTCTATAAATCAGATGAACGGAAACTCTTGCCCAAGTTCTCTAACTTGTCCTTGACTTCCTTAAGAGACTTCTTACCTAAGTTTCTGACTCTCATCATTTCTTCTTCTGTTTTCTGAGTTAATTCTTCAACAGTCTGGATACCAGCACGTTTTAAACAGTTATATGAACGTACTGATAAATCTAAGTCTTCAATTACCATATTGAAGCCCTTAGAATCTACTTCGTCGCCTGCTTCCTTGATAACGTTAGCCATTTCCTTAACGCCTTCCTTAACTGTTGTTAACAGTTCTAAGTGGTCGATTAAGATCTTAGCTGACAGTGCAACAGCCTGCTGAGGTGTGATTTCACCGTTTGTCCAGACTTCCAATGTCAGGTTATCATAGTTTGCATTCTGTCCTACACGTGTCTGTTCAACAGCGTAGGTAGCCTTTGTTACAGGTGTGAAGATTGAATCTGTGTAAATAGTTCCAATACCCTGTGAAGAGCCAATATATAGTGCTTTATTTGCATCTGCGCTAACATATCCACGGCCTTTACGTGCTCTTAATTCCATTTCGATCTTTCCGCCTTCAGCGAGATGGCAGATGACTAATTCTGGATTCAGGCACTTAACGCCTGTAGGATACTCAATATCACCAGCTGTAACTGTCTTTGGTCCAACAGCATCTAATCTTAATGTGTAAGACTCATCATTTTCAATTTCAAGAATTAAATCCTTGATGTTTAATACGATGGCAGTTACATCTTCAACAACGCCTGGAATAGCTGTAAACTCATGGTAGACCCCTTCAATCTTGATGGAATAAACTGCTCCACCAGGCATTGAAGAAATTAATACTCTGCGGATAGCATTACCGATAGTTGTGCCGAAGCCTCTTTCCAGAGGGCCCATGGTAAACTTACCATAATGCTCATCTTCTACATATTCTTTTATTTCAAAATCTGCTCTTTCAAATTGCTGCATCAACTATTCCTCCTATTTCTATTAACCACGTGGTCTCTTTGGTGGACGACATCCGTTATGAGGAATTGGTGTAACGTCGTTAATTACAGTGATGTTTAATCCTGCTGTCTGTAAAGATCTAACAGCAGATTCTCTTCCAGGACCTGGTCCCTTAACGTTTACTTCAACTGTCTTCATGCCATGATCAACAGCAGCCTTGGCAGCAGCTTCAGCAGCCTGCTGAGCAGCGAATGGAGTTGATTTACGTGAGCCCTTGTAACCTAAT
>JAFRLB010000023.1 GCA_017431405.1 Erysipelotrichaceae bacterium | reverse complement strand
CCATATTACTGTTGAGCATCTTATAGTTTTCAGATTCTTTCAACAGATGGTAATTCTTTTGATAATTAAGATATTCTCCTTCATTGAAGTAATACTGCCTGCAGTTATACAGTCCTTCATTGTAAAGATCCTTGGCATATCTGCACAATTCTAAGAGAGTATCATATTGATATTTATTCAGCTTTGGCTGATGTTTTACAGTCAGAAACACTACCCCTCACCCGAGATAATTATACCACATACTTGATTTATATTCTAGCAAAATCTCATATAACATGCTTTCTTTATGTTTCCTGTAATGACTTGTTGGCATTCATCCCATCGGCTGAAGATCAATGGGTTTTCTGCCAGAATATATATAACAAAACCGGGAAATCCCGGTCATTACTAAATCATTTCAATTAATTCGTCAACGGTTGGCATGTCTACGATGTTCTTGCCATAGTGAGCCTTTGTGACAATGCCTGTTTCATCAATGATGAATAAGGCCGGTAACTGTAATTCATTACCCTCATAATCACCATGAGTAAAGCCCATCTCCCTGGCCTTGGCACCTTTTTCCTTTAGTTTATCCGGATTCTCCCCTCTCAACTCTTCAACAGTAGCAGCCGGGTTGATCTCTAAGGTATTATAGATCTGGAAATCATTGTCACAGATGATCTCAAAAGGAATGTTGGCATCCTTTAATTCTCTTCTGACATGTTCGGTATCTGACTGCATTACCACAAATAACTGGTAGCCCTTTGCCTTGATGGCTTCATACTTTTCAGCTAATAAGTGTACATCGTAACGGCAAACCGTACAGCCGATGTAACGGATGACCCAGAATATGGTTTTGCCGGTGATTCTGGTATATAAGTCTACATTATCTTCCTTGCTGGTGTTAACGGTAAAATCAGGAAATCTCATTCCTTCGGTAAGTTTCATGACGGTAAGTCCTCCTGACTTTATTATAATTATTCACAAAAACAGGTTTAACTCAAATGCACAAAAAAACAACGCCATTGGCGTTGTTAATCCTGATAGTTGAATAAGGCATCATCGATCTTGCCCCAGGCTCCCTTATTGGCTCCTGAGCACTCAACGTGAATGCCGCAGGTGACTTTATCGCCTGCCTTGACACTTACGTCATTAACCGTTGCCTTATGCCACTCATTATATGAAGTGATCGTAGTATTACCGGTAGCTACCGTTTCACCATTTACCTTGACGTAGGCATAAATGTTGGTATTGCCGGCATCGCCACCCATGATTGATATTTCAAAACAGTAGGTACCGTCCTTGAGATTTTCCACATCCTGTTCTAAGTCAAAGTTAACACTGTTGGCCATGGCACTCCAGAAATGGAAATGGTATTCACCAGATAATGAATCAGTACTCTTCTTTTCAATGTACAGTTCATCGGCTTTGCCATTGTCAATTACCTTCCATTTGCCCATTTCCCCGGTATCAAAATATGGATTATCAAGGAAATTGAACTTGATCATGGACAGATATAAGACAGCCTGCTTGCCGTTTGCTTCACCATAAATGGTATATTTTTTAACGCCATTACTGCGTAATTCTTCTTCATTAATGTCTTCCCATTTGACGCTTACTTCCTGTCTTGAGTTATCAGACATGATCGCATAGACCTTTTCAGGCAAGACGACCTTTTCATTTAAGTCACAACTTAAATAAGTATCCTCAACAGCTTCAACACTTAATTCAACAATGTTACCGGTATCAACCAGATTGAAGACTTTGAGTGACTCTAATGGGTAACCTTTTTCATCGAATAAGGCCTGATTATCAACGGCACTGCCGCCAAAATATCTTCCGGCATCATTCTTGTCATAGACCTTGGCATAACTGCTGGCCCAGCCGCTGCCGTATTTCTCCCATAAGGCCTTGTTCTCATCATAGGAGTTCTGACCTACGGTGATCCAGGCTGGCTCCCAATAACAGACGCCTATGCCCTTTTTCATCTGGCTTACTGTGTCCATTACATCAATGATTGAATTAGCCTGACCCTGTACAGAATATGGATAATTCTTGACTACGGCACTTTCATCAGAGATCGTATTGCCAAAGAAGTCAGTATCATCGCCTCTGTAGGCATAGGAAGTTTCAATTACCATTACTTCCTTGTCGTATTTGTCGGTAATGTTATCAAGTTCCTTTTTCAGATTATCTAATGTACCATGCCAGTAAGGATAATATGAAGAGGCGAATACATCATAATCCAGGGCATAGTAAGCTAACTTAGAAGCATAGGTTTCATAACTGCCGCTTTCCGGATTGGCAAAGTGAACGGCAACCTTGGCCTTAGGGAATACTTCTCTTACGGCCTTGGAACCTGAAATCATCAGTTTCAATATCTTTGCCCAGATCGTTTCCCCGCACATGGCGCCGTTTGTTTCATTGCCGATCTGAACCATGCCTACATCTACTTTTTCCTTCTTTAATAATTCCAGGGAATCTTTTGTAAACTGGTATAGGGCTTCAGCCTTTTCCTCGATTTCCATATCCTTCCAGGCGGTTGGCACCATCTGTTTGCCCGGGTCAGCCCAGAAATCAGAATAATGGAAGTCAACCAACAGCTTCATGCCATACTTGGTGGCTCTCTTGCCGATTTCAACAGCGGTATTGATGTCATTATTGCCGCCGCCAAAGCCATTACCGTTTTCATCAAACGGGTTATTCCATACTCTTACTCTGATGTAATTGACGCCGCTTTCCGCTAAGGTCTGGAATATGTCACATTCGTTTCCATCCCAGCCGTAAAACCTGACTCCGGAGTTTTCTAAAGCGATTACAGAAGAAATATCAACTCCTTTGATAAATCCTTCCGGCAAGTCCAATTTGCGCACATAGAGCGTTTCTGAGCTTTGTGCGATTGGATTTTCATATTTTTTCTTACCGCACGCATTCATGGTCAATAACATGGCAATGGTAACTAAGATAACCGTAAACTTCTTCATAAACTAAATGCTCCTAAATAATGTTATTGCTGGGAAAGTATTGCGATGGTATAGGCTGGAAGCGTTAATGTCTTATCCTTTAATTCTGCCTTGCCGTTAACGGCACTTACATATTCGCAATTACTATAGTCTCTTAGTTCTGACAGATCAACTGTCGCTGTGTTTTCCTTGTCAAAGTTAATGACAATGCATATCGTCTTATCCTGCCAGGTCTTCTCAATGGCTATTAAGGTAGCCGTAGTAAGCTTATTGGCGATCTCATATTCGCCTCTGGCAATTTCAGGATACTTGTTACGCAGATAATTGACCTGCTTATGATAATTCAGTAATGAATTCTCATCCTTCTGTTGTTGCTTGACACCCGGGTAGGCATATTCTTCCTGAGTTGTTCCTTCCGGGTTCTTGCATAAGTCATTCATCTTATCGGAATCCCATAACATGGCTATGCGCTTGTTTTCATCCTTACGGGAGCCAACCATGCCGATCTCAGTACCGTAGTAGGTATACATCGTGCCATTCAGCATTGCGGCTATGCCATAGACAAACTTGGTATCTTCCGTCTTGGTCCGGCCCATTGAACCGGTGATTCGGTTGGTATCATGGTTATCCAGGAAAATGGCTGGAATGTGGCCGTTGGCAATTGATACGGCATTTCTCAAGGCGTTCTTATACTGTGGGATCGGCTTAAGATTCTTAACGGTCTGAGCCAGTAATCCTTCGCCCTGTGATAAGGAGAATAAGAAGAATGAATCAATGCCTGATTCATAATACTTTCTGATTTCCACATCACTTGTCCAGGCTTCCCCAACGATGTAGCAGTCTTCCTTGATGGCCTTGGCTGCCTTGTTAATCCAGCTAAGGAATTCAACGTTCTTTTCAATGTCATTGGTGTAATAGCTTGTTACGGCATCCAGACGGAAACCGTCTACGCCCTTGTCGATCCAGAACTTCATGATGTTGATTATCTCATCACGCACTTCTCTACAATCCAGATTAAGATCCGGCATTGAGTCAACAAATCTGGCCTCATAATAGACCCCGTCTTTTTCCGCAAAGCCATATTGCGGCTCACTGGAGAAGTTATACCAGTTAAGATACTGGGAAATGGTTCCGTTCTTATAGGCATCCAGACCTTTTATGAACCAGGAATTGAGATTTGAAGTATGGTTTACGACCAGGTCAATTATAATGTTTATGTCTCTCTTATGAGCTTCTTCACAGAGCTTCTCAAAATCCTCAATGGTACCGTAGTCAGGATCAATTGAGTAATAATCTACGACATCGTACTTGTGGTAGGATGGCGAACGGTGGATCGGCATTAACCAGATTCCGGTATAGCCCATCTCCTCAATGTAATCGAGTTTCTTGGTTACACCATTGAGGTCACCCTTCTTATCACCGTCAGAATCATAAAAGGACGCTACGAAAATCTCGTAGATGTTTCGATAGTTGTCATCTACGATCTCAACCTTTTCCTTTTTCTTCTGACATGACGTTAACGGGAAAGTCAATAACAGTGCCATAAATATGATAATTACCTTTTTCATTTCACTTCACCTCAGTAAAGACAAACGCAAAGAGTCTATTGAACAGTTTGCGTTTGTCTGTTTAATCAGTTTTCTATAAAAGATTGTTTGTTGATTCAGGATCAAAGAAATGCATTACCTTACCTTCGAATGTAATGTAGATCTTATGACCGTTAACCATTTCATCACGCTGCTGGTGAGTCAGGTTGATGGTTGGAACACGGACGATAATCTGTGTGCCATCTTTCGTTAATACGTGCAGATGCAGTTCTGAACCCATCATTTCGTTTACCTGAACGGTACACTCAATGGTGTCATCTCTCTTTTCATCAGCCAGTACGATATGCTCAGGACGAACGCCTAAGATGATGTCTCTGCTCTTGACATTCTTGGCACTTAAGTCAACGCCCTTGGCGCCATCAACTTTGATCTTTGAGCCAAACGGTGTAACAAAGTATTCATTGCCTTCCCTTACCAACTTAGTTGGGAATGTGTTCATCTTCGGTGCACCGATGAATTCAGCTACGAACAGGTTTGCCGGCATGTCAAATACTTCATCAGGAGTACCGACCTGCTGGATGTAGCCGTCCTTCATGATGACGATTCTGTCACCTAAGGTCATGGCTTCAGTCTGGTCATGAGTTACGTAAATGAAGGTCGTATCGATCTTCTGACGTAATAAGATGATCTCAGCACGCATCTGGTTACGTAACTTGGCATCCAGGTTACTTAAAGGTTCGTCCATTAAGAAGACCTTGGAATCTCTGACCATGGCTCTGCCAATGGCAACTCTCTGTCTCTGACCACCTGACAATGCTCTAGGCTTACGGTTCAGATATTCGGTAATGCACAAGATCTCAGCTGCTTCAGTAACTCTTCTATAAATTTCATCATTGTTCATCTTCTGTAATCTTAATGGGAATGCCATGTTTTCGAATACAGAAAGATGTGGATACAGTGCGTAGTTCTGGAAAACCATCGCAATGTTACGGTCCTTTGGCTGTAAGTCGTTAACTACAACGCCATCGATCTCAACGGTACCTTCAGAAATCTCTTCCAGACCGGCAATCATACGTAAGGTTGTTGACTTACCACAGCCTGATGGACCAACGAATACTACGAATTCCTTGTCGGCAATATCAAGATTGAAATCATGTACTGCGACAACATTCTTATCATATATCTTTTTTACATCAGTTAATTTTACTCTTGCCATATTAGACTCCTATCCCTTAACAGCTCCGCCTGTTACGCCTTCAACATAATACTTCTGTAAACTCATGAACAGAATTGTAATTGGTACAGCTACCACAACGCCGCCCGCACAGAACATCGTGTAGTTTGCGGTTAAAGCGCTTGGTGTACCGATCATGCTCTGTAAACCTACCGCTACGGTCATGCCCGCACTTGATGCATGGGCAATGTACTTGGCAAACATGAAGTCGCCCCAAGGACCCATGAATGCGGTTAAGATCGTATAAATGACGATTGGCTTACATAATGGCAACATGACCTTGGTCAGTACCTGTAATCTGTTTGCCCCGTCAACTCTGGCAGCTTCGTCAAGTGATCTTGGGATCGTATCAAAGTAACCCTTTGATACATAGTAGCCCATGCCGCTTGAACCGACATATACCAGAATCAATCCTGGAATTGAGTTTGGTCCGGTTAAGCCCATGCCGTTTAAGACCTTGTAAAGAACGATCATTGAAAGGAATCCCGGGAACATGCCCAGTATCAGCATGACGTTCATTAAGCCCTTACGGCTTTTGAAACGAAGTCTTGATAAGGTATAACTCATGCACAATACGATGACGGTCTGAATTACCGCAACGAATAATGCGATTAAGAATGTGTTCTTAAACCAAACCGGGAAATCTGTCTTGGTAAACAGATTGATGTAGTTGTCAAATCCCCACTGCTTTGGTAATACGTAACCAACCTGGTGTGTTGATTCAACACGGAATGATTCGCATACGATGCAGAAGAACGGGAACAGCCAAACGATAGACATAACTGTCAGAATGATGTAGATGATTGTATTTGATAATCTTGTCTTGGCTTTCATGCCCATGTGTTTCTTTTCTGACATTATGAGTAATCCTCCTCATTCCTGGTAGATGGAATTAAGTTATAGACGATAAGTGACAGTGACGCAATGACAGCGAAGATCATGATACCAATGACTGAAGCCATGTAGTACTTGCTTTCGGCACCGGTTGTAATGTTGAACAACCAGGTTATCAGCAAGTCAGTATCACCGGCGCTGCCGGCACTTGTTAACAGAGCAGGATTCTTAGGACCGCCGCCTGTCAATAAGAATATGACGTTGAAGTTATTGATGTTACCAATGAAGCTGGTCAGCAGGTATGGACCTGTTACAAACAGCATGTATGGCAATGTGATCTTGGTGTACTGCTGGAATGTGTTGGCACCGTCAATTGCAGCTGATTCATATAAGTCTGCCGGAATGTTCATTAAGATACCGGTAGCTATCAGCATTAAATATGGAATACCAATCCAGATGTTGATGATGATTACCATGATTCTGGCCAGGTTCTTGGTTTCCCAGAATCTGATGTACTGAGAAATGTTATCGATGATTCCCCAGTCTAATAACAGACCGTTGACCAGACCGTTGGTAGCGAACATCTTGGAAATGTACAGCAATGATACAAACTGTGGAACAGCACTGGTGAGTACCAGGATGCCACGCCACATCTTCTTGAACTTGATGCCCTTCTTGTTGATCATGATGGCAACAAACATGCCCAGGAAGTAGTTTGTAAATGTAGCAAAGAATGCCCACATTAATGTCCATGATAATATTTCACCAAAAGCTACGGACATGTTGTCAGTACCTGTGTTGATGTTAAACAGCGAGTTGAAGTTGTTTAACCCTACCCAGGTAAACAGGTTGGCATAGCCATCGTGAGCACCGTCATAGTTGGTAAAGGCAACGAAGATCATGAAGATGATCGGGAAGACAGTGAATACCATAATACCGGTCAATGGCAAAGCCAATAAGGTCTTATGGAATTCATCATCAACCAGTGACTGCAGGTCGTCCTTGCCGCTTTTAAGCTTTTTACCTGATTTTAGGATCTCTTCAGCGATCTTGTTCTGCTTTACGTTCAAGCGCCAGGTATATACGAAACAGATAATGAATATTATGGTTAACAGTCCGTATAGTAAGATCTTGAATGAGTCATCCCCTGCCACTCTGACATAGGTGTCAAGAATCGGGTCATACTGCATGCTTGAGCCTGTATCACCCAGGGTTCTGAACTTGCCTAACCAATGGAAGCCGGCTGTGATCATGTAGACAACGAATACTACTTCAAATAACAAAAACAGTATTCCTCTGAGAATCTGGCCACGGGCAATGGAACCAAAGCCCATGACAAGGTAAGACAGTTTGGTTTTGAAGTCACCGTTAACGAACGTTGTAAAAATGTCTGCGAATTCATTCTTAACGGCGGTTAATGCCCTGCCGATTAACTTCCCGAGGGCTATGAAGAGCTTTTTAATGCCATTTGGAATTCCCTTGAAAAAGTGAATGAGCTTGTAAATGAAGCCCTGAAACTTTGTCAGTCTTAGAAATTCCAGATCGCTTAGATCCTGGGACAGATCTAATTTCTTTCCTTCTAATTCACTCATATAGTTCTCCCTTATATAAGTAAGTAGGTTGAGACTACACCCAACCTACTTACAGCAATCCTTAATTAGATTATAATTAGTTAGCAGCAATGGTGATGTCACCAGTTGTTGAGTTATAAGTAACAGTATAGTTACCTGGAGCCAAGAAGATGATGTTGTTATCACTGTTTGTTGCAGCATCATATGGCTGAATCAGATCAGCGCCTTCAGTTACCTGCTGGCATCCCTTATCTGTATCCCAAGCACCTGCTGTTACGATACGTCCACCCATGTAATCAGATTCTGGTACGTCTAATGTAATAGAATAGGTTTCGTTGTCCTGTGTCATTGTGAAGTCCTTATTGGCATTGTCCCAACCACACCAAGCACCTACGAAGATGAATCCATCAAGGCTGAATAAGCCGTCGATAGCTGCCTTATATGCATGTAATGCTTCTTCTAATTCAGCATCTGTTGTAGCTGTCTTAGCACTTGTAGCATATGAAGTAGCAATGTTCCACCATGAACCGTGGATCTGACCCTGTGGTATAGCGTATTCGTTCTGAGCAGCTAAAGCGTTCAGAGCAACGTCGTTCTTAACAGCTTCGTTTTCCTGAGCCTTTAAGTTAGATGGACCCCAGCCCTTTAATTCAAATCTCTGTAACTGGCATTCTTCGCCTGTCAGGTATAATGCTAACTGCTGAGCAACTGCTGCCTTCTTAGCATCTGTCTGAGGCTTAACACCCATTAACTTGTTACCTGAGAATGAACCCATGTGGTATGACTTTCCGTCAACTGTGAATGATGGTAAATCTGTAGCACCATAGTTTTCACCTAAGATGTTTCTTGCATCTGCAGAAGCCCATGGACCTGAAACTACTACTGCACTGTTCTTACCGAAGTCAGAAATGTCTGAAGAGCTGTTGTAAACAGGAGACTTTAATAATTTCTGCATACCCTTTAATGCAACAACACCAGCTGCTGAATCAAATGTATCGTTTACACTTGTGAAGTTACCGGCATTGTCTGTCTGCCATTCAGAAACACATCCTGTAGCGAAGAAGAATGAAGCGTTGTACCAAGCACTTGTTTCAAGTTCCATTGAGAATAACTTGTTAGCTGCTTCACAGTCTGCGATGATGTCTTCTAATGAATCAAGGTGTTCTGGCTTAACAACGCTTGTATCGTAGTACATGTAGTAGCCATTGTCACTTGTTAATGGGAAGCAGTATAACTGTCCGTTAACAGTTGATGCACCAACTGAAACACTGTCGTTCATCTGCTTGACTGTAGCTGTTGTCTGTTCACCTAATACCTGTAATGCACCAGCCTGTACTAATCTGGCTAACTGGTCCTGTGCAAAACAGAAGATATCAGCACCTGACTCTACGTCAGTAATCATTAATGTAGCTGAGTCAGCTTCAGTAACGCCTTCGATTGTAGCATTGATCTTGATACCAGGATTTGCTGCCATGAAAGCATCAACCTGCTTCTGTGTTAATTCCTTAACACCATCTGATTCTGATACCCAGATAGTCAGATCATATGTACCATCCAGGGTATCTCCGCCGCTCGGTGTATTTCCACCGCCGCCGTTACCGCCTGAACATGCAACCATAGAAAAGAGCATTGCCAGGCTTAACATGATTGTTAATAACTTTTTCATATTTCCCTCCTATAATTTGAAAAAAAGTTTATTCCTCAATTAAATATTATCACTCATCTTTTGGCATTGCAACAGAAAAATGAAATCGTTTTCCTAAATCTGCAAAATTTTTATGAAATATTTAACTGATGATATCTTTATATTTGATTTTCGTAATTTCATAAGGAACAATGATCTCATTGGTTTCCTTACCATTTTTAAGACTATCTGCTTCAAACAGAGCGTGGCGACCGATTTGATAGAAGTCCTGGCGGCAGGTAATGACATCTTCACCTACATATCCCATTAGCCTGATGCCGTCAAACCCGGATACTCTTACTTCGGAATCATTACCCAGGGCCTTCTTTGCACCGATTGCCATCAGATCAGAAGCACAGACAATGTCATCGTAATTCTCCCCAGCTTTCCTTACGATGTCATAGGCTTTCTGTTCTGAGAAGTCACCGTATTCGATATCTAGAATGCAGTTTCTTTCTTCCGCAAGTTTTTTGATACCTTCCATACGCATGTCAGTAACATAACCGTTTTCCTTACCTGCCAGATAGAGTACTCTGTCATTATTTCTGACGATTCTGGAAGCAACCTCATACTGCCCTTCAGTATGATTGATATATAAGGTTGATATATTGTCATTCTTAATCGGTGCATCAATAACGACAAACTTGAAGTTTGAGTTATTCATGAGGTAATGGATCTTTTCATCTTCCTTGTTAAGACCGAAGACTACGATGACATCTACCGACCTGCTCATGAAATAAGCCGCATATTCTTCCTTGCTTAAGTGGTCAATTGAATCATGGAATACGGTAATTAATTCAAGATTCAGTTTTCTGGCGACATCAAAAGCTCCCATCAGATAAAGCATGTTTATTTCGTCTATCTGCTGGAATTTGTCATTGATGTAAATGTACAGTGCTATCCTGTTTTTAGCCTTGCTGGAAAGATTGCTGGCAATGGCATTAGGAATATAACCCGTTTCCTTAATGACCTGCATTACTTTCTTACGGGTCTTTTCAGAAATGTTCGGATAGTTCTTAAGCACTTTTGAAACCGTGCTTTCGGATACGCCAGCCAGTCTGGCAACATCCCTTATTCCAATGTTATTCAAGCTCGCTTACCCCTTTTTAACATTTTACCTACAGTCTTAAGTCTTCTGCTTAAGCTTCTGAAGCTCTTTAGCTTATATTCCCAGTTCGGTGAACCGATGGTTCCCGGTAAGTTGATCCTTCTGTCATCCAGTAAGATGTCTGTAACAGACAGGATGACATACTTTGACTTCATGTCAATGGCATACTGAATGATGCCGTTAAGTACTGAGTAATCAGGGTATTTCTCTCTGATCAGCTTATTAACCTGACGACGCTCTTCATTTTCAAGTTCCCTGTACCAGGTCTTCATGGCTTCATTGTCATGAGTGCCTATGTAGCAGATCTCATGCTGCTTTGATGCCTCAAAGAAATTGAATTCCAGTACTCTCATTCCCATGAGGCTGTACTTGTCACGCAGTTCAAGGACCTCTTCACGCAAGTCACCAAGGTCTTCAGCTACGATCCTGCTTCTTGGATATTTATTGAAGAACTGTTCAAAGAACTCATCACCAGTGTTGATTATCCATTCACCGTTAATTGCGGTTTCTTCTTCAGCTGCTATTTTCCAATAAGTATCAAATGCCCTGAAATGGTCGATGCGCAGCATGTCATACAGGTTTTCACTGTAATGGATACGTTCAAACCAGAAGTCATAATTTCTTTCTCTTAACAGATCCCAGTTATATAACGGGTTACCCCATCTCTGACCGGTTTCAGAGAAATAATCAGGCGGTACACCGGCGATCCACTGCGGTCTGCCGTCATCGTATAACAGGAAATAATCCCGGTTATAATAAACATCATCTGAATCGATGCCGACATAAAACGGCATGTCACCCATGATTTCAATTTTGAGTTTTTTAAGATAATCCTTTAACCTGTCAAACTGGCTGTAGAGAATATACTGAACAAACATGTGGAAGCTTACTTCCCCAATGTGTCTTTCAACAAGTTTCTCGTCTCTTGTATAAGGATAATTCTTATATTCTTCAGGCCATTCGACCCAGCACCTGTTATCATTGGTTTCCTTAAAAGTAATGAAAACGGCATAATCTCTGACCCACCGCTGTTTACAGAATCTTCTGTATTTTGCATCTGGGACAAAATTGATAAACGCTTCCTTCAGATAATGTCTTTTGAATGATTTCGCCAATGCATAATCTATCTTGTCAGTCAGCGTAGATTCAGGAAGTTTCTCTATGAGGTTATCCCTTTTCAGCAATTCCAGGGATACGTAGCATTCATCAAGCGCCTTTGATGAATAACACTGATATGGTGAATTACCATATCCTAATGGATTTAACGGTAAAACCTGCCAGATGGAAAATCCGGCCTGTTTGATCATATCAGCGAACCTGTAAGCTGCATTACCAAAGTCACCTACATAGTGCGGTGATGGTAATGAAGCAACAGGCATTAATATTCCTGCTTTTTTCATAGTGTCAACCCTCATTGTTTCTACCTTACGAAATCGTTTTCATTCTATTTCATTTATTATATTATTTCAAGTACTCTATGAGTTTTTTTACGTCTCCATCCATTATTTTTTCAGTACAGGTATTTATTTTTCTCTTTAGTATGTCATTTAGCTTGGGAGAAATGGCCTGATGAATGTATATCGTATCAAATCCCAGCCTTTCAGCAGTAGAAAGATCAGCTTCATAGTCATTGCCGATCATTACACTTTCATTCGGCTTTATGCCTGTTTCATCTATCATTATCTGCCAGAAATCTTTATCAGGTTTTCTTACTCCATAATCAGAACTGATGAATAAATGATCGAAGTATTTATCAATCCCCAACAGTCTTAGTTCTGGCATAGTAAAGCTGCTCTGGGCATTGGAAAGAAGAATAATCTTTCCATTTCCCCTTTTTAACATTTCCAGTAATTCAGTTACACCGTCATACAGTTTCAATAATGAAGTTGATTTCTGACGAAACAGCCAGGCAAATTCATGTAGCTCACTGTCACTCAGTTTTCCATCAGCCATTTCAGCAAACGCCTTTATTACATCCGCTTCACCATATTCATAGTTGTTATTCAATAACTGCTTTTTTATTTCTTCATGATATTCCAGCCTTAAAAAGGCTGGAGTTTTATCTATTCCCTTTTTCTTTAACTGATACGATATCTTGCGCCAGAAAGAGTACTGCTGTTCATCAGTACGAATGTCTATCAAGGTGCCGTATAAATCAAAAACGTAATTATTATATTTCATCTTTGTCCAGTACTAATCGCATGACCAGAGCTTTTGTTTCATCTAAGAAGCGGTCATGAAACTTAAGAGAACTTAAACTATTGGCTGTAAGTCTTTCAATGTTATCATTCATCAGCTTTGATACATCAGCAGTAACAGATTTATCTCTTAATGTTCTTTTAACTTGCGAACAGATGACCTTCAGCATGCCCTGTTCTATTTCAGAATCAACCTGATCTTCACTTTTCTTAAGGCAAATTAAAGAGCCATCTTCATAGATGATGGAATAGTCTTCCTTTGCATAAGATGTCAGAAGCGTCTTCTGAGTAATGCTTTCAAGATTGTATAGTATTAGATATTTATTCATTTTCGTCCTCAAATATGTAATAACATAACGCCAAAGAAAAAGTCAATCTTACGACTGACTCAACCTGTTATTTTGCTTCTTAGGAGTTTGATCTTTTTGCTTCGTCCATGAAGGCATCATCTATATAATCCAGTTTTTTAGCCTCTTCAACAAGTTCCTTCATTTCCAGATAGTTACGCTGGTCAATCAGAAAGACATATAACCCACTGCCTTTTACAGTGCTTTTAAGTTTGCCGTTACAGAACGATTCAAAGTCAGCTATTTTCCTTTCAACATCTCCTTCGGTAAAACTGACTACTATTCTGCGGTTACTGTAATTATTTCCCTTACCGTCAGTATTCATTCCCTTGCCTGTAAGCGAATTAACCCAAGAGCCCAGTTTGCTTGGCTTTATTGTCATATTCTGAATCTTCTTCATTACATCACTGTCTTTTTTCTCAAGTTCATCATCATCTGAGGTAAGCTTCAATACTTCAGAACTACTGACCAGATAGATGCTGTCATGTACTCTGATTATCATGAAATCCGTAAGAAGATTCTTATCTAATGCTTTCATGGCCTCCGGATCAGTGTTAACGACACTGTATTCTCCATCATGAAGCATGATTAACGTCGTTACATGATAATCTGTATAGAACGTGTAGATAATATCCGCGCTTTCAACAAGATCATCACCATCTAATTCATTTAGATAAACACCACTTCCAATGTGATACATTCTGTCGATATCATAGAAAAGCTCCACAACAGCCTTGCACCCGGCTTCATCCATGACACCGGCTGTTCTGTTTTCATCCATATATTTCCTGTTACTGCCTGAACATCCCACCAGTAACATTAAACTAATGAATATTATGACCAGTTTTCTCATTTTTCCTCGTCCAGTTTCTTTTTGTCTTCCAGGGCTTTCTTAAAATACTCTTCAGTATTCTTCTCATCACCCTTATAGGAATAGATCTGAGCTATCAAGGCTTCATTGTCAACTCTTTCCTTACCACTCAGAGAATCATTATCTTTAATAAGTTTTTCCAGTACTTCTTCCTTCTTTTCAATTATTACTTCAAAGATGACATCAATGTTCCTCAGCTATTCACCCATGTTACTAAGTTTCTTTAACTCTTCATAACACTTACGGCCATACTTTTCATCATTTCGGAATATGAAATAGTTAAAGCCCTGCTGGTAAACAGCCTTTTTCTGTACATCACTCATTTTTCTGGTAAGAAACTGATCAACGTGCTCCCTTACCTTCTCATCATTCATTTCGGCAATGTATCTGTTTAAACAAAGGTATTCAATGTTGAAACCCGGCAATATGAATTTAATGAACTTATTATTTATTAACTTATCGAAAGCTGTAAAATTACCATCCATGAGATAGCCGGCCAGCTTATCGAGATTCGCCTTTCTTACTACAGTCATTATTATTTCTGAACCGAATACGATTATTAAACATATTATTAATACTGTTGTTGTTTTCATATTAAGACTCCTGATACCTGCTTACATTTTTATTATAGTTGAAATGTCAGGAAAAAATTATTCATTTTGTTATTGCTCTTAAGGACAAATAATAAGAAAATAGAATCAAATTCAGGGAGGTTCACTATGGGAATCGTTGTTTTCGGAGCTACCTTTGTTGATATCAAGGGTTACCCTCTTGCCCAGTACATTCCTGCCGGAAGAAATGTCGGCAGAGTAATTCAGGTCCATGGCGGTGTCAGCCGTAACGTTGTTGAGGACATTGCCAACATTGAACTAAATCCAACCTTTGTTACGGTATTGGATCACAGCGGCACAAGTACTGATGTAATAGAAAAACTGAAAAAGCATAGAGTCAATACGGACTACATCATCCGTGATGAAGACGGCTTGGGCTCATGGCTGGCCATATTTGACAATAATGGCGATGTAATTGCCTCCATTTCGAAAAGGCCTGATCTTTCCAAGATACTGGAAGTTCTGGAAGATAAGGGAGATGAAATCATTTCCAACTGTGACAGCATCGTAGTTGAGATCGACATGGAAGTCCCAATATTGAAAAAGATATTTGAACTGGCCGATAAATATCATAAGGATATTTATGCCGTTGTATCAAACATGTCCATTGCGATGGAAAGAAGAGACTTGATCAAGAAAGTAAGCTGTCTGGTATGTAATGATCAGGAAGCAGGATTATTATTCTCTGAAGACTATGAAGACATGAACCCTGAAGAACTGAAAGAACTGATTCTCACCAGAATTGAAAATGCTCAGATTAAGAGAATGGTAGTAACCATGGGTCAGAAAGGTGCAGTATATGCCGAAGAAAACGGTAACTGCGGTATCTGCCCTCCTCAGAAAGTTGATGTCATTGATACAACCGGTGCCGGAGACAGTTTCTTTGCCGGCATAGCCATTGGCTTAACCTATGGTAAGACTCTTGAAGAGTCCTGTACAATAGGTACCAGACTTGCTTCTTCAGTCATTTCAACCAAGGAAAATGTCTGTCCACGCTTCCTGCCGGAAGAATTTGGCTTAAATTATCCATTAGATTAAAATTTTATTAAATATTT
>JAFRLB010000022.1 GCA_017431405.1 Erysipelotrichaceae bacterium | reverse complement strand
TCACTATGCATGGCGTGCTTATAACAAGGGCATCATGTCAACAATCAGCGGCAGCTACAGTGCCAAGGTTGATGACAATTCATTCATCATTACACCTGCAGGCTGTGACTTCAAGGAAACAACACCTGAAGAATTAGTTCTGATCAGAGATGGCGTTGCCTATGGTGGCCAGCCAAATGAAGACTGGAAGATCCATGAACAGATCTATAAGAACAATCCTGGCTATACAGCTTGTTACATCGTTACTCCATTATATGGCATGGCATATGCATGTAATGAAACAAAGATGGACTTATCAATCTACATGGGCTTAAGAGGCTATGCTGGAATGAAGAGATTACCATACAACAGCACATTGGAAGAAGTAGTAGCTGCTATTTCACCAGAAAGAAGCGTTGCCATGGTATACAACCGTTTCTACATCGTTGCTACAAGAGATCCACAGAGATCATTCAATGAAATGGAATCTCTGGAAGACTTCGCAATGGTTGAAGCCAGAGCTGGTGTTCAGAACTGGAAGGGTTTAGAAATTCATACTGAAGGAGAGTAATAAATGGCTCTTGTTCAGCTAACCTTTGAATCAAAGGCTTTGCATAGACAGACGACGATCAATGTCGTACTGCCTATGGATAAGTACTATAAGAACCGTGATAACTATGTAGAGCATCCATTAAAGACCCTGTATCTGTTACATGGTTATAATGGAAACTTCACAGACTGGAATAACAATACCAGAGTTCAGAGATGGGCTGTTGAGAGAAAT
Organism: Erysipelotrichaceae bacterium; assembly: GCA_017431405.1. GTDB lineage: Bacteria > Bacillota_I > Bacilli_A > Erysipelotrichales > Erysipelotrichaceae > RUG521. Next base: position 22,077 of record JAFRLB010000022.1, on the reverse strand, counting down.
CTCGTATTAGTCATGCCTAGCGGCGACAACTCATTCTATGTTGACAAGCAGGGTGCTGACTATGGCAAGTTCATTGGTGAAGAACTGGTAGAAGTAACCAGACGTTTCTTCCATCTGTCCAGAAACAGGGAAGACACCTTCATTGGCGGCTTCTCCATGGGCGGTTATGGAGCTTTGAGAAACGGCATGAAGTACGCTGATACATTCAGTCATGTCGTCTGCTTATCATCTGCCTGCGGCATGTTTGATAAGATAGGGGCTGAAAAATATGGCTCAGGCATGACTTCTGAAGATGATTTCATGTTATCACTGGAACAGTTCAAGGATACAGACCGCAATCCGGATGTGCTGATCGCAAATCTGGTTGAAAGAAAGAAAAATGATCCTGACTTTACCTTACCAAGGTTTTATGTAAGCTGTGGTCTTCAGGATGGCTTGATTGAAGACAACCGCAGATTCAGAGATAAACTGGTTAAAGCCGGCTTTGATGTAACCTATTATGAAGGTGAAGGCGGACATGAATGGTTCTTCTGGGACAGAGAGATCAAGAAGATATTTGATGATTTCCTGCCTCTGGAAAAGAACTATAACGAAATATTCTATTAACACTGAAGGCGCTTTTAAAAGCGCCTTTCTGGAAAGGATGCACTCATATGTATAATAAGACAGTTATTGAACCGACAGTAAAACTGGAAGACAGACTTGAAAAGGTAACACATGATTACTATTGTAACCGTAAAAGAGAAAAGCTCGGTTACATTGGCCCAACGATCAATGGAATTGATGTAGGAGCAGCCAGATATACAGACATTAACCTTGACTATGTTACTCATGACTTGACAACGGAAAAGGTTACATATAAGGATTATGACTTTGGCGGTTACAAGGTAAGATGGTTCCGCCCAGAGAGTGTTGAAGGCAAGGCAACCACAATTTTCTATGTTCATGGCGGCGGCTACATGACCGGAACAATTGAACGTTACAACCACATGAACAGCCGTCTGGCTGAACTGATTCATGGTAATGTTTTCCATATCGATTACACATTGAGTCCTGAAGCATGTTATCCAACAGCCTTACATCAGTGTTATCACGCCATTGAATGGGTCGTAAAGCACAGTGATGAATATCTGACAGATCCTGATAAGGTAGCCATCATGGGTGACAGTGCTGGCGGTAATGCCTGCGCAGCCTTACCATTGATGGATAAGGAAAACAGATACATCAAGATGAACATTCTGTATTACCCGGCTGTTGACATGACTCATGAATCAGCCAAGAAGTTTGACTTAAGCAAGTTTGGTACTGACCTTACACCTATGGTTGAAGCCAGAGTAAAGAGTCTGATGAATACTGATGATTCAATGAACAGTGCTTACCTGCAACATGATGAAGATCCATATGATGAACTTATTTCACCTATATTTGCCAAGGATCTGAGTAATTATCCTAGAACGATCTGCTTCACAGCTGAATTCGACTTCCTGACATTACAGAGTGAAGACTTCTGTGACAGACTGGATGAAGCTGGCGTAGAAGTAGATTATTACAAGTTTGCCGGTACATTCCATGGCTATCTTGACAGAGTAGGTTACTTTGAATCATCTGAAAAGAGCATGGAAATCGTCGCAAAGCATGTAAAGGAATTCTTTAATTAACATATACGAGAGGAAAGATAGACAATGAGTTATAAGGTATTACTGCTAAATGGCAGCCCTCATGTAAAGGGATGTGTCGCTACGGCCTTTGATGAAATCATCAAGGTTCTTAACAGTGAGGGACTAGAAACTGAAGTAATTCAGGTTGGAAGTAAGAACATCAAGGGCTGCGTGGCCTGCGGCTATTGTCATAAGAACGGCAAATGTGTCGTTGATGATCTGGTAAATGAGGTAGCTGCTAAATTTGAAGAAGCAGACGGCTTAATCGTTGGCTCTCCTGTTTACTATGGTTCTCCTAATGGAACAATTCTTTCATTCATGGACAGACTGTTCTACAGTACCAGATTCTCCAAGCACATGAAGGTTGGTGCAGCCGTAGTAAGTGCCAGAAGAGGCGGTAATACGGCATCATTTGATGTATTGAATAAGTACTTTACAATTTCCGGCATGCCGGTAGTATCAAGTACATATTGGAATCAGGTTCATGGCTTTACTGCTGAAGATGTAAAGAAGGATCTGGAAGGTTTACAGGTAATGCGTAATCTGGCTCATAACATGTCTTTCCTGATCAAGGCAATTAATGACGGTAAGGAAAAATATGGCTTGCCAACAGTTGAAAGAGGAGCCTCAACCAGCTTCCCAGACGGTAAGTAGTTAACATTGCCTAATCAAATCAATAGAAAAGAATAATTAAAAGTTTTAGAATAATCCTAATAATAAAAACCTTAGTATTGATAATCAGTATTTAAGGTTTTTTCATAAAAGGGAGGATCATATGAGCAAGCAGTATTTAGACAGTATTTATAAGTACATTGATGATAACAAAGACAATATCATTGAAGATCTTATCAAGGTATGCCGCATTGAAAGCGTAACTAATGAAGACTCTGACATTAAGCCATTCGGTCAGTCATGTAAGAATGTTCTTGATTACATGTTGGCTGTTGGTGATGAAGAAGGCTTCAAGACCACAAACCATGAATACTATGTCGGCAGTATCAAGTATGACATCGGTAAGGAAAAGAGAATCGGCATCTTAGCCCATCTGGATGTTGTTCCGGCTGGTGAAGACTGGACAATAACTGAACCATATAACCCTGTTATCAAGGACGGTTATCTGTTTGGCAGAGGCACAGGCGATGATAAGAGCGGTGCCATTGCCGGTTTATATATCATGAAGGCCTTCAGAGAACTGAATGTTCCAATCAATAACAACATTGAAGTTCTGTTGGGAACAAATGAAGAAACAGGAATGAAGGACATGGCTTACTATACAGCCCATTACGAAGCTCCTGAATTCACATTCGTACCTGATGCAGGATTCCCTGGTGCAGCCGGTGAATTCGGCCGCTTAAGATTTGTCTTAACTTCACAGAAGAAGTTATCAGATGATTTTGTGAACGCCTATTCAGGCAGTGCATTTAACATTGTTCCAAATAAGGCTACCGTTGTTCTTAACAAGAACACTTCAATCGACTATAAGAATCTGCCTGAAGACTTTGATGTAAATGAAACTGCAGAAGGAATCGAAATCATTGCTCATGGTGTAACAACACACGCCGCAGGTCCTGAAAGAGGCAATAACGCAATCAGAGTAATGACTAATGCCTTATTGAAGCTGGATGGCTTAAAGGAAGAAGACCGCAAGATCATTGAATTCATTGACAATGTAAACAATGATTACTATGGCTCATTCTTAGACATTGACAATACTGATGAAGTATCAGGACAGACCGTATCTTCAGGTACAGTTCTGAAGTTCAATGACGGAAACATCGCACTTTTAAATGACTGCCGTTACTGTGTAACAGACAATGGCGACAGACTTGAAGAAAACATCAGAAAGAAAGCCTCTGAATGGGATTATGATGTAACAATCGAAGAAAAGACATATGGTTATCATCTTGATGTTAACGGACCAATCATTCAGACCATCAAGAAAGTTTACCAGGAATTCTCAGGTAATACAGAACGCGAGATCTTAATTGGCAAGGGCGGTACATATGCCGGTGCCTTACCAAACGCTTTCGCAACAGGCTGTATTTATTCTGAAAACTGGGGTGAAAAGCCTGATTATCTGCCTGAAGGACATGGCAGTGCACACCAGCCTGATGAATTCATCAACATAGACAACTACATCAAGGGCATTAAGCTATTGGTAACCATGATACTGGCAGTTGATGAGATACTGTAATACCATTAGAATTAAAGATTTATGAAAAAGAAAAAGCATGAGGAAACTCATGCTTTTGACTTAAATGGGTTGCTTTTCTTCAAAAAAAGAAGCATTAGGCTTTAGTTTTACTGTTTGAGTATTTGTGACGGTAGATTAATAAGGCAATTAGTAAGATGACAGGGAATACTATTGCGGATAGGATTCCGGCTTTTAGATTACCAGATGTTAAATTACTTACATACCCGGCTAAGGCAGGACCTGTTGAGCAGCCAATGTCACCGGCAAAGGCCAATAAGGCATACAATGCAGTTCCACCGTTTTTTAATACCGATGCGTTACTTAGTGTACCAGGCCACATGATTCCTACTGAGAAGCCGCAGATGCCACAGCCTAACAGACTAACGATCGGGTTCTTGGAGAATGGAATGATCAGGTAAGAAGCTATGCATAATAAGGTAGAAAATATCATGAACTTATGCTGCTCGATTTTCTCACCATGATTGCCATAAATTGATCTTGAAGTACCCATTAAAATGGCAAATGACATTGGGCCTAACAAGTCGCCCATGGATTTGGAAATGTTCAATCCCTTTTCCGCAAAGGTGCTGGCCCACTGGCTTACGGCCTGTTCCGATGCCCCAGCGCATACCATCATGATGATTAATAACCAGAAAAGTTTGTTCCTTAATAATTCAGTTAAGGAAATGTGCTGCTCTTCTTCCTTTACAAGCTGTGGTATTGGAGCTTTGGTGAATATTAAGGCATTGGTCAAAGGTACTAAGGCCCAGAATAATGTCAGATACTTCCAATTCTTAATTCCAAACAGGCTGAAGTATATGGTTGAAATAAGTACAACACCGACGTGTCCCCAACAGTAGAATGAATGTAATAAGCTCATAGCTTTTTCCTTATTATCATTAGGACAGCTTTCCATTATCGGACTTATCAGAACTTCTAATAGACCGCTGCCAATGGCATACATGATTACCGCAATCAACAGTCCAATGAAACTGTCAGAAAAAACATCAGGCAGAAAAGCCATGGATATTAAACCGCCAAAGGAAAACATGTGTCCGATCAACATGGATGTCCTGTAACCGATCCTGTCAACAAACAACATTGATAATGCATCAATGGCCAATTGAACCAGGAAGTTTATGGTTATTAAGAGAGTGATCTTGCTTAATGAAATGCCATAGCTCTGTTCAAAGTTTACAAACAGTAATGGGGCATAGTTATTGGTTATTGCCTGGACTATGAAACCGATGAAGCAGGCATTGATAGTGGTCTTATAACGATTATTTTTCATACCGATGATTATATCACATAAATTTATATTTACATAAAATAATGAAATAAACTATACTTAAAGAGAGGTGATTTGAATGGATGAACACCCTAGTAGAAAGGATGTATTGATTAATATCTGACGACTATTATAGGTGTTAGTTCATTTTATTATGGATCCTGTTAAGGTCGTCGGAAGATGACTTTTTATTTACTAAAATGTGGAGGATTATACATGAAAAACATTGATGTAATGCAGGATGAGAATATTCAGGAAATAATAGATCTCATTAAAACCGTCAAAGGTCCAAGAAAGCTCAGAGCCGCCTTGGAAGACTACCACGACAATGATATTTCCTATGCTTTGGAAGGACTTACCAAAGAAGAAAGATTAAATCTGTATCAGGTATTGGGAGCAGAGAGAGTCGCTGACATTTTCTCTTATCTCGACGAACCTGATGATTATATCTCTGAAATCAATATTCAGGATGCCGCAAAGGTCATTTCTGAAATGGACGTTGACGATGCCGTCGACTTATTGGAAGAGATCGATGATGATTATGAAGCTAAACTGCTGGATATCTTAGGCAGAAAGAAATCCAGAGATATTCGTTTGATTCAGTCCTATGAAGAAGACGAAATCGGCAGCATGATGACAACTAACTACATCGTCATTCACCGTGGCCTTACCGTAAAGGAAGCCATGAAGGAACTCATCAGACAGTCTGAAGACAATGACAACATTGACACCTTATACGTCATTGACAAGGAAGATCTGTTCTATGGTGAAATTGATTTGAGAGATCTGATCAGAGCCAGAGAAAAGGATGATCTTGATAAACTGATCATCACCGGTTACCCGGTATTGCATGACCATGAAAAGATCGATAATGTCCTTGAAGACATTAAGGAATACGCTGAACTTTCATTACCGGTAATCAATGACCAGAATGAGCTGTTAGGCGTAATCACTGCTCAGGACATCATTGAAACGGTAGATGAAGAATTAAGTGAAGACTACGCTAAGTTAGCCGGTTTGACCAATGAAGAAGACCTGAACGAATCACTGCTCGACAGTATGAAAAAGAGACTTCCATGGTTAGCTGCCTTACTGGTATTAGGCATGGTTGTTTCCTCAGTAGTAGGCATATTTGAAGAAGTAGTTGCTCAGATCGCCGTTATCGTATGTTTCCAGTCACTGGTATTGGACATGGCGGGTAACGTAGGTACCCAGTCATTAGCCGTAACCATCAGAGTATTGATGGATGAAGACATTTCCGCCAAGGAAAAGTTAGGACTTGTTCTTAAGGAAGTTAAGGTAGGATTAGTCAATGGCCTTATTCTTGGTACAGCCAGCTTTGTATTCATTGGCCTGTATGTACATCTGTTCAAAGGATATCCTACAAGCTTCTCATTTGCGGTCAGTGCCTGTGTTGGAATTGCCTTAGTAATTGCGATGGTAATATCATCATTAGTAGGTACGGTTGTTCCGATTTTCTTCAAGAAGATCAACATTGACCCGGCCGTTGCTTCAGGACCGTTCATTACAACCATAAATGACCTGGTTGCCGTAGTTTCCTACTATGGTCTGGCATGGATCTTGTTGATAAATATACTTCATCTTGTATAAAATGTGAAACAAAACAGCGGATTTATTGAAATTCGCTGTTTTTTTTAGAAAATGCTTTTCAAATGTGATTTTGTCCTATATACTTAAGGTACATTTCAGAAAGATAATATTTTATGTTGTTGAATAATAATGGAAATTATTCATCTTTTTGTTTTTTAAACTGTGGTTATTGTAACTCTAGTAGTTACATTAATTACCAACATCTTCAAATTGAGTTTGGCTAAATCCTATTCGCCTGTTTATCCCAGTAATAGTGGCTGTAAAGGATGATGATGCATTTACCAAACCTGGCAGGATTTCGTACCCCAATAACACTCAATTAATTTTCTGTCGGTATCGGATTTGTGTTGTGCCGAGGTGTTATGAAGATGTTGGTTTTTTTGTGAAAAAACTGTAAATGAAACTTAATCAGTAATATAATTTTTATTAAGGAGACAACAACAATATGAAATACGATTTTACAACAATCCTGCGTCGTGAGGGAAAGGACGCCATCGCTGTAGACATGCCGACCAATTATGAAGGTAATTACGGCAAGGTTAAAAGAGAAGAGGGCTTCGATGTCATACCTATGTGGGTAGCTGACATGAACTTCCCGGTCGTTGACAGTATTCAGAAGGCAATCATTGAGAGAACTAATCATCCGGCATTTGGTTATTTCACACCAAGAGATGAGTATTTTGACTTAATCATCAAGTGGCAGAAGGAACATAATGGCGTAGATGTTAGGAAAGAGAATATCGGATATGAGAACGGTGTATTAGGCGGCGTTGCCAGTGCCTGTAAGGTCTTAATGTCTCAGGGTGACAGTGTTCTGCTTCATTCACCAACCTATGTTGGCTTTACCGGAACATTGTTAAATGCCGGTTATAAGATCGTTCATTCACCGTTGTTAAAACAGGATGGAACATGGAAGATGGACTATGAAGACATGGAAAAGAAGATCGTTGATAATAAGATCCATGTTGCCATCATCTGTAATCCTCATAATCCTAGCGGCAGAGTCTGGAGTAAGGATGAACTCCTAAAGGCCATGGAAATATTTGAAAAGCATCAGGTATATGTAATTTCGGACGAGATCTGGGCAGACTTATTATTGAATGGCAATAAACATACTCCTACTCAGTCAGTTAATGAATATGCAAGAGAACATACCATTGCCGTATATGCTCCTAGTAAGACATTCAACTTAGCTGGTTTAATTGGCAGCTATCACATCATATATAACAAGTGGTTAAGGGAAAGAGTTCTCAAGGAAGAATCCTTAAGTCACTATAACAACATGAATGTTCTTTCGATGTATGCCTTAATTGGCGCATATGGCGAAGAAGGAAAACAGTGGGTTTCCGAATTAAGGGAAGTATTGTCAGGTAACATCAACTTTGCCTGTGACTTCATTAAGGAAAACCTGCCTGGTGTTAATGTCATTAAGCCGGAAGGAACCTACATGTTATTCATCGACTGTGAAGAATACTGTAAGAAGAATGAAATAAGCATGGATGATCTGATCCTGAAGGGTTGGAAATATGGTGTTTACTGGCAGGATGGTCGTCCATTCCATGGTGAATATAACATCAGAATGAATCTGGCATTACCGTTATCCAGAGTAGAAGAAGCATTTAAGAGATTAAAGGAACACGTATTTGATTAGTGGGGTAGAAAGATGAAGATTTTAAAAAAGGCAGATTATGAAAAGCAGATAGCTGAAAGCCGTGACAGAAGAATGAAGTGGTGGCGTGATGCCCGCTTCGGCATGTTTGTCCACTTTGGCTTATATTCAGCTATAGGCAGACATGAATGGGTTATGTCCATGGAAGGCATTGACGCCAAGGAATATGAAAAGTACGCTGATCAGTTTCTGCCAAAGGAAGGCTGCTGCAAGGAATGGGCAAAGCTTGCCAGGGCAGCCGGCATGAAATACATGGTCATGACAACCAGACATCATGAAGGTTTCTCCTTATGGGATTCAAAGGTAAATCCATTCAATTCAATGAACTATGGCTGTCACAGAGACATTGTTAAGGAATTCGTTGAGGCCTGCCGTGAAGAAGGCCTGAAGATTGGTTTCTACAGTTCATTAATGGACTGGAGACATCCTGACGGTGAGGCATGTGCCTATGACAACGAAGCCAGAAGAAGATTCCTTGACTACATTGAAGCACTGAACACTGAATTATTAAGCAACTATGGCAAGATAGACATCTTATGGTATGACGTACCTCAGCCAATGGAATCATGGGAAGCCTGGGATTCATTAGCCAGAAATCAGCGCTTAAGAGCCTTACAGCCTGACATCATCATTAACGACCGTTCAAGATTAAAGGAAGACTTCGGTACGCCAGAGGGTAAGATCAGAGTAATGGACCGTGATTGGGAAGCCTGCATGACCTTCAATGACATTGCCTGGGGTTACCTTGATGAAAAGCAGGCCTTACCATATGCCTACAGTGCTCAGAGAATATTAAGAATGCTTAATACCTGTGCCTGCAATAACGGAAACCTGTTATTAAATGTCGGACCTAAACCTGACGGCTCAATTCCAGCCGACGCCATCAAGCCATTAACGGAAGTAGGCAAGTGGTTAAAGGCCAATGGCGAAGCCGTATATGGTGAACTGCATCCTAACCTGTTATCAGGTTCCTGGTTCAGAGGCGGTAACGGCATTTCTGGCATCACATATGAAAAGGATCTGAAGGCCGTTTACTTATGGAACTGGATCTCACCAAGGGATGGTGAAATGTATTATTCAGGTGTCTTTACCAAACCTGTAAGAGTAACCAAGCTTTCAACCGGTGAAGATGTCAAATTCGAATATACCGATGATCACCGTGTAAAGCTAATGGGCTTAAAGGTTGAAGAAGATGAATTCGTACCTGTTTACAAGATCGAATTCGCTGAACCAATGGAATACAAGCCATTCCATAAATATCCGCAGATTTGGTTATAATTTCTTGATATTTTAAGTTGTGACGACTATACTAAAGACATGAAAACAGTAAAGTATTACTACTATTATTACTTTAGATAGTCGGGCAAAGATTAGATAATTGCCCGCTTTGTGATGCCCGGCGTTATCTATAGGTTAGTTTATACAAGCCATATGGATTCGCCATATGGCTTTTTTACAGGTGACTAGTATGGAGATAAAGATCAGTACAAAACAGCGTGACTATTCAATTTACCTGGAACACCATATCCTTGAAAAGGCTTCTGAATTAATTGGAAATGAGGGAAAGAAGTTCATCATAACTGATTCAGGTGTGCCTTTTAAATGGACAAGTTTGATCCAGAAACAATTCCCAGAAGCAAAGATGTTTGTTTTTCCATGCGGTGAACAGTCCAAGTCACTGGAATGTTATGCAAAGATAATGACATGGTTAGTTGAAAACAAATGCTCACGCAAGGATGTCATAATTGCCTTGGGTGGGGGCGTAGTTGGCGACTTAAGTGGCTTTGTGGCCAGTACCTACATGAGAGGCATTAAATATGTCAATATCCCAACAACGATGTTGTCACAGATCGATTCCAGCATCGGCGGTAAGACAGCCATTGACTTTAACGGCTTGAAGAACATTGTCGGTTCTTTCTGGCAGCCTTCAATGGTCCTGATCGATCCGGATACTTTATCGACACTGTCTGCCAGACAACTCAGCAATGGCTTGGCTGAAGCAGTCAAGGCAGGCTTGATAAGAGATAAAGAGCTGTTTGAAATATTTGAAAAAGATGACTATCTGCAGCACATTGATGAAATAATATTCCGTTCATTAATGGTTAAGAAGCAGATCGTTGAAGAAGATGAAATGGAACAGTCAGTCAGAAAGCTACTGAACTTCGGTCACAGTTATGGCCATGGCTATGAGAGTTATTTCAAGGGCAAGTATCTGCATGGTGAATGTGTTGCCATGGGCATGATGACAATTCTGAAGAATGAAGAAATAAGAGAGAGATTAAGGAACATTCTGTTAAGATTACATTTACCGGTAATTGAGGAATGTGATAAGGATAAGGTGGCTGAGATCATCACCAGTGATAAGAAAGCTGCCGGTAATAAGATAGATATTGTCCAGGTTGATGAAATAGGAAACGGACACGTTGAAACCTGGGACATAAGTGAAATAAGGAGGCTGTTAGGATGAGAAACATTTTTGGAAATGCGCTGACACTGACAATATTTGGTGAATCACATGGCGAGTGTGTCGGTGGGGTAATTGACGGCTTACCGGCAGGACTGGAAATTGACATGGATTACATCATGTGGGAAATGACAAAGCGTAAGTCAACTGTTGACATTTCCACTACCCGTAACGAAGATGATGTTCCATTATTCCTAAGTGGTATCAAGGATGGCTTTACGGAAGGCACTTCCGTAGCTTTCATCATTCCTAATAAGAATGCCAGACCTTCGGATTATAACGAATTACAGGGCATTGCCAGACCTGGCCATGCCGATTACGCAGCCCAGGCTAAATACGAGGGTTACCAGGACGCCAGTGGCGGCGGTCACTTTTCAGGCAGATTAACCAGTGTCATGGTAACAGCTGGGGCAATCTTAAAGAAAGCCTTGCAGAATAAGGGAATCCTGGTAAGTTCACATATTAAGAATCTTAATGGCATTGAAGATGCTGATTTTGACTGGAATAAAGTAATTGAAGAAATGCTCGATTTAAATGACAAGGAATTTGCGGTTCTTGATGAAGAAAAGGGCAATTTGATGATTGAAAGAATCAAGTCTGCCAGAGAAGAACAGGATTCCGTAGGCGGCATCTTGGAAACAGTTGTCTATGGTGTACCGGCAGGAACAGGTGAACCATTATTTACATCAATCGAATCAGAAATAGCCCAGGCCATGTTCTCAATTGGCGCAATAAAGGGCATTCAGTTTGGCAAGGGCTTTGACTTTGCCACAATGAAAGGCTCAGAGGCTAACGATCCTTTCTATGTAGAAGATGAAATGATCTTTACCAGAACCAATAACAATGGCGGTATTAATGGTGGCATTTCCAATGGTATGCCGATCGTTTTCCAGACCGTTGTAAAACCAACACCATCAATTGGCAAAGTTCAGCATACCGTTAACTTTGAAACAATGGAAAATGTTGAAATAAAGATAAATGGCAGACATGATCCGGCAATCATTCATCGGGCCAGAACAGTCGTTGACTGTATGACGGCATTCGTCATGGCTGACTTATTGGTACAGCGCTACGGTAACAGGTGGTTAATATGAAACTAGGCTTAATTGGTAACCCGTTAGGTCATAGCTGGTCACCACAGATTCATAAGTTCCTCATCAATGAAGATTATGAATTGTGGCCATTAGAGGAAAGTCAGCTGGATGATTTCTTTATGAGAAGGGATTTTGACGGCATTAACGTTACGATTCCTTATAAGAAGACAGTCATCAGATTCCTGGATGAAATTGATGAAGTGGCTGAAAGGATGCAGGCAGTTAACTGTATTGTTAATGAAAATGGCAAACTAAAAGGCTACAATACCGATTACATTGGCTTAAAGGACATGTTACTGAAGCATGAAGTAGATCCTGAAAATGGCACTGTTGCCATTTTGGGAACCGGTGGAGCCAGTAAGGCGGCAGTTGAAGTATGTAACCAGCTTAACTGGAAATACCAGCTGGTAAGTCGTAATAAGACAGAAGAGTGCATTACTTATGATGAGCTTTATCAAAGTGAAGAGGACTTCAGCATCATAATTAACGCCACACCGGTTGGAATGTTTCCTGATGTAGAAAAGACACCGGTAAACATCAGAAGATTTACGAAGTTAAGTCATGTCGTAGACATAGTGGCTAACCCGGTAACTACCAGATTAATGTTTGAAGCCAAGATAAATGGCATTAAGGCCCTTGGTGGCTTGGAAATGTTGGTCAGTCAGGCTAAGGCAGCTGATGAACTGTTTACCGGAAATAAATATCCTGACTCCTTAGTAGATGAGTGTGTTGAACATCTTTTAAGGGAAAGAAGAAACATTGTCTTAATAGGCATGCCTTCCAGCGGTAAGAGTACCGTTGGCAAGAAACTGGCCAGGGAAATGAAAAGAAAATACATCGACATGGACAGGGAAATAGTAAACCGCATCGGCATGAGCATTGCGGATTACTTTGCCCAATATGGTGAACAGGCCTTCCGTGACGTGGAATCACAGGTCTGTAAAAATCTTAGAAATAAGATGGGATTAGTCATCGCAACCGGTGGCGGTGTCATAAAAAGAGAGGAAAACATGATGAATCTGGCATATAATGGATACATTGTATGGCTGGACCGCTATGTTGGTAACTTGGTTGCCACCAAGAGCAGACCGCTGTCACAGAACAGGGAAGAAATCTACAAGCTGTATTACGAAAGAAAAGACCTCTATTTGAAATACAGTGATGTCAGAGTAAAAAATAACGGCAAGTTTTATTACGCTGCCGAAAGGATTAGAAGATTATTGGGGGAATAGAGCATGATTATTACATTAAAGAGAGCTACACCGCAGGCTGAAGTCGATCGTCTGACTGATTTGTTTGAAAACCAGGGTTTGAAAGTCAATCTCAGTTTTGGTGAATACTATACGATCATGGGTCTGGTTGGTGATACGACCAAGATCTATGAACATGACATCGAAGCCAATGAATGGGTTGAAAACGTTCACCGTGTTCAGGCTCCTTATAAACTGGCAAACCGTGAATTCCACCCGGAAGATACGATCGTATATGTCGGTAATACCCCAATAGGAGCCGGGCAGAAACTGGCCATCATGGCTGGGCCTTGTTCAGTTGAATCTCTTGAAGGCATCTGCACCATCGCTGATGAAGTCAAGAAGGCCGGGGCCAACATCTTAAGAGGCGGGGCTTATAAGCCTAGAACTTCACCTTACTCTTTCCAGGGTTTAGGCTATGAAGGAATCTTGGACATGGTAGAAGCCAGAAACAGAACCGGCATGCCAATCGTCACGGAAATAATGAGTGAAAAGCACATTGATGAATTCATGGAAAATGTTGATCTGGTTCAGATCGGGGCCAGAAACATGCAGAACTTTGACCTCTTGAAGGCAGTTGGCCATTTAAATAAGCCGATCCTGTTAAAGAGAGGAATGAGCGCAACCATAGATGAATGGATCATGTCCGCTGAATACATCATGGCCCATGGCAATCCTAATGTCATTCTGTGCGAAAGAGGAATAAGAACATTTGAAAAGGCCACCAGATTTACCATGGATCTGGCTGTCATTCCAATCATAAAGAAGAAAACCCATCTTCCTATCATCATTGACCCATCTCATGCTACGGGAAGCTGGGAACTGATCGAACCGGTAGCCTTAGCTGCGGTTGCGGCTGGCGCAGATGGCCTGATCATTGAAGTACATGACCATCCTGAACAGGCTCTAAGTGATGGGGCCCAGTCTCTGAAACCGGAGAAGTTCGCTGCTCTGGTTAAAAACTGTAAGAAAGTTGCTGAGGCTGTAGGAAGGAAGATCTGATGAAGGCCGTTATCGGGAAACTTCTTTCTGACAAGTCAGAAGTAAGGATACCGGCAAGCAAGTCAATTTCACACCGCGCCCTAATAGCGGCATCCCTGGCTGATGGTAAGTCCATCATTCATGACCTTGACATCAATAAGGATACGGAGGCCACCATTAACTGTTTGAGGATATTAGGGGCCGAAATAGAAGTAAATGGTAATGAAGTTACTGTCCAAGGAATAAAGGACTTTGACCATTATGATAGCAGTATCATTAACTGTAATGAGTCGGGCAGTACCTTACGTTTCATGATTCCGTTATTTACCATGAGCGATAAACTGTGTCAGTTTAGCGGTAAAGGCAAGCTCATGCAAAGACCGCAGACTGTTTATGAACAGCTGTTTCCTGAATTTAAACTTGAAGATGACGTTCTTAAGGTTAAAGGGAAACTTAATGGCGGAAACTATGAAATAAGAGGGGACATATCTTCGCAATTCATTACCGGTTTACTGTTTGTCTTGCCGTTAATGAATGAAGATTCAACAATTAAGGTGTTGGAACCGTTTGAGTCTGAATCATATGTTGACATGACGGTAAGTGTCTTAAGAAATGCCGGCATTGAAATTGAAAAGAATGGTTGTGACATCAGTGTCAGGGGAAATCAGAAATACAGACCGCTTGATATGACGGTAAATGGTGATGATTCCCAGGCAGCTTTCTTTGCCTTACTGGCAGCCATTAATAACAGTGAAGTAATGGTTCATGGTATGGATCATGATTCCCTGCAGGGTGATCATGCGATAGTTGATATTATCAGAAGTTGTGGATGCGAAGTAAGTGAAATAAGCGACGGTTATCTCTTTAAGGGCAATAGCCTAAGACCTTTGGAAGTAAGCTTAAAAAACTGTCCTGACTTAGGACCGGCATTATTCGCTCTTGCTTCTAAGATTGAAGGAGAGTCACATTTCACAGATGTCAGAAGATTAAGAATAAAGGAATCTGACCGCATTGAGGCAATGAAGTCAGAACTTGAAAAGCTGGGCTGTAAGGTTACATGTACAGAAAATGATGTCTGGATAACCGGGTCAGACATATTAAAAGGCAATGTTACCTTGGAAGGTCATAATGACCACAGAATCGTAATGGCCTTAAGCGTATTAGCTTCAGCCTGTAATGACAGGGTAACGATTAACGGCATTGAAGCTGTTGAAAAGAGTTTCCCGGAGTTTTTTGAAGTATTGAAGAATATGAGGGTAGAGGTAGATATTTATGATTAGCAGAGCAAGCAAGATTACCATCATCGGTTTGGGATTACTTGGCGGCAGTTACGCCAAGGGTTTCTTTAATGCCGGCTATAAGGTTACCGGCATCGACATTAATCCTGATACGATTGAATATGCCAAGAGAATGCACTGGATCACTGAGGGTGGTTCAGATCCTTCATTAGCTGAAGGCAGTGACATTGTCATATCAGCTCTTTACCCTATGACTTTTGTCAACTGGATCAAGGAGAATCAGCATTATCTTAAGCCAGGTTCAATTTTAAGTGATGTTACCGGCATTAAGAGAAAGGTAATTGATGAAATTAACGAAGTGTTGAATCCGGAAATAGAATTCATTGCCTGTCATCCAATGGCAGGAAGAGAATATAAGGGCATCGCCTATGCCGACTGTAATCAGTTTGAGCAGGCCAACTTCATTATCGTTCCTACCGAAAAGAACAGTGAAAGAGCAATTCAGACAGCCTATGACATTGCCAAGGTATTAAAGTTCAGGAACATTTCTGAACTGACACCTGATCAGCATGATAACATCATTGGCTTTGTTTCCCAGTTATGTCATGTCATTGCGATATCCTTAATGAACATCAGTGACAATCCGAAACTGGTTGACTATACCGGTGACAGTTTCCGTGACCTGACCAGAATCGCCAACATCAATGAAGACTTATGGCCGGAATTATTCATCTGTAATAAGGATAATCTGGTAAAGGAAGTTGATGATCTGGTCAATCAGATGAACTATCTTAAGCAGCAGATCATTGATGAGAATGTTGATGAAATGAAGCGCTTAATGGTACAGGCAACAGCCAGAAGAAAGAAGTTCGGTAAACGCTAATGAAAATAATGGTATTAAACGGACCTAACCTTAACATGGTTGGCATCAGGGAAAAGGAGATCTATGGTGATAGATCCTTTGACGGTCTCATTAACTACATTAAAGAAGAAGCAGGTAAGAGAAACGTTGAAGTGGATTGTCGCCAGTCAAATCACGAAGGTGACCTGGTAGACTGGATCCAGGAAGCTTACTTTGAAAAGTTTGACGGCATCATCATAAATCCTGGTGCCTATACTCATACCAGCATTGCCATCGCTGATGCCATCAAGGCAATTGCCCCGATCCCGGTCATTGAAGTGCACATTTCTGACATTTCTACACGGGAAGAATTCAGAAGGATTTCTTACAGCGCTCCTTATTGTGTTGACCAGATCAAGGGACATGGCTTTGAAGGCTACATCATGGCTTTAGATGAATTATTACAAAAATAAAAAGCCGATGATTTACATCGACTTATCAAGTATTTCCTTCATGCGCTTGGCAAGACCGGCGCATTTTTCTTTACTTACACTGCAGATGGCAACTCTGATACCGCTTGAGAACTTAACGGTATAGATGTCTGCCTTATTCAGATTTTCATAATATCTGTTCAGAAGATCCTTGTCTTCAATGTGAACAGTAATGAAGAAACCTTCAGAATATGGGTATAATGGCAAGCCGCATTCTTCAGCTTCCTTAATGAATATTTCACTTCTTTCTCTTAAGAGGTTAACGGCCTTTTTCTTTTCAGCCATGAACTCATCCTTGTGTTCCTTAACCAGTTTTACGAAACAGTCCATGAAGCCGTTATTGACGTTACTCCAGAATGCTCTGGCTGTTCTTAGAAAACTGTTATAGAAGTGGTCAGCTGTTTCCTGCTTCTTGGCGAGGATGATGGCACTGCCGACACGCATGCCATAAGCGGTTAAGGTTTTTGAGCAGCTGAAGGCAATTACTATTGCCACATTTTCAGAAATGTCGTTGAATGCGCTCATGTAGGCTGTTGCGTTATCATAATCCAGAGCATAGTCGAAATAGGCTATGT
Source organism: Erysipelotrichaceae bacterium (assembly GCA_017431405.1). GTDB lineage: Bacteria > Bacillota_I > Bacilli_A > Erysipelotrichales > Erysipelotrichaceae > RUG521. Next base: position 4,723 of record JAFRLB010000022.1, on the reverse strand, counting down.
CGTTTATGAGAGTAATTGGACCCTGTTTTGATAATTCATTTAAGAAGGCAATCAGTTCTTTCCATAATTCTGTTCCCATTGATAATCCGGTAGGGTTATGACAAGGGTCATTTATAATCATGACAACCTTGCCTTGCTGGTCCATGAGTTTCTGACACTTTATCTTCATGTCGTTAATTGAAACCTTGCCGTCTTCAACCAGTTTGTATGTTTCAACCTTTAAGTCGAACTGGCCGGCCATTACTCTGTAGCTGCCCCAGGCGATGTCTGAAATCAGAATGGATTCATAACGGTTTGTGACATTGGCAATACTGGCAGATAAGGCACCTGTTCCACCAGGAGTAGCTACTACCTGATGAGGAACGTGAATGTTATCTAAGCGGTTGACCCAGTTGAATACTGTTTCACAGAAATCAGGATTTCCCTGAATGCCACCGGCATATGATGCCTTGCGGCTATCAGGAATGGAAGCGTAGGTGTCATATACGGTATTGAAGGCGAGAATTTCGTTTTCTTCATTACGCATTGAACCGACTGTCGCATTTACGGTTCCTTTCGGGTTTCTGGCCATGGCTTCTCTGGCTAACTTGCCGGCGTTAAAACCATTGTCACTGTAGGTAGAGAAGTCTACGCCATAACGTAGGAATGCATCATCGTTACCGTTTTTCTCATCCTGGTATTTACGGGATAAGGTGAAAAGATCTTTCTGAAAGTCCTGATAGTAAGGCTGCCATTTCTCTTCGACAAAAGGCAAATGCTTTTCAATGATCTTTCTTTCACGCTCAGGATCACTTGTATTGATCCCGTTGAGTTTCTTGTATTCCGCAACCTGCTCAACTGTAGCCATTCTTTCCTGGAATAGTTTAGTTAGCTGATCGTCTATTTCATCTATTCTGTTACGTAATTCTTTCAGGTCACTCATCTGCTGCTTCTCCTTCCTGCAATTTTTCTTATATATAGTATCAAAACATGAGGGCAATTGCACTAACAATTTGCCTGTAAAAACCCGCTTTCACTTTAATTGACAAAGAAAAAGCATAAAAGTATCATTTTTGTATAGGTGAACACAATGAGTGAATTTGATTATCGCAGTTACTTTTTAAATAATGTAGAAGGCTTGAGAAAACTCATTCAGATACCTTCAGTATTTGATGCTTCAGCTGTAACGGCAGAATTGCCATTTGGTGAAAAGCCACATGAAGCATTAATGTTCATGAAGAAGGTATTGGAAGAGGATGGCTTTAAGGTCGTTAATTATGATGAACAGGCCATAAGCGCTTCAATAGGAAAAGGTAAGGAAAGAATCGACATTGCCAGTCATGTTGACGTAGTTGATGTAGCGGATGGCTGGGATAAGGATCCTTTTTCCGGTGACATTGACGATGAATTCATCTATGGCAGAGGTTCCCAGGACATGAAGGGTCCTGGCTGGCTGATTTATCTGGCTGTAAAGCTGATCAGAGATTCCGGTATTAAGCTCAATAAGGAAATCAGAATGGTTTACGGTTGCGATGAAGAGGTAATGATGAATGACATGAAGCATTATCTGTCACTTGTTGAAGCACCTTCATTTACCTTTACTCCTGACGGCAGTTTCCCATTAGCCATCGGTGAAAAGGGAGCCCTGACCTGGACATTAAAACAGAAATATGAAGGCATTGTCAGAAATATGAAATGCGGTTATCAATACAACGTTGTTCCTGATGTCGCAGAGTGTACTGTTAAGGCAGATAATATCAATGATGTATTACTCTATTGTCTGGATAATCACATAAACGGTGAAGCAGAAATTACTGAAGAAGGTTTGAAGATCCTCATTCATGGCAAGGCTGTTCATGCTTCTACTCCAGAATTAGGCCATAATGCCATAAATGATTTATTGAAACTGTTGAATGATGTTTATGGCGAAAAGCAGTTCGGTGAACTCTATGAGGCATTTAAAGATTATCATGGTAAGGGCAGTGAACTTGATTACGACATAGAACCAATGGGGAAGTTAACTGTTTCACTTGGCATCTTAAATATTGAAAACGGGGAACTGTTTGGCATGGTTGATTCAAGATATCCATATGGGGTTACCAGTAAGACTCTGACTGAAAATCTTCAGAAGCATTTACCTTCATATGAGGTTGAATTGATCTATGATGACCCGCCAACACTTCAGGATGAGAATAATCCATATGTTTTAGCATTATTAAATGCCTATAACGAGGTCAATGAGTCCAATGAAAAGCCAATCATCTCTGGAGGAATTTCATATTCCAAGGTCTTTGGACACTGCGTCTGTTTCGGGCCGGTATTCCCATATGAGGAAAAACGATTCCACAAGGTAAATGAAAAGATCTCCATTGACTCCTGTGTAAAGGCATTGGAAATCTATCATAAAGCCATATTAAACATACTGAACATTTAAAAAGAAGTCGCTGACTTCTTTTATTTTTTAATGATGATTTCCAGTTCTTCTCTGTCCTTCTGTAATAAGTCAAAGCTCTTATTATCCATTATCCAGCGGTAGATATTTCCTGTCATGGTAATTAACAGGGTATCTATAAGTTTCTCAGCGTCGATGTTATCTCTGATTTCACCTGATAACTGTCCCTTGCGGCAACATTCAACCATCTGCCTAGCCAGATAGGTATCATTGAAAGAAGATTGGGTATAATTGGAAGCTTCCTTTATCTGTGGTGAGGTTAACAGAACAAGGATGATGTCAGTATTCAGGCGGGAAATCGGTTCTGTTGATTCCTTAATGAGCTGATAAATCTGTTCCGTATAACTGAGTGATCCATCAATGTCCAGTGTAAGGCCGTTAATGCTCTGATAATAATATTCCAGTATTACACTTTCCTTGTTAATGAAGTGATAATAAAAACTCCCCTTGGTGACACCGCAGTTCTTACAGATCTGGTTAATACTGACATTATGGTAGCCATGCTCCTGCCACATAGCGATGGCTGTTTGTATAAGTTCGTTTTTCATAGCTTAATTATAATATTTTCTTGATATGAAAAACACCTCAAAGTATAATTAAGGCATAGAAAACATACCGCGGTATGTTAAGAGGAGATAAAAAATGGGAAGACTTACAGGAAAAGTAGCAGTAGTAACCGGTGCCAGCAGCGGCATGGGTAAGGAAATCGTTAAACTGTTCGCTGAAGAAGGCGCAAACGTAGTCGCAGTTGCAAGAAGACTGGAAAGATTACAGGAATTAGCTGACAGCTTAAAGGACGCTGAAGGCAAGGTTGTTCCATTCCAGGGCGACATTTCTTCAAAGGAAGTTAACGAAGCAATGATTGACAAGGCTGTTGAATGCTTCGGCAAGCTCGACATTCTGGTAAACAATGCCGGTATCATGGATGACATGGCTGGTGTTGGTGACTTCAATGACGAAAAGTTACAGTCAGTATTTAACGTAAACGTATTTGGCCCATTCTATGCAACAAGAAAGGCAGTCAATACATTCAAGGCTCAGGGCTCTAAGGGCTCAATCGTACACATCGCATCTGAAGGTGCTTATAAGACATGCGCAGGCGTAGTATACTGTGCCAGCAAGTCAGCTGTTGTAACATTATCAAGAAACACAGCTTACATGTACAAGGAAGAAGGAATCCGTTCTAACGCAATCATCGCCGGTGGTTTCGCAACTGAAATTTCTACTTCAATGGGCATGCCTAACATGGAATACTATGGTAAGTTACAGGCTAATCTGGCAACTTCACCAGCACCTGGTGATCCAATTGAAATCGCCAGAGCAGTATTATTCTTAGCCAGCGATGAAGCAGGATACATTTCAGGCGCCGAACTGGCAGTTGACGGAGGATGGTGCGCAGCTTAATAAACTGCTAACTATATTCATGTCGGAGGGAACATCAGAGTCAAGTCTGATGTTTTCTTTCGCTTAATAATTATCGATAAACGATAATTAATTATTGAAAATAATTAAAAGAATGTTATATTAAAGGTGTAAGGAGGTAATTCTCATGGATAATAGACAAACTACCATCAATAACATCAGAGCTACCAGTAATAAGGTTCAGAAGGTTTATAAGTGGTTTAAGATAATTTTCGCTGCATCCATTGCGATTCTGGTATGGGAAATAGCGAAAATAATGATGGTTGATTCGAAGGGATTCATCACGGCGTTGTTAGAAGCCTTTGGCAGAGACAATACGATAACCTATGAAAGAATGACCTACCTTGAGAAGTTCATCTTCATCTATTTTGACAGGCAAGGTTTACTTGTTTATTCGGTAATTGCCATTGTGATCATGGCAGTGCTTACCTTACTGACCTTTGGCCAGATCCAGAGGGTATTTAAGATAATTGCTGAAACGGAAAAGCCATTCAATGAAGCCTGCTTAAAGGAATTAAGAAAAATGGTCATTTATGTAACGGTCAGAGAATTCCTTGGTTCAACCATAAATGGTGTGTTAAGCGGCTTTGCCCTATACTGCATGTTAAAGATTTATGAATACGGTTGCCAGTTACAGGTAGAAAGTGACGATACGGTATAAGCACATGATAATAACAAGACTCGACAGAATAATGGCAGACCGCAAGATCGGTTTGAATGAACTGGCGGAAAAGGTTGGCATTACAAACGTCAATCTTTCCAAACTGAAAACCGGTAAGGTAGTAGCCATCAGATTCTCAACATTAAATGAAATATGCAGAGTACTTAAGTGTCAGCCGGGTGACATTCTGGAATATGCAGAGGAGGGTG
>JAFRLB010000021.1 GCA_017431405.1 Erysipelotrichaceae bacterium | reverse complement strand
CTATAAGGCAGATGAAGTAGCCTGCTTTGGTGACAGTGAAAATGACATTCCAATGTTGCAGGAGGTTTACTATTCATACGCCATGGATAACGCTGATGAAAAGGTAAAAAAGGCGGCACGGTTCATTTGCGAAGATGTGGCTGATGACGGCTTCTATAAGCAGGTATTAAGAATCCTGAATAATGGATGATTTGCCTAAAAACGGAATACGTATTATATTAGATATATGAAATATATTACATGCATAATAATAGGATACTTCTTAGGTTGCGTTAACTTCGCCTATATCATTGGCAAACTTAAAGGTTTTGACATCCGCGAAAAGGGGAGCGGGAACGCCGGCGCCAGTAATGTGACCATTGCCTTAGGATGGGGATATGGGATCCTGACAGCTTTACTGGATATCGCAAAAGGTTATCTGGCAGTAACGATATGTCGCAACATGTTCCCGGATATGGTTGAAGCACCGTTTTTAGCCGGTGCCTGTGCAGTAAACGGTCATATTTTCCCGTTCTACATGCATTTCAAGGGAGGCAAGGGATTCGCTTCATACATGGGAATGTTACTGGCATTCAGCTGGAAGCTGGCTTTGGCAATGGCAATCATAACCGTCATCATAACGGTAGTGTCTAATTACATTTCATTGGCTACCATGTCTGTCTCAGTACTTACGCCTGCTTACTATCTGTATAAGGGGCTGCAGATGTTTCCGTTAATGATACTTGTTGTTCTGATGATACTCATTATCTATAAACACAGAATCAACATTCAGCGAATAATTAACCATGAGGAAATAGGCTTAAGAGATTCAGGGAATCACCGGGTAAAGTGATTCCTTTTTTATGTGAAATTGCCCATATTCATTGCATTGCTTAAATTTACTTACTGGTGTGGTATAATTATCTGGATGAGGGTATGTTATGTCGATTATGAATAAGATTAAATTCTGGCCTGCATTATGGTCCGGCAGGTTCTTCATCTGGTACTTTGGCTTAAGAGGCGAAAGAAAAGATGACAGACCGGGTTATCTGGCCAGAAGAATAGATCCTACTTTCATGAAGGATGTTAATAAATGCGAAAAGGTTGTGGCTGTATGCGGTACTAACGGCAAGACAGGCATAACCAGTATAATTGCGTCAATGTATGACAAGGCCGGTAGAAAGTGGGCTTCCAATAACTGGGGAGCCAATGATTTTTCAGGTGAAGCCTGGGCATTATTGGACAGCGTAAACATCTTTAACAGACCGACCAAGGAAGTTACGATCGTTGAAGGCGATGAAATCGATACAAAGTTTGTCTATCCGGAAATGCAGCCAAACTATGTCATCATTACCAACATTGCCAGAGACTCGATGTTCCGTAACGCCTATCCTGAATATGTTAAAAGTCATATGGAAGCAGGCATTAATTCAATAAAGGACGTAACCCTGATCTTAAACGCTGATGATCCGATCAGCTGCGACATTTCAAAGGAAAAGAAGAGGGTATACTATGGGGTATGCGACATGCACTATCCACAGAATACCTATGGCATAAATGAATTTACAATGTGTCCGGTCTGCGGTAATGAACCAAAGTACATTTACCGTAACTACCGTCACATTGGCCGCTTTGTCTGTGAAAACTGCGGCTATAAGTCACCGGATGCTGATTATCTGGTTACTGAAGTAAGAGATAATGAAATAGTCATCCAGGAAAAAGATGGAAGATTTATCTACCCTAAGGTTGGTGAAGAGATCCATAACGTCTATAACACAGCTGCCATAGTAGCTTATTTCCGTACAGTAGGTTTCTCTCCTGAAGAAATAGCCAAGCTATTGGCTCAGGTTGAACTACCAAAGAACAGAATGATGAAGGAAACAGTCAACGGCATAGAAATACTGTGTGAAACGATAAAGAGTCAGAACTCAACCGCAACAAGTGTCATGTATGAAGCCATTTCCCGTGAAGAAGGGGAAAAGGAAATCGTCATGGTAATGGATGAAGAGTTCTCTGAAGAAGAAGGTCCGCTTTGTGAAGTAGGCACCTACATTTATGACATTGACTATGAGTTCCTTAATGATGAGCACATCAAGAAGATCATCATAGCCGGTGACCGCTGTCTTGACCATAAGATCAGAGCCTTAATGGCCGGGATACCGGAAGAAAAGATGATCGTTACCAGAAAGAATCTTGATGCGGTCAAGTATGTAACAACTGAAGGAATTGATAAGATATATGTTCTGCGTAATTATTTTAAGCAGACTAACGGTACAAAGGTATACGAGCAGATCGTTAACCTGGTGAAGGAGGGGAAAATATGATTCTTGAAATAATGTTCCCTGAATTCTGTACAATGTACGCCGATTCAATAAACGGCCGTTATCTGGAAAAGTCAGTAAATGACATTAAGGTAATCAGAACCAAGAATACTGATAAGCCTTATTTTGCCGATAATGATGTAGACTTCATCTACATTGGTGCCATGCCTGAAATAAGACAGAAGCTTGCCATTGAAAAGCTAAGACCTTATTTAGCCAGAATCAGGGAATTAGCTGAAAAGGGCAAGGTCATACTGGCAACCGGCAGTGCCATGGACATATTTGGTAAGTACATTCAGACAAATGAAGAAAGAATTGAAGGCCTTGGTCTGTTTGATTTCCATGTTGAACAGGACCTTGGTCACAGACGCAATTCCATGTTTGTCGGTGAATTTGAAAATGAAAAAATAGTTGGCTATCAGGCCACTTTCTCCAAGATAGTATCACATGGTGAAGAAGCCATGAATGTTGTTGTGACAGGTCATGGCAATCTTAATGATGAAACTCATGAAGGATTCAGAAGAAATAACATGATGGTTACCTCATTAGTTGGACCATTACTGGTAATGAATCCATATCTGACCAGATATCTATTGAAGCAGTTAGGTGAAGATGATTCGTTAGCCTATGAGGATGATGTCGTTGAGTCATATTACTATCGTCTCAAGCAGTTAACAACAGAAGGAGCTCATATTGATTTCAATAATCACGGTGTATAAACAGATTTGATATGAAGACACGTCAGACGAATTTTGCGGAAAGTACATTATTGATGTACATAGCCTTGATCATAACCAGAATATTAGGACTGGTGTTCAATACACCGTTCTATGCGATGGTTGGTGATGAAGGATTTTTCCTGTACACTACCGCATATAACATCTACGCCTTGTTTTTGGATATTTCAACCGTAGGCATTCCATCCGCAATAAGCATGATCATATCTGAATACAGTTCCTTAGGAAAAGCAAAGAGTAAGGAAAAAGCCTACCAGATCGGTAAATATGCCATCATCGGTCTTTCGGTAGCTTCATTCCTGTTATTACAGATATTTGCCAGAAGCATTGGTAATTTCTATCTGGAAGGTCTGGAAGAAAACGGCATAGGCATTGCGGAAGTTGCGATGGCAGTCAGAGTTGTTTCCTTATGTATTCTGGTAGTACCTTACTTAGGACTAAGAAGAGGCTATTTACAGGGCCATAAGCTGTTCCAGATATCATCCAATTCCCAGGTCATTGAGCAGCTGGTCCGTATCGTCTTTGTATTAACGGTTGCCTTCTTCTCGTTAAGAATATTTGGCTGGAGCATCCCGGTAACCATTTATCTTTCATTAATAGGCACTTTAATCGCGGCTGTTGCGGCCTACCTGTTCTTGGAAATGAACATCCGTAAGAATCAGAATCTCTTGATTCAATACAGTGATGAAAATGAAGAAGTTGTTCCGACTAACAGAATCTTGAGAAAGATCGTCTTCTATTGCGTTACGATTTCAATCGTATCCATTTCCCAGAGCATCTATAACATTATAAATACCAAACTGTTACTGACAGGCTTGAATAACTTAGGCTATCCAAGTGAGGCAATATTCAACATTACCAACAATACTACCCAGCTGGTACCTAAGATCTGCATCATTGTCATATCTTTATCAACTGCCATGACCAGTTCCATTGCCCCATTCGTTGCGGACAGCTATGCAAAGGGTGACTTCAGGGAAGTTAAGAACAGACTTGTTCAGGTAATTAACATTGTCATGGTCGTTACTGCACCGTTAGCTGTAGGTATTATCATGCTGGCGGAACCGGTCCATGTACTGTTTTATGGTCTGAATCAGTTCCATTATGATTTCGGACCGAGAATATTAAGATTGGCAATCATCCTTAACATGCTCAGCAGTGTTACCATGGTATTCAACTCAGCCTTACAGAGCATGCAGAGAGGCAAGACTGTCTGTCAGATGGTCATCATCAGTATTCTTGTTAATATTGTGTTTGATCTGCCGTTGATCTATGGTTTTGACAGATTAGGCTTACCGGCATATCTTGGGGCAACATGTTCAAGCTTACTGGCTGAAGTGATTCTGTTCAGAATGCAGCTGTACGTCTTAAAGGATGCTGTAAACTTTGATGTTAAGCAGTCCTTTGGTGTATTTAAAAAACTGGTTAAGCCATTACTGTTCATGATCATTGTCGTAACTGTAATGGGAATGATCGTTCCATATGATCTGTAT
>JAFRLB010000020.1 GCA_017431405.1 Erysipelotrichaceae bacterium | reverse complement strand
GCTGAAGGCATCTAAGCGTGAAACTGGCTTCAAGATGAGATCTCCCATACGTAAGTAGTAAGTCCCCTTGAATACTACGAGGTTAATAGGTCAGGAGTGGAAGCACAGTGATGTGTGCAGCGGACTGATACTAATAGGACGAGGACTTGATCTAAGATTCAAATTAGAATGCCCTCAATGGAAAGGCAACTGTTATTCGGTTTTGAGAGAATGATTTCTCTCTAAACTAAAAAATCCGGTGACGATAGCAAAGTGGAGACACCTGTTCCCATACCGAACACAGAAGTTAAGCACTTTAACGGCGAAGATAGTTGGGCCTGCCCCTGCGAAAATAGCAAGTTGCCGGTTTTTTTGTGCTTTTTTATTATCTGCTTAGAGTTTCTCTTAGATATACTCTTATCTTTATTTACTATTGATTTTTACGCTTTCTTCGCTGAAAACAATAGTATTTTTTATTATATTTTGGTATTATAAATTGTGCTGATATAGGAGGAGATATAAATGAGCCAGAAATACGTTTATTTGTTTGAAGAAGGCAATGCAAATATGCGTGAACTATTAGGCGGCAAGGGTGCTAACCTGGCAGAAATGACCAACATTGGCATGCCTGTTCCTTATGGTTTTACTATCACCACAGAAGCATGTACACGTTACTATGATGATGGTGAAAAGATTGCCGATGATATCCAGGAAGAAATCTTATCTTATCTGGAGAAGTTAGAAGCAAAGAGTGGTAAGGTATTGGGCAGTGAAGAAAACCCATTACTGGTTTCTGTCCGTTCAGGCGCACGTGCAAGTATGCCTGGTATGATGGACACAATTCTTAACTTAGGTATGAATGATAAGGTTGTTGAAACTGTTGCCAAGAGCACAAACAACCCTAGATTCGCATATGACTCATACCGTCGTTTCATCCAGATGTTCTCAGATGTTGTCATGGGTTTACCAAAGAGCACATTTGAAGTTATCATTGATGAAATGAAGGAAGCCAAAGGTGTTAAGCTTGACACTCAGCTTGATGCTGATGACATGAAGGAAATGACAGCCAGATTCAAGGCTTACTATAAAGAAAACATGAACGCTGACTTCCCTCAGGATGCCAAGGTTCAGTTAATGGAAGCCATCAAGGCTGTATTCCGTTCATGGAATAACGACAGAGCTATCTACTATCGTCGTATGAACGACATCCCATCTTCATGGGGTACTGCTGTTAACGTACAGATGATGGTATTCGGTAACATGGGCGATGACTGCGGCACAGGTGTTGCATTCACAAGAAACCCGGCTACCGGCGAAAAGAAACTGTTCGGTGAGTTCTTAATGAACGCTCAGGGTGAAGACGTTGTTGCAGGTGTCAGAACACCTATGACAATTGACAAGTTAGCTGAAACTTCACCTGATGCATATGCACAGTTTGTTAACATCTGCAATAACCTTGAAGCTCATTACAAGGATATGCAGGATATGGAATTTACTGTTGAACATGGTAAATTATTCATGCTGCAGACCCGTAACGGCAAGAGAACCGGTGCTGCTGCCTTAAAGATCGCCTGCGACATGGTTGATGAAGGCCTGATCGATACCAAGGAAGCTAT
>JAFRLB010000019.1 GCA_017431405.1 Erysipelotrichaceae bacterium | reverse complement strand
TCGGTAGAGCAATCGTACCATCAGGCGCTTCAACAGGTGAAAGAGAAGCTTTAGAATTAAGAGATGGCGATAAGAGCCGTTACTTAGGAAAAGGAACATTAAAGGCTGTTGCTAATGTTAACGAAATCATTGCTCCAGCATTAATCGGATTTGATGTAACTGATCAGACATTAATCGATAAGACTATGATCGAAATGGACGGCACAGCTGACAAGTCAAAGTTAGGTGCTAACGCTATCTTAGGTGTATCTATGGCTTGTGCTAGAGCTGCAGCTGACTACTATGGAATTCCACTGTACAAGTATTTCGGTGGTGCTAATGCTAAGACATTACCAGTTCCAATGATGAACGTATTAAACGGTGGTAAGCACGCTGACAGTGCAGCTGACTGCCAGGAATACATGATCATGCCTGTTGGTGCTACAAGCTTAAAGGAAGCTGTAAGAATGGGTGCTGAAGTATTCCACAACTTAAAGACTGTATTAAAGAAATACGGATACAACACAGCAGTTGGTGACGAAGGCGGTTATGCTCCTTCATGCGTTCCTGGTGGAAATGGTCCATTAGAAACATTAGGTAACGAAGGCCCATTAGCTTTAATGGTTGAAGCTGTTGAAAAGGCTGGTTACAAGTTAGGTGAAGACATCTGCTTCGCAATGGATGCAGCTGCTTCAGAATTCTGCGAAAAGGAAGATGGCAAGTTCGTTTATGACCTGCACAGATCAGGCGAAGGCAAGAAGTCATCTGATGAAATGATCGAAATGTATGCTAAGTGGGCTGAAAAGTATCCTCTTATCTCATTAGAAGACGGCTTAGATGAAAACGACTGGGAAGGCTGGGTAAAGCTGAATCAGCGTATCGGTGGTAAGACACAGTTAGTTGGTGATGACCTGTTCGTTACAAATACCACATACATTAAGAAGGGTATCGAATTAAAGGCTGCTAACGCTGTATTGATCAAGGTTAACCAGATTGGTACAATCACAGAAACATTAGATGCTATCGAAATGGCTAAGAGAGCTGGCTGGACAGCAGTTGTTTCTCACAGATCTGGTGAAACAGAAGATACAACAATCGCTGACTTAGTAGTTGGTACAAATGCTGGTCAGATCAAGACAGGTTCTATGTCTCGTACAGACCGTATTGCTAAGTACAACCAGTTAATGAGAATCGAAGACGAATTAGGCGACGTTGCTCAGTATCCTGGTAAGGAAGCATTCTATAACTTAAAGCACTAATTAATAAGTTATGACACATAAAGCCCTGGATAGTTCCAGGGCTTTCTTGTACAATATAGTTAACAAAGAGGCAGATAAAATGAAAAAACTATTGTTGACTGTTGTCATTGTTTTCAGCTTTTTTATTAATGTAGTTAATGCGGACATGGGGCCTAAACCTACGGTCGACATTGAAATAAAAGGCATTAACGAAGTCTTTTATGCGACTTTGTTAGGCAAGGGAGAAGGGTATGGCCCTTGGACACAAGTTACTGAATATCCTGGTGAACCAGCCGATGAAGCACAGCGTGCTGAAAAGATTTTTGTAGAATGCGGTGAAGGTGAATATCATTACTGGGGTAATCTGTATACTCTTGATGGTAGCGATAATCATTTGCACTGGGGTTATTATGCACCGGAAGAATTCATCCTGGTGATCTACATTCCTTCTTCAGATACTCTGATAAAATCTGACCCGATGAAACGGGAAAAGTTTGAACAGTATTACATCTGTGATGTCAGTAATGGCACAACGGTAATTAATGAAAACGGTTCGGGAAATTACAGCTATGAGCACATAGAAGTAAAAGAAGATAACAATGTTCTGCGCAGTGTATTAATGATAGGGGTAAGACTCATCATTACCATAGTTGTTGAGTTATTGATTGGCTTACTGTTTGGCTACAGAAATAAAAAACAGATAGGACTGATCGTTAAGACAAATATCTTTACCCAGCTCATTGTTAACATATTCTTTACAGTTGTTGAAACATATGGCGGGTTGTTGACAGCTATCATACTGTATGTCCCGTTGGAAATAGTCGTATTTGTAATAGAAGGCTTGATCTATCATGGTAAGTTGAGTGATAAGAAACTTAAAAACTGGATATATGCCTTACTGGCAAATGGCGTAACGATGTACATCGGCTTATTTGCCGGAGCAATGTTCAAATAAAAAAAGCTCATTGAGCTTTTTTTAGTCTTCAAAGTAAACAGTCTTGATTATGACCGGTTCTAATGGCTTGTCACGCCAGTCTGTTCTGACTGAAGCTAATTCATCAAGAACATCGAATCCCTCTGTCATCTGACCAAATGCGGCATATTCACCATCCAGATGAGGTGTGTCAACGTGGCAGATGAAGAACTGAGAGCTGGCGCTGTTTGGGTCCATGGCTCTGGCCATTGAAATAGTGCCTCTGGTATGCTTGTGATTGTTATTGACTCCGTTGCTTCTGAATTCACCCTTGATGTTTTCTTCAGAACCGCCCATGCCTGTGCCGGTAGGGTCACCACCCTGAATCATGAAGTTTCTGATGATGCGGTGGAAGATCAGACCGTCATAGAAATGCTCATTTACCAGCTTGGTAAAGTTGGCTGTGGTAATAGGGGCATTCTCTTCATCTAAGGTAAACTTCATTTTCTTTCCATCATTCATTTCGATAACTACCATTTTAGTACCTCCTTATGGCTTTTTCGATTTCACGCTGTGCGTCACGCTGCTTTTCAGTCTGACGCTTGTCATATAAGTCCTTGCCCTTGGCTAAGGCTATTTCCATCTTGGCCAGGCCTTTGACAAAATACATCCTGGTTGGAACAACTGTGTAGCCCTTGATCTGGCAGGCTTTCTTAAGCTTGAGAATCTCATGCTGATGTAATAAAAGCTTTCTTAGTCTTGTTTCATCATGGTTGAAGATATTGCCATGGTCATATTGAGAAATGTGCATGTCACGGATAAAAGCTTCGTTACCAACGAAGTCAATGTATGCATCTTTGAATTGAACATGGCCTTTACGGACACTTTTGATTTCAGTTCCGGTCAGAGCAATGCCTGCTTCATAGAACTCTTCCAAAAAGTATTCGTGTCTGGCTTTCCTGTTTACGGCAATGACTTTTTCCATAATGCTCCTTTGTTAAAAAAAAGACCGTTGCGGTCTCTTTTTTCTAGCCTACTATTAGTTTGATAATTACTAGTATAAAGAATAAGATACCAGCAACTAGGGTAGCCATGGCGATTACCTTTTCAGGTCCTCTTTCCTTAGTGTTACTGAAAAGATTCAAT
>JAFRLB010000003.1 GCA_017431405.1 Erysipelotrichaceae bacterium | reverse complement strand
CGAGATAATTATACCACATACTTGATTTATATTCTAGTAAAATCTCATATAACATGCTTTCTTTATGTTTCCTGTAATGGCTTGTTGGCATTCATCCCATCGACTGAAGATCAATGGGTTTTCTGCCAAAATTTATATAAACCCATGATGATGCCTTTAAGGTTACCACCTTCACCACCTATTACCCCAGATACCAAGACAATACCAATCAGGGCAATGAATACACATGGTAGTTTTCTTACATCCAGCTTTTCATGCAGAATGGCTGGGACAACCAGTATTACCATGACCGGGGCCAGGTAGTTACAGAGACTGGCAATGGCTACGGTAGTTTCCATGTAGGCCGCAAATAAGAAGATCCAGTTTAACCCCAGAAAGATACCGGAAAGAACCAGAAAGAACAGATTGTTTCTGATTCCCTTAAGATCTAGGGAACTGTGTCTGCTCTTAAGATATAACATTATGAATGTAGAGCCGATGATGCCTCTGCACATCGCAACTATTTCACTTGGCAAGGTAACATAGCGTAGGAAAAAGCCAATTGTTCCATAAAACACTACTGCCGTAATGTACTTCAATCTTTCCTTAGCCATGTTCATTTTACTTACCTTCCTTAAACTAGACAGATTTTAACATAAGCCATTAATGTTTACTTTTAACTTGCTCAAAGGGCATAAGGCATACAGAATTATCCATGTTAGTGTATTATATTATTACAAAAGTCAGGAGCAGATAATGAAGACATTACTTAAACTCAGTAAGGAAGCCATCAGATATAAGACCTTATACATATTAGCCATATTGGCTACTCTTTCCTTAACCTTAGTCAATCTTGCGGCCCCAAGGGTTCTTTCCCAGTTGACCGCCATAGTTAAGGATGGGGTAACTTCTGAAGGTTTAATTCAGATCAGAAACCTGGCTTTGATACTGACTGGCCTGTATCTATCAAGAATCGTATTCCGCTTCATGAGCAATTACCTGGCTCATAAGGCCGCCTGGTATCTGGTAGGTGACTTAAGAACCAAGGTCTATAACAAGCTGGCTCACATGCACCTGGGCTATTTCCATGACAAGCAGACCGGTGACTTAATGAGCCGAGTAGTCAATGACACCAGAGACTTTGAACTCTTATATGCCCACATGATCCCAGAGACCATAACCAACATCGTTACTTTCAGCGGAGTATTAATAATCCTATTAACCATTAACCCAAAACTGGCACTAATCACCTGTGCACCAATACCGTTAATTCTGATTTCCGGCATAATCTTTGCCAAAAAGGTCAGACCGTTCTTCAGAATCTCCCAGCAGAAAATGGGTGAGCTAAACGGCAAGTTACAGGATAATCTTTCCGGCATCCATGAGATTCAGTCATTTGGCCGCGAAGAATATGAAACTGAAAGAGTAGACCATAAGAACTTTGAACATGTCAAAGCCATGTTACAGGCTTTAAAGGTAAGTGCTGTATTCCACCCTTCCGTTGAATTCATTTCCTCAATCGGAACGGTACTGGTAGTTGCCTTTGGCGGTTACTTAGCCTATTCAGAAGGCTTACAGGTCGAAGACATCGTTGCCTTCTTACTGTATCTTTCACTTTTCTACCAGCCTATTACCGGCTTAGCCAACCTGGTTGAAAACATGCAGCAGTCACTTGCTGGGGCAGAAAGAGTAATAACCATTCTTGATGCACCTAATGAAATTGAAGACAAACCAAATGCCATTACACTAACTGATGTTAAAGGTGAGATAACCTTTGAACATGTCAGTTTCTCCTATTTTGAAGGCATACCGGTACTGGATGATGTTTCCTTCACCTGTAAGCCAGGAGAGATGTTGGCATTAGTAGGGCCGACTGGCGTTGGTAAGACAACCATTACCGAACTATTATCGAGATTCTATGAACCGTCATCTGGTAGAATACTCATTGATGGCAAGGACATTCAGGATGTCACCATTGAAAGCTTAAGGCAGAACATATCAACCGTATTGCAGGATACTTTCCTGTTTAACGGTACAATAGCGGAAAACATCAGCTATGCCAGACCGACTGCCACTATTGAAGAAATAAAGGAAGCTGCTAAGGCAGCCAACATTGATCAGGAAATAGAAGCCATGCCAGATGGCTATGATACGGAAACAGGTGAAAGAGGAGTAAAGCTATCTGGCGGCCAGAAACACAGAATTGCCATTGCCCGAGCAATATTACGGCGTTCACCGATAATCGTCTTAGATGAGGCTACAGCGGCTGTAGATGTGGAAACTGAACAACAGATCCGTAACGCCATAATTTCATTAACCGGCAAGAGAACCATCATTGCCATCGCCCATAGATTAAGTACAATCAGAAGCGCAGAACAGATATTAGTCATTGAAGATGGCACAGTTGTGGAAAAAGGAACTCATGATGAACTGTTACAGTTAAATGGCCAATATGCCCACATGAATGAGATCCAAAAAGAAAATGAATAAAGCACCTTGCGGTGCTTTTTACATTTCTTCATTTACTGTTCTGATTATTATTTCAGTTTTGTTCCTGTCTAATTCAACCGGAATTCTGTCTTTTTCCTCAATTACCGTGGCTAATTCCATGTTCATTTTTTCATCCTGCAGGAAATCAAAACCACAGCCTGTTACCTCTTCAGACAGCTTACCGGTTAATAACTTACAGAATACGGAGGCAATCAGGAAATCGCCGTATGGTCCGGCATGTTCACCATCTTTGAAATATAACTCAATCTCAGGATGACTCTGTTGAACCTTCTGCCATACCCTGCCTACGGGAGCCAGTAAGGCGTCATGCTCCTTAGCCAACTGTTTACAGGTATCGATCATCTTCTGCTGGTTTTCCGGGAATCTCTTTTCCGCCCAGGTCATGTATATGACCGGCTTTACCCCATACTTCTTGCACAGTTCAATTAACATCCCACCATATTCAAGAGTTTCTTCCTTTGGCGGATATGGATGAGCAGCCTGTTGTAAAACACAGTAATCGTAGTTACCGTACATCAGGTTGAACCTTATCGCAAAGTACTCTTTCCTGTGCCATTTATAATCTCTGCCGCCATATGCCAACATTACTACTTCCGGTTTTTCACCGGTTGTCTTTTCCACAAACCGTGCAAACAGTTCAGGCATGTCATTAAAGAATGTATGACTGTTACCAACAAACAAAACTTTCATGTTTACCTCTTTTCTAATGGCACTTTCCTGGTCGGTGCCGGGTAGTATTCATTTATGATGTCCATGTAAGGTTCAATGTCAAAATCCAGACACTTCAGGTTTTCTTTCAAGTGTTCTACTGTCGTTGTTTTAAAGATGGCCAGTAAGTCATACTTTCTGATCGCAAACGCCAACATCAATGCTTCAAGACAGATTCCATTCTCTTCACAGATCTTTCTTAATACCTTGTTTTCCGCAGTTCTGTTTCTGCTGGTTCTGGTATCAAGTGTTGAATATGATATCGGCTTAATGCCTCTTTCATGAAGGTAAGGTAATAAATCATATTCAACTCCTCTGTAAAACAGGTTATACATTATTTCATTGGCGTAACATTTATCGCCATTCTTAACTTTTAACAGATCTTCCATGTCCTTAACATCAAAGTTGGAGACACCCCATTCCTTAATATAGCCTTCCCTTTTGGCCTCTTCCATCTTTTCAACCAGCAGGTTCAAATCAGCTTTCTCTCTCCAGTGTAAAAGGTACAGGTCAATGTAATCTGTCCCCAGATCATTCAAGCTTCTTCTCAAGGACTTCATGAAATTCTCCTCGGTCATGTTGTCAGGCAGGATCTTATCTATAACATAAAAGTTTTCCCTGCCCCACTGTTTTAAAATCTTACCAACTTCCTTATTACTGTTACCGTACATCTCAGCGGTATCGATGACATTTATGCCATAGGAAAAAGCAGCTTCGTGAAATACTTCTCTTGTTTCCCTGGTACTGTCATACCAGAATTGTGTTGTTCCCAAACCTAATGGCATTATTCTTTCCTCTTAATATCCATATTAATTATATTATCTAATGCTGATTTTACAAAATGAAAAGCATCTGCTAATTGAGAGATTTAGAGGAATTTGTTACTATGGTAGTGGTTAGTTGTTGCTAACTCGTGTGGGGATAATAGTATGAAAAAGTATGAACCAAAAAAAATGGTGGCAATCAGCCGCTATCAGAATTTCTTTCCAACTCTTAGTGAGGATATACAGAATGACATTTACGATAGAATGAAACAACTGATTGAGGAAGAAAAGGAATACTGTGACAAGGGCAATTATAAGCACATGGCCCAGATTCTGACTTCAATCGCCATGTATGAAGTCTTACAGAAGCACGGCTATAGTGAAGAAGAAGCCTACAAAACAGTTTCTGAGGAAATGTGGAAATTCCTTGATCCAACTTCCATGCAGAAGCTGGCCAGAAAAAGTTTCTTTTTACCTTTGATGAAAAAAATCGTTCCGTTCGGTTTTAAGAACGGTTCCGGAACCGGCTGGAAGTATACCTGGTATAATGATAACGGGAAAAATGAATTTCGCTTTGAATGTAATGAGTGCATCTACGCCAAAATCTTAGGAAAAAGAAACCTCTTAAAGCTGGGAACAATGTGCTGCACGGCTGATCTGATCAATTACGGTAACTTGCCATATACTGATTTCATCAGAACCGAAACTCTGTGTCATGGCGGTAAGAAGTGTGACTTCCGTTTTGTAAGACATGAAACAGATGCCGGTAAGGGCTGGGAAAGAAGCAGGAGCATATAGAAATGTTTTGGGATAATGTCGCCGGAGTTTATGACATATTCGTAAACATCATTAACCGTAAAACACATGAAAAGCTAAAACTCATCATACATGATTTGATAAATGAAAATGATGACGTTCTGGAATGCGCCTGTGGCACGGGAATGTTAAGTAAGGTAATCGGGGAAAAGTGCCATTATCTTACAGCTACCGATTATTCTCTGAAAATGCTAAGGAAAGCTCGAAGTAACTGTGCCCCATTAACAAACATCAAATATGAGCAGGCTGACATCACTGAGCTTAATTACCCTGATGAAAGCTTTGACAAGGTTGTTGCCGGAAATGTTATTCACCTTCTGGATGAACCGTTAAAAGCCCTAAGCGAGCTTAACAGAGTATGTAAGAATGGTGGTAAGCTGATCATTCCAACTTACATGAACAGAGATAATTCAGAAAAAGACAGTTCATTTTCTAGGGCTGTGGGTAAGGCGGGAGCTGACTTCAAGAGACAGTTTACCTTGAAAAGCTATGAACAGTTCTTTAAGGATAATGGCTACAATGATGTAAAGATTATTTTGGCTGAAGGCAGGATTCCATGTGCTGTAGCCATAATGAATAAGAAAAGCTAAGTAAAACCGGCATCATGAACTGCCCCACAAAAATGGGACACTCATAAAAAAGACCGGGATGAAAGGTATGACGATCTGAATTGTTCAGGAGTCATGCCTTTTAATTTGCGTTGAGGGCGTCGCTTATTGTAGAAATCAATGTAATCAGCCACTGCTTTGATAAGATCATCGTTGCTCTTAGGATGAGTCTCATGGAAGATGTTCTCTATCTGATCAGCCAGCCAT
>JAFRLB010000018.1 GCA_017431405.1 Erysipelotrichaceae bacterium | reverse complement strand
TTCGTATTTGTAAAGGAAGGCCAGACTTTAATGAAGGAAGCTGAAATGGTAGTTTATGAAGCTTTAAGAAAAGTCATGGTACAGAAGACAACCTTCGGTGAATTAAAGAATACGATCAAGAAGACTCTTGAGCCTTACTTCTATACCAGAACACACCGTACGCCTATCATCATCCCGGTCATTCTTAATCACAAGGATGCCATTGCCTTGATGCAGGCAAATCGGGCAAAATACTAAATAAGGGGATCAATCCCCTTTTTTTATTAATCATCGTAGATTATTTATGTTAAAATCATTTTATGGAAAATAAGAAAAAGACTGTTTTGATATTAGCAATTATCGTTGGGTTACTGTTAACGGGAATCTTATCGTATCTCAATGCCAAATACATAAATCCAAGTGACTATAAGGTTAGAAACATCACGGTTAGTGACAGTCATCTGCCTGAATCGTTTGACGGCTTTACCGTCATGTTCATCAGCGATCTGGAATACGGTACTTACTTTACCAAGGATCGTCTGGAAAGATTCATTGATAAGATAAACAGCTGCGAAGCTGACGTAGTAATATTTGGCGGCGACTTATTCGATAAGGATTATAACCCTGTTTCAAATGACATTACGGCACTAAGAACTGCCTTAAAGTCAATTGAAGCTCCTAAGGGCAAGTTTGCGATACTTGGTGACTTCGATTATGTTACCGAACAGAGATCAGCACTTGTAAGAAAACTGCTCTATGATGCTGAGTATGAGTTACTCCAGGACAATAACATCAGCCTGCACAATGCTACATCGGAGACAATAAATCTGATTGGATTCAATTATACCGAAGGCACACTTGTTACTGATCAGGCCTTTGCCAACATCACCAATGATGCCTATACCATTACGGTAGTGCATGGTGCCCTGTTTGCGGAAAGCCTGCCTAACCAGTTAAGTGATTTGACCTTATCAGGTCATTCACATCACAGTCAGATCAACCTGCCATTCTTCATCAATTACAACTTATATCCGAACACCGGAACCTATGGACCTGGTAAATACAACTTAAAGAATACCATGCTCTATGTTTCCAATGGTGTTGGAACAACAACAGATGATTTCAGGATCTTCAGCGATCCGGAAGTACTATTTATCAAACTTCAAAAGTAAAAGCCGCTATATGCGGCTTTATTCTTAATTCTTAGTCTTCACTGAAGTCACTGTCCAAGACAACCATGTAGCTGTATTTAGGATATTTTTCCTTCAGCTGCTGAATAATTATGTTTTTTATTTCTTCAGTTCTTGTACTCTTGAAATCAAATATCAGATCAAATGATACTGTATCATTTTCATCATCAACATAGAACCCGTGCATCTGCAATATTTCCGGGTATTGAGCAATAATTTCATTAATCTCATTCTTAATGTTTCTGGATATTTCATTATCACTGTTAGAAGCATAAATGCCAACGGTAAGAATGATGTGGAATTCATTAAAGATGACGCTGGAAATGTTTCTGGTAAGAGTATGAATATGTTTGGCAGTCATGTCATCATCAACTTCAATGTGAACTGAACCGATCATGTTTTCAGGACCGTACTTATGTAAGATAAGATCATAAACACCCTTTACTTCCGGGAACTCCAGAATCTTTTCCTTGATGTGATTTGTTAACTCACTGTCAACTCTTTCACCGATGATGCTGCTGAAGTCATCTCTTAGCATTTCAACACCTGACTTTAAGATCATGATTGAAATGATAACACCCAATATGCCTTCAATGCTGATGTGGAAGATCAGATAAATGATGGCAGCTACTAAAGTTGAAAATGAAATAATTGAGTCAAACTTTGCGTCCTTGCCACTTGCAACAAGTGATTCTGAATATAAAAGTTCGCCCTGTTTTTCAACATATGTTCCAAGGAAGTATTTGGTTAAGATACCACCTACAAGGATGATCAGTGTAACTGCCGTGTAATTTACCTCAACAGGATGTATTACCTTTTCAAATGATTCCTTTAACGCTGTTACACCGGCAATGATGACGATTATCGCAATGATGATGGCTGTAATGTGTTCTACTCTGCCATGGCCATATGGATGTTCCTTATCAGGTTTTTTGTTTGCCAGCTTGGTACCGATGATGGTAATGATTGAGCTTAAGGCATCAGACAGGTTGTTTAAGGCATCCATGATGATGGCGATTGAACCACTGATGAATCCTACGGCACTCTTGAATCCTACTAATAGAATGTTAACAAGAATGCCTGTAATACTTACTTTAATGATCTTACTACTTCTATCCATAATTCTACTCCATGTTACCTAACAGTTTATATAAGAGCTGATATAAGGTGATGCTGTCCTCCGGAGACAACTTTATGCATTTTACTATTTCCTGAGGCACTTTTAAAGCCCTCTGGCGAAGCTTTTCGCCTTCTTCGGTTAAACATATGTCCATGTATCTTTCATCCTCAGAATTACGTTTTCTGCTTATGTAGCCCTTTTTCTCCAGTTTCTTTAACAAAGGTGTCAAAGTACCTGAATCTAGATAAAGAATCTTACCGAGATCCTTGACATTGATTTCCTTCTTTTCCCAAAGCACCATCATAGTGATGTATTGAGTATATGTAATGTCGAGTTCATCCAATAAGGGACGGTATTTCTTTACAACTTCCTTACTGCAGGCATATAAAGGAAAACATAACTGATTTTCTAACTTCAAACTGTCAAAACTTAATTCATTCATATTTTATAACTGAGCTGCAATGTCTTCCTTTACTTTCTTTAATGAATGGGTTGGTTCATATCTGGCAACGATCTCGCCTTCCTTGTTGATTAAGAACTTTGTGAAGTTCCATTTGATGTTTCCATTGTTCTTATAGTTCTTATCCATTTTCTTTACAACACCGTTCATGATCAAACCCATTGGTCCTTCAAATCCTTCAAATGTTGTGTTTTCTGTTAACCACTTGTATAAAGGAATTGCGTTTTCACCATTGACATCAACCTTTGAATACTGTGGGAATGAGATGGCAAATCTGCCTACGCAGAATGTATGAATTTCATCATCTGTACCTGGAGCCTGTTCGCCAAACTGGTTGCATGGGAAATCAAGGATCTCCAAGCCCTTCTCGTGAAATTCGTCATAGATTTCCTGTAATTCAGTATACTGAGGTGTAAAGCCGCAGCCAGTAGCTGTATTAACGATCAGTAATACCTTACCTTTGAAATCACTTAAATTAACATCTGTTCCGTCCTGTGCTTTAACTGTAAAATCGTAAACGTTCATTTGAGCACCTCCATATTGTTTGTGATTAAATTGTATACAATTTATTATTGCATGTCAATGAAAAAGCAACCTTACAGTTGCTTCAGATATTCATATAAATCTCTTAATGAACCTTTCATGTCAGGTTCATATGACATGTTGGCTCTGTTCTCAATGTAGTCAGTTACCAGATATGTTCTGAAACCGGCCAGCTTGGCTGACAGGTCTTCACCTATATCATTACCTATCATCAGATACCCTTCCTGCCTGATGTTCAGATTATCAAGAATTTCCTGATAATAACCTAGGTTAGGCTTGCAATAGTGATACTTTTCATATGTCGTAATCAGAACAAAATCTTCAGGAGTTAACCCTGCCCATCTGATTCTGTTATAGATCGCAGACTGTGGAAATAATGGGCTGGTCGCCAATACGACCTTATAGCCTTTATCATGCAGGACATTAATTATCTTTCTGGCTAAAGGATCCGGCTTTGTTGATACTATTGCCTCATTGAATTCATTCTCATAGAACTCGTTTAACTCATTAATGTATTTGTCCTTTTTAATGCCCATTATCTTTTCGTAGCAGATCCAGAACCTTTCTTCATTAGTCATGGTTCCATCGTTGTTAGTCATCTGATAGGCACCATAGTTCAGAGCATCAATGAGTTTCTTAGGTTCAACCCCGAATTTGCTCATCTTTGTCGTAAGAAGCTTATAATAACATCTTACAAAATCATCCTGTACCATCGGTAATAATGTACCGTCTAAGTCAAAAAATATAAATTTCATGAAAAAATAATAACACTATTAACCAGATAATGTGTCACCGATGACTAAAAAAAGACATGACAATCATGTCATGTCTATATGATTATATTTAAAGAATCAGTAAGTTATTTTTTACTTTCACCAATACTTAACAGAGCGTTCAATAAGATACCACCGATTGAAGCGCCGGCAACGCAAGGAATGTTGAATCCGAAGAATGGGATGTTTCCACCTGGGAATGCATACTGTCCGCCTACACCGATTACCATGATCAGAGCGATTACGGCGATGTTTTTGCTTGAGAACATGTCAACGTTCTTGTCGATCATGATTGCGATACCCTGAGCTGCGATGGCACCGAAGAGGTAAACTTCCAAGCCACCGATAACTGCTGTTGGGATTGAGTAAATAGCTGAAATCAATGGTGTGAAGCAGCTGATGACCATTGCGATTATAGCAGCACATGCTAATACTGGTACTGAGAATACCTTGGTAATAGCCATTGTAGAAATGTTTTCACCATAGTTTGTGCCGGCTGGACCGCCAACTAAACCAGAGATCATGTCACATAAGCCATCACCGATCAGGTTACGGTCTAATAGGTCGATTAAACTGTAGCCAACTTCTGTGCCCTTCTTCTTGGCAACGTCATTTACATATACGTCAAGCTGATACATGTGAGCTGTTGATTCAGGAATTGTTGCAATGGCTATTGGCATGATGCCTAATAAAGCTGTCATTGAGAACTTAGGTAATGTGAATGCAGGAATGGCGATTGGGCCTGCTCTCCATAATGAGCTTTCCAGGGCAACATCAGGAATTACTCTGAATAAGTTTGTGCCTGTAGCTGCGAAGATACCAGCACATAAACAACCTGTGAGGGCGCCTAATAATAATGGTAACTGACCTAAGAATCCCTTGAGATATCTTGAATATAATACTGTTGAAATGAATGTTACTAATGAAACGATCAGCCAAGCTGTTGGATTGTCAGCAGCAGGATTAACTGCATCACTGATTGCGTTACCAGCCAAGGTTAAGCCGATGATCATAGAAATAGGACCGGTAATTGTTGGTGGTAAGATCTTTTCAATTGTTTCCTTACCGAATTTTCTTACTAATAAGCCGGCAGCGATTGAAACGAAGCCGCTCATGATGATACCGAACTGAGCCTTTGAAATTAATTCAGCCGGTAATACACCTGTTGCCTGCCAAGTAGAGATCTGTTCAGCTGTTCCTTCAGCCATTGCCATTGATGATACTGCTGAAAGATAAGCAAAGCTGCTTCCGTAGTAAAGTGGGATCTTCTTACCTGTAATGAAGATGAAGCTTAATGTTGCCAAGCCTGATGCAAAGATTGTTGTTGATACCTGGAAACCAGTGATCAATGCAACTGCGATTGTTGCTGGGAACATTACGATAACCTGCTGCAAGGCATAAAGAATTAACTTTCCTGCTTCAGGTCTTTCCTGTGGTAAATAACCGTAGGTTTCTGTTTTGTTTGTCATAAAAAATTCCTCCCTGTTCTAGATTTCATTTATAACAACACCCGTAACACCATCAGTTTCATCAAAGTTGACTAAGACAACTTCACTTAATGATGTCGGAATGTTCTTACCTACATAAGTAGCCTTTATAGGTAATTCGGAATGACCTCTGTCGATCATTACACATAACTGGATTCTTGCCGGACGTCCATAGTCCTTCAAGGCATCCATTGCGGCTCTGGCTGTTCTGCCTGTAAAAATAACGTCATCAACCAGAACAACTGTCTTATCCTCAATTGGAAAAGAAATATTCGTCTGATTAATGACGGGATCGATATTTATCTTAGATAAGTCATCACGGTACATTGTGATGTCAATTTCACCAACGGGGATCTCGGTGCCTTCTATACTCCTGATATTGGCAGCGATTCTCTGAGCCATTGGTACGCCTCTGGTTTTAATGCCCAATAAGCATAAGTCAGAAACACCATTATTCTTCTCAATTATCTGATGAGATAATCTGACCAGAGCTCTTTCAACATCAGTACTGTTCATAATCTGAGTTTTGAACTTCATAGTGCTTCTCCTTCCTAAAAATAAAGGGTCCTGTGCACGACAAGACCCTATTACTCCCTTAGTAATATCTGTAAACTTGTCGGCATCTCTGTACCGTCTTTAAGTTTCTTTTAATTATATAAACACACATCAAAGGAATTTTCAACTCTTTTATGAATGATTTCACAATTTTAATGGATTTGTAATACCTGCCAGCCAAATAGATTCATGCCCAGATATATGCCGGTTTCAGTAATAAATACAGCAACATCAAGTGAATCATCATAAACAAATTCCTTTACATATTCATCATAT
>JAFRLB010000017.1 GCA_017431405.1 Erysipelotrichaceae bacterium | reverse complement strand
CTATTATAACGCAAAAAAGTTGCGAGTAAACATATAAATTCACAACTAAAACCAATAATGATATAATTTCTGTGATTGGATGGTTACGTTATGAAAGCTAAAAAAGTACTAAAACTTAAGGATATAATGATCATAGAGGCCGTTATTCTTTTGATTATCGGCTGTTTTCTGTTTGTCGTAGAAACAAGAGTTACTGAGGAAAATCAGAAACAGAATCTGATTTCCAGACTGGAAAGTGTTGAAAAGACCTTCTCAAAATCATATGAAGAGACTTTGGAAATAACCGAATTATATGATAAGTCAATGCAGGCGAAGGCTGATGCCGTTGCGCACATGCTGGATGTTGATCCAAACTACAAGCTTAATCAGGAAACATATGACTTATATGGTGTAGATTACATCTTCAAAGGCAGTGCGCCTAGTGAAGGGGAAAGAGGCTACAGATTCTATACTGCTACTTCCGAGTCAGGTATTACCGTTACCGTAAAGAAGACAAGTGATGAACTGAACTTCATTCTCGATAACATCTATACTCAGAACAAGGTATTGCAGAGAGTAATGAATCTCGATGACCTGTTCTTCATCGTAACTACAAGTTCAGGAAACATCGTTTACTATCCTGAAAAACAATTCATCGGCCAGGACATTTCCGTATTGGGAATCTCATTAAGTGACCTGGTTGAGAAGAGTGCCAAATGGTTAAGAATCAACCGTAAGGCTTACTATACTTCATCAATTTCAAATCAGGAATTAGACATAACCATTACCTGCGGCATTTCTTCAGGTGAAATGACCACAAACAGCCACATCGCTGCGGGAATACTGTACGTTGTCATCTGTCTGGTATTTACGGTAGTTGTTACATATACCTATTTCAGCAGGCAGGAGGCTAAGCGAACTAATTCCAATGATTATTCCGAAACAATGATTAAAAGAAAAATGACGGTATTTTCATTAATTGGCTTACTGGTCATTGGTCTGGTAACATATCACATTCAGACCTTATTCTCCTTAACAATGTATTCAATTGCCAAGGATAATGAAGTTCTGGAAATAACCGCAAACCTGGAAGAAAGCAAGAATTCCGTTGAAAAGCTTACTGAGCATTATAATGATTCATATTTGAACAAGGCCCAGATCGTGGCTGACATTCTGGTTAAATATCCTGAATTACAGACCAGAGAAGAGTTAAGAAGACTATCAAAGATCTTTGACTTCCAGTACATCATGCTATTTGATGTAAATGGTGTGGAAACACTGTCCGATTCAAGCATCGTTAACTTTGTGATCTCTGATGACCCTGAAGATCAGTCATACGCATTTAACGTCATGAAGTATGGCATACCATATGTTATACAGGAACCTCAGATGGATGAAGTTGGTCAGGAATATCACCAGTTCATCGGTGTTACAATGGTGAATGACGACGAGGAACTGCTTGGCTTCTTACAGATAGCCGTATCACCGGAAAAACTGAAGACCGTTGTTGCGGAAGCAGCCTTTGATAAGATTCTTGACAACTGCATTGCCGGTACAAACGACAACATCATCTGTGTAGACATTGATACCAAGCGTGTAACCTATTCAAGCATCGGTGATTATGTTGATGATCTGGCAACGGATATCGGCTTTGATGAAACACAGTTAAGAAACAGATTCTATGGCTATGTCAATATCGATGGCAGAAGCTATTATTCATATTCAGTTGAAATAGAGAATAACTACATGTACATCGTTGAGGAGTCTAACCGACTGTTCAGCGGCAGAAGCCTGATTACATTCATTACCCAGTTAATGTGCCTGGCTAATCTGGTTACCTTCACATTCTACATGAGAGACAAGGATGTAATTGCCTTGGATGAAATAGCGGATAATCCATATGTCGAAGTTACCATGGCTGATGGTGATACCAAGACAACTCTTAACATCATTGCCAGAATGATGAAACAAACCGTCTCATGGAACGATAAGACAGCCGAAGAAAAAACCGGCATCATCGTCCGTACGATAATGGGTTTCTTCGCAGTTGTGGCAATAATAGCGGTAAGCTTGAGAAATGTATTATATACAGATAATACAATATTGGGATTCATCGTTTCCGGCAGATGGGAAAAGGGCTTCAACGTATTTGCCTATACGGTAATATTAGTCACATTATTTATTTATTCACTGGCAATGAATGTCTTCAACATTGTCATGAACGAAGCCATTAAGATGGTTTCACCGAAGAGTGAAACAATGTTGAGACTGATTAAGAGCTTTGTCCACTATGTGGCAACCATCTTAGTCATTTACTACTGCATGTCATTATTAGGCTTTGATACTCAGTCATTACTGGCCTCAGCCGGATTACTGACACTGGTTGTTGGTCTTGGCGCCAGAGACCTTGTTACTGATATCTTAGCCGGTATCTTCATCATCTTTGAAAGAGAATTCCAGGTTGGTGACATCATCGAGTTAAACGGCTATAAGGGCAGGGTAATCGAAATCGGCATCAGAACGACCCGTATCATTAACAGTGCTCAGGACGTTAAGTCAATTAATAACCGTAACCTGACTAACATTGTCAATAAGACCAGAGTTAACTCATATTGTGACGTTATCATCAATGTTCCATTTGACCAGGATATTAACGGCATTGAAAAGATGCTTAATGAAAACCTGCCAAAGGTCAAGGAACTTTCTCCTTACATCATCAGCGGGCCAACCTATGGCGGTATTGATGATATGAGCGGAAGGTGCATAAGACTGTCAATCAGAACGGAGTGTTACGAAGCATATAAGTTTGAAGTCAGAACCGTTGTCAATAAGGCCATCAAGCAGATGTTTGATGAAAACGGCTTTAAGCTGATGTAATTCAGATACAGGGAACTGGAAAAGGATGGCCTGATTTCCAGAAAACATTACATTACGATTCCTCCTATGATGGAATATTCACTGGCTGAAAAGGGCAAGACACTGATACGGCTTTAGATTCAATGTATCAGTGGGCAGATTGGCAAATGAAGTAGATAAAGGATGCCAAAAATCAAAGTATAATAAAGATATAAAATAATGAGGTGTTTCTATGAAAACGGTTTTTAAGGGAATTGTTGTTTTCTTAACAGTTATAGGATTACTGTTAACATCAGGATGTCAGAGTGAAGAGAGTAAGTTCAAGAAACTTCAGGAAAAGACGGAACAGCTGATAAATGACGGTAAGTTTGAAGAAGCTGTTGAGGCCTGTGACAATGCCATTAATTCCGGTATGACTCTGGAAACAGTAAAGCCGGTAATTGAAGAAGTTTATACTACCTGGGCCATGTCTTCCATTACCACCACCAGTATTAATCCGGCATTACAGGTAATAGACGGAATGATAGAAAAATATCCTGATCTGAAAGAGTCAGGGGAAAATATTATTGTTGATATGGGCAACTGGGCATTGGAGTCATATGGTGATGATGTTGAAGGCATGAGAAGAGTTTATGACGCTTTCATTGAGATTTACTATGAAAGTGATATCATCTGTAACAGTATTGACAGTAAGATGAAAGAACTGACTACCGGTTTCATGAACAGTAAGCTTGATGAACTTATCAGTAAAGACCTGTTAACCTTACTGGACAATGATGAGATAGATGCTGTATATGATCTGATCGATGAATTCAGATTATACAGTTACAAAATGGCTGTTAACTATCACTTTATATTCCCATATGTTAAGAATCTGGATAATGGAAAGAGCATAAAGATAGAATATGTTAATTCCTTCTTTACTATGTACTATGGTGAACTGGATTCCCAGGGCAACAGAACCGGTGAAGCAGTTCAGCTTGTTTATGCCGTTAACATGAAGGAGCAGGAAAAATATGCCAAGGTTTATCTGCGAGGGCAGTTTTCTGATGATATGGTAAATGGTGAATTCAGTGAATATAGTTACAAGAAAACAGATAATGAGACTATCGCTCATACCACCGGTAAAATGGTTGACAATAAGTATGATGGGGAAATCAGATCTCTCTATGAAACAGATAACATAAAATATAACTACATCTTTATGTTTGTAGATGGTATGGCTCAGAAGTTGGGAAGAATGGTGGATGTTCCGGGAGAATACTACGCTGTAGCAGTTGACAATACTACAGAACCAGGTAATCCATGGTATTATGCCTATACTAAGGAAGGGCTGGAAAAAGAAAGAGGATTCTATCCTTACTACAGAATGCTGTATTAATTGCTGAAGCATATGTTTATATGAAAC
Organism: Erysipelotrichaceae bacterium; assembly: GCA_017431405.1. Taxonomy (GTDB): domain Bacteria; phylum Bacillota_I; class Bacilli_A; order Erysipelotrichales; family Erysipelotrichaceae; genus RUG521. The sequence continues at coordinate 27,210 of JAFRLB010000017.1, read as the reverse complement.
AGGCCTCTGATTTTTGACTAAGGTTAAGAATCAGGGCCTTTTAATATGCTGAATAGGACTGTCAGTTTGGAAAAATATAAAAGCGTGTTATACAGGCATTAACTGAAACACCCGTGGCTAATGCATTGGCTAAAAAAAGATCCCTTCCGGGATCTTTCATTTTAGTAAAGTTTTGCGCCTGCAGGAATTCTGTTGTCCAGCATTAACAGGTTAAGTCTTTCTTCACCGTTAACACTGTGGACTGCGCTTAATAACATGCCGCAGGAATCAATGCCCATCATCTTTCTTGGCGGTAAGTTTGTGATTGCGACACAGGTCTTGCCAACGAGTTCTTCAGGTTCATAGTAAGCGTGGATGCCTGATAAGATGATTCTGTCTGTTCCGGTACCGTCATCTAATACAAAACGTAATAACTTCTTGCTCTTTGGTACGGCTTCACATTCCTTGACCTTTACAACTCTGAAGTCAGACTTACTGAAGGTTTCAAAGTCAACTGCATCTTCAAATAACGGTTCAATTTCAACATCTGAGAAATCAACTGCGACTTCTTCCTTGGTTGCCGGAACGACAACTCTCTTAACATCATTGTTATCGCCTGACTTGATTGGTTTCATTGTCGGGAATAACAGAACTTCTCTGATCGTATCAGCATCAGTCAGTAACATGACGAATCTGTCAATGCCAATGCCCATGCCGCCTGTAGGAGGCATGCCGTATTCCAATGCTTCGACATAGTCCTGATCCATTTCAGTTGCTTCTTCATTTCCCTTGTCCTTTTCAGCCAGCTGATTTAAGAATCTTTCCTTCTGGTCGATAGGGTCATTTAATTCAGTGAAGGCGTTGCCGTATTCATGACCGTCAATGAATAACTCAAATCTGTCAGTGAATCTTGGATCTTCTTCGTTCTTGAATGCCAGTGGTGAGATTTCAATTGGGTAGCTGTAGACAAATGTAGGCTGAATCAGTGTTTCTTCAACATACTTGTCGAAGAACTTTTCGATTACGTGTCCATATGTTCTTTCATGAGCAGCTAACTCAATGCCGTGCTTTTCAGCGATTGCGATGGCTTCTTCATCAGAAGTGACTTTCTTGAAGTCTTCACCGCATTTTTCCTTAATGGCATCGCACATTGTGACTCTCTTGAATGGTCCCTTTAAGGAGATCTGCTTACCCTGGTAGGTAATGTCAGTTGTTCCTAATACTTCAGTAGCAACATATTCGAACAAGCCTTCTGCCATGTCCATCATGCCGGCCATGTCACTGTAGGCTACATAGAATTCAATTGTTGTAAATTCCGGATTGTGCATGGTATCCATGCCTTCGTTACGGAATAATCTGCCGATTTCATAGACACCTTCCATGCCGCCAACGATCAATCTCTTTAATGAAAGCTCAGTAGCTATTCTTAAATACAGATCAATGTCCAGTGTGTTATGGTGAGTAACGAATGGTCTGGCATTGGCACCGCCTAAGATAGGGTTCAGTACCGGTGTTTCAACTTCAACCAAGCCCTTGTTATCAAAGTAACGCTGAATTGCTCTGATGATCTTTGGTCTGGTGAAGGCTATTCTTCTGGCATCCTCATTCATGATGAGGTCAACATATCTTCTTCTGAAACGTTCTTCCTTATCGGTTAAGCCATGAAACTTTTCCGGTAAAGGTCTTAAGGCCTTGGAAAGGTGAGTATATGTGTTTGCTCTTACTGACAGTTCACCTGAATCTGTCTTTACTACCTGACCTTCAATGCCGATGATGTCACCGATATCGCTGGCCTTGAATATTTCATAGACATCTTCGCCAACCGTTGCCTTGTTGACAACGATCTGAATCTGTCCTTCCTTATCCTGTAAATGCATGAAACCGATCTTGCCCATGCGGCGCTTTGACATGATTCTGCCGGCGACGCTGGCATTAATCTGCATTTCTTCCAATTCTTCCTTGGTGTTGTTACCGTAAAGATTCTTTAACTCAGCTGAGTGATGTGTACGTTTATAGGCATGTCCAAAAGGCTTGATTCCCTTATCAATCAAGTCCTGCATTTTCTGTCTTCTGACTAATTCCTGATCACTTAAATTTTCAGCCATGTTTAAATACCTCTCAATCATAGGTTATTATACATTAAATATTTTAAATGTGATAGTCTCGCTGACTCAGTTTCTGAACGAAAAGGTGTTACTTAAATAGCTAAACATATATAATAATGACATAAGGGTGGTGATGCATCGTGAAACTGACGGTACTGGTTGATAATAATACTCTGATTGACCGCTATTACATTGGCGAACCCGGCTTATGTTTCTACATTGAAGACGGGGATAAGAGGATCCTTTTTGACACCGGCTATTCAGATGCCTTTGTGGTCAATGCGGTAAAAATGAGAATAGATCTGCATCAGATAAATACCATTGTCTTATCTCATGGCCATAACGATCATACCGGTGGCTTAAGATACATCAGAAAGCTTGATCAGGATGTTGACTTATACTGCCATCCACTCATTGACGGCTATAAGGAAAATGAAGGAATTAATATTTCTATGCCGGTAAAGTTAAGAGAATTGCCGCCTAATTATCATGTTCACGCTGATACCAAGCCAATCAGAATATCTGAACACCTTACTTTCTTAGGTCAGATTGAAAGAAGAAGACAGAATGTAAAGCCTCTGGGCAATGACTATCTCTACGATGATTCAGCCTTGTTGTATGAAGGGGAAGATGGCATTTTCATTATTACCGCCTGTTCCCACAGCGGCATAATTAACATCGTGGAATATTGCAAGAAACTGACTGGTAAGGATCATATCAAGGGCATAATCGGTGGCTTCCACATGCAGAATGATGAAGAACTGAACAGGGAAGTATGTGAATACTTTAAACAGGAAGACATTGAAATCATGTATCCTTGTCATTGTACTGATCTGAAGGCCAAAATCGAATTAAGCAAGGTATGTAAGATTGAAGAAGTTGGTGTTGGCAAGCAGTTGTTAATCGCTTGACAGAAAACAGTTCAATAAATTAATATATAAATCAGTTAACCGGTTTACAGTTAACTGATTTTACTGTTAGGAGAGTGATCTAATGGAACTTAAGGACATAAGTTATAAATACCGCAGAGTCTCTCAGCTGAAGAGATGGCACATATCAATGGGCATGAAAGACGTTGATAACATCTACTATGGTCAGCTGCATTTACTGGAATACATAGTCTCTCATCCGGAGTGTTCCCAGAAGGACATTGCGGACCGTTTTGCCTTGTCCAAGGCTACGGTAACCAAAAGCGTAAAGAGAATGCTGAAGAATGGCATCATTACCAGAGTTACCAACCCTGAGGATGAAAGAAAATTCATGCTTAAGGCAACTGAAAAAGGTGAAGAAGTAGAAGCAAGTTTCATCAACGTATTTAAGAGGGTAGATGAACTGACTTTCAAGAACTTCTCCGAAGAAGAAATTGAGCAGTTCAACGGATACTTGGAAAGAATCATGGAAAATCTGGAAACGGATTATTCCCGTAACAAGAGCTTAAGAGAACTCATCATTGAGTCTGATGGCGGAAAGGATGGCAAGTAATGCGTAACATTTTAAGAAGCGCCAGAAAATACATTGGCTATCTGATATTTGCCCCGATAGCCATCATGTTGGAAGTCATATTGGAAGTATACATTCCTCGAGTAATGACCCAATTAGTTGACGTAGGCATTCCTTCCCATGACTTAAGTGTCGTAACTCATTTTGGCCTGATCATGATTGGAATGTCATTATTGTCACTTGTGGCCGGTACTTTGGCTACATATCTTTCAAGTACCGGAGGAATTGGCTTTGGTACGGAATTAAGAAAGACGGTCTTTGATAAGATTGAAGACTTCTCATTTGAAAACATTGACAAGTTTCAGTCATCATCATTAATTACCCGACTGACAACGGATGTTAACTACATCCAGAACGGCATGATGATGTTTACCAGAGTTGTGTTCAGAGCACCATTCATGATGATAATGGCCATCATCATGGCCTTAAGGATCAATAGCCGTTTGGTTAAGATCTTCTTTGTGGCAATGCCGATCATCTTAATTGGCATGGTATTGGTAGGATATTTTGCGATGCCGCTATTTAAGAAGATGATGGAGCACTTTGATAAGCTCAATCAGACTGTTCAGGAAGATCTGACAAACATCAGAGTAGTCAAGGCCTATGTCAGAGGCGACTATGAAAAGAAGAGATTCAGTGAAACCAACTATAACTTGATGGAAAGTTCCATCAGAATCGAACTGTTAATGAGTGCCATGACCCCAATCATGATGATGATAATCTATGGAGTAACAGTAGCCATCTTATGGAATGGCGGCCAGATGATCATCTATGGTGAAATGACAACCGGTGAACTGATCAGCTTTATAAGCTACATCATGCAGATCTTAATGGGCTTGATCATGATTGGCATGATCTTCGTTAACATCGTTCAGTTAAGAGGTTCAATTAACCGTATCAATGAAGTACTTAACGATAAGATTACCTTAGTTGACGGCAGGGAAAACTGGAAGGTAGAAGAAGGCAGCGTCGAATTCAGAAACGTTGACTTTGCCTATTCAGCTGAAAGCGAAGAAAAGGTATTGAAGAACATCAACATGGTTATTAAACCGGCTGAAACCATTGGCATACTCGGTTCTACCGGAAGCGGCAAGACCACTTTGGTAAACCTGATTCCAAGATTATACGATGTAACTAACGGTGAGGTACTGGTATCAGGCCATGATGTCAGAGAATACAAGTTAAAGGAATTAAGAGACAACGTTGCCATGGTATTACAGCAGAATGTTCTGTTCTCCGGCACCATTAAGGATAACCTGAAGTGGGGCGACGCTAATGCCAGTGATGAGGAAATAATGCAAGCCTGCAAATATGCTCAGGCTCATGACTTCATCATGTCATTCCCTGATCAGTATGATACTGAATTAGGGCAGGGTGGTGTAAACCTTTCAGGCGGTCAGAAACAGAGACTCTGTATTGCCAGAGCACTGTTAAAGAAACCTAAGATCATCATTCTTGATGACTCAACAAGTGCAGTTGATACCGCCACTGATTCCCTGATCAGAAAGGCTTTGCACGAACAGTTAAGTGATACCACAACGATCATCATTGCCCAACGCGTGGCTTCAGTATTGGAAGCAGATAAGGTCGCCATCATTGACAATGGCCGAATCGTTGATTATGACAGCCCGGAAAACCTCCTGAAACACAATGAGATATTCCAGGAAGTATATTACACACAGATGAAGGGGGTTGAAGAAAATGCCGCCTAGACAGATGAGAAAACCGGAAAAACCAGCCCAGGTATGGCCTAATGTAAAACGTATCATGTCTTACATGACTGATAAGGTCTGGATCCTTGTCATCGTATTCTTTTTGGAAGTCGCCGGATCACTTGCATCAGTTGCCGGTACTTACATGATGACCCCAATCATCAATGACGGCATTACACCGCTAATTGGTACAAACCCGAAAGCGGAACAGCTAAGACCGTTATTGAACATGATAATCTTACTGGTAGTGATCTATGTTGCCGGGGCACTGTTTAACTTCATCAGTAATGTCATCATGACCAAAATTACCAACCATACCTTAAACAGAATCAGAAATGATCTGTTCTTCAAAATGGAAACATTACCGTTATCATATTTCGATGGCCATACTCATGGTGAATTAATGGCCTTGTATACCAGTGATGTTCAGATGATCAGAATGGCTGTAAGCAGCGGTCTGACCCAGGTCATGCACAGTGCTTCAACTGCGATATTTACCTTTGTCATGATGGTATATATTTCACCGATCATGACCTTAACAGTCATTGCCTTAATGGTTGTCATGGTATTCATTACCAGATTCATTTCTTCAAAGAGCATCGACAACTATACCCGGCAGCAGGCTGCCATTGCCAAGCTTAATGGCTACATGGAAGAAATGATGGGCGGTCAGAAGGTCGTAAAGGTATTTACCCATGAACCAACGGTTAAGAGAACTTTCAATGACATAAATGAAACAGCCCGTAAGGCAAGTACCAGGGCTAATATATATGCCGGTGTAATGGGACCTATTACCAATAACCTGTCTCATGTCAACTACGCCGTCGCAGCCATGATGGGAGCCTGGTTAGTTGCTCAGGGTACAATTGGCTTAGGTAACTTAGCTTCATACTTGCAGTACACCAGAAGCTTCAGCAACCCTGTTTCCCAGATCATGCAGCAGTTCAACTCATTAATGTCAGCTGTTGCCGGTGCTGAAAGAATCTTCAAGGTAATAGACATGGAACCTGAAGTAAATGAAGGCAAGGTAACACTGGTAAGTGCTACTTATGATGAGAACAGTAACTTCGTTGAAACAAGCGAGAGAACAGGCTTATGGGCCTGGAAGAGACCGCTTGAAGACGGCAAGTTTGAATTGATTAGATTACGTGGCGATGTTAAGTTCAATGATGTAACCTTCAGTTATGACGGTAAGAAGACGGTATTAAGCGATGTAAGCTTCTATGCCAAACCTGGTCAGAAGATTGCTCTTGTTGGCGCAACAGGTGCAGGTAAGACTACTATTACAAACCTGATCAACCGTTTCTACGACATTCAGGAAGGTGAGATCTTATACGATGGCATCAATGTCAAGGACATTGAAAAGGATTCCTTAAGAAGATCTCTTGGCATTGTATTACAGGATACCCATCTGTTTACGGGTACCGTAAAGGAAAACATCAGATATGGCCGACTTGATGCCACTGATGAACAGATAGTTGAAGCTGCCAAACTGGCTAATGCTCATGAGTTCATCAAGATGTTGCCGGAAGGCTATGACACTATGTTGACAGGGGATGGCTCCAATTTGTCACACGGCCAGCGTCAGTTACTGGCCATTGCCAGAGCCGCTGTCAGTGACCCACCTGTACTGATCCTTGATGAAGCCACTTCATCAATTGATACCAGAACAGAGGCCTTGATTGAAGAGGGCATGGATAACTTAATGGCCGGCAGGACCGTATTTGTCATTGCCCACAGACTTTCTACCGTTCGTAACAGTAATGCCATAATGGTATTGGATCATGGCGTAATCATTGAACGTGGTGATCATGATGACCTGTTAGAGCAGAAGGGACAGTATTACAAGCTGTATACCGGACAGTTTGAATTAGACTAAAGGAAAAGCACTGATTAAGTCAGTGCTTTTTAAATACGTAATAATAAACCTAACAGTAGTCCGGCCGCAAAGCCTCCCAAGTGTCCGGTCACCGAAATGTTTGGCAGGAAGTTAACGACGATCATCGGCATGAACATGTGAATGATGTCATATAACTGCACATATGGACTTCTTAGTAACATGAGTATGTATACCGCTGTTAGGCCATATATGCCGCCTGATATGCCGACGGTCAAGGCGTTCTTCTTACCTACGTAGGTTGTTAGTAAACTGCCGCCGATGATTGAAATTATTAATATCAGGGCATATCTGAAACTTCCGAGATACTCTTCCATCCAGCCGAAGTTATACAAGCTGTACATGTTGACGACCAGATGGTAGGGAGTGATGTGAATGAACCCGCTTGTTAGTAAACGCCAGTATTCACCTTTCTTTACTTTTGGAGGATACAGGGCGCCGGCCTTCATGGCCGCGTCCATCTTATCCTGATGTGAGTTAATGTAAATGAATATGGCAATGCAGACAAACAGGATTCCGAATGTTATGCCTTGCACTCAGCTGCTCCCAGATCATGGCCTTCATTGTAGTTACGGGCATTTTCCATTGTCGTTACGGCAATAGCCTGCATGGCTTCTCTGGTAAAGAAGGCCTGGTGTGAAGTTAATACCAGCTGAGGGAACATCTGCAGTCTGGCAGTGATTGAATGTGCCAGGGCTTCATCTGATCTGTCAGTATATACGTTTTCATCTTCACCTTCATAAACGTCCAGGGCTACGGCATGGAACTTGCCTTTCTTTAGGGCATCGATCAGTGCTTCAGCATCAATTAACGGTCCTCTGGCCGTATTTACCAGCATTACGCTGTCCTTCATCTTGGCAATGGCTTCCTTGTCAATTAAGTGATAGGTGCCGCCATCACCCATGATGAGTGGGGCATGTAATGAAATGAGGTCAGCCTTTTCCAGCAATTCATCCTTTGTTACATACGTTAATAAGCCTTCATCAACCAGTCTCTGGTTAGGGTAGGCGTCCCAGCCGATTACGCTCATACCATAGCCCTTGGCAATTCTGGCGAAGCATTCACCGATCTTACCTGTGCCCATGACACCGCAGATCTTATTATGCAGGTCTACACCTAATAAGCCGGAAAGGGCAAAGTTGTTTTCTCTTACCTTACGGTCAGCCTTGTGAAGTCTTCTGTTAGCTTCCTGAATGATGGCCATTGCGTGTTCAGCAACGGCATATGGTGAGTAGGCCGGTACTCTGGCGACCTTGATACCATATTCCTTACAGGCCTGTAGGTCAACGTTATTGAAACCGGCACAGCGTAATAAGATGAGTCTTACGCCGCACTTGTGCAGCTTTTCAATTACTTTTCTAGGAGCTTCATCATTTACAAAGATACATACGGCATCATAGTCATTAGCTAATGAAGCTGTTTCTTCGGTAAGTCTTGATTCAAGATAGGTAATGTCACAATTGTAGGCGCCAGGACCCTTGTCCTTGGCTAATTCTGAGAAGAAGATGCGGTCATAGTCCTTGGTGCCAAAGAAGGCGATCTTAAGGATCTTCTGGGCATTTTCGGCTACAACATCATGACTGATTATTACTCTGATCTTTTCCAGGTCTTCCTCTTCATTTGGTCCTTCAACGAAGATGTCAAGCACGTCGCCTTTCTTGGCGGCTAATGACAGTATTTCCAATACGTTATTGCCGTTGGCTTCCTTGCCGTTACAAACGATACGAACAGTGCTTCTGATATTTACACACAACTGTGCCAGTAAGGCAGCAGGGCGGGCATGAATGCCTAAAGGGCTTTCTACAACACAACGAAATTCTTTCATGGTTCCTCCTGTATTATTTGATACAATTCATAACCAAATTATAGCATAGAAAAAGCCAACGGAATTGTTGGCTTTTAAAACTATTTCTTTTCTACCAGATCCTTGGCAGTTGTAAGTAAGGTGGCAACACCCTGAAGTTCACTTGGAACAACGATCTTTGTGGCCTGGCCGTTTGCCATCTTTTCATAAGTCTCAAGAGACTTGATTGACAGGTATTCCTTTGAAGGAGCTGAATTGTTGATCAATTCAATACCCTTGGCCTCAGCTTCATAAACGGCCTGAATTGCTCTGGCCTTACCTTCAGCCTCAGCAATCATGGCAGCCTTCTTGGCTTCGGCTCTTAATACTGTTGATTCCTTTTCACCTTCAGCGATCAGGATGGCACTCTTCTTTTCACCTTCAGCCTTTAAGATTGCTTCACGTCTTTCACGTTCAGCTCTCATCTGCTTTTCCATGGCTTCCTGAATGTCTCTTGGTGGGATGATGTTCTTTACTTCAACTCTGCTGATCTTGATTCCCCAAGGGTCAGTAGCTTCATCAAGAATTGATCTCATCTGAGTATTGATGATGTCTCTTGAAGTTAATGTTTCATCAAGTTCCAAGTCACCGATGATGTTACGCAAGGTTGTAGCAGTCAGGTTTTCGATGGCTGAAATAGGACCTACAACACCATAAGTGTAAAGCTTAGGGTCAGTAATCTGGAAATATACGATGGTATCGATCTGCATTGTTACGTTATCCTTGGTGATAACCGGCTGTGGATCGAAGTCCTTAACGATTTCCTTTAAGGTTACCTTGTTAGCAACTCTGTCAATGAATGGCATTACAAAGTGAACGCCGGTTGTCCAGGTGTCATGATAGGCACCAAGTCTTTCCACAACGTACGCCTCAGCCTGTGGAACGATTCTGATGGTGTATGCCAGAATACCGGCAATTAATACGAATACGACTGCGAAAATGATATATCCTTCCATTATATATACCTCCAATTAATCTTCAATCGGTCTGACAATCAGCTTTACGCCTTCGATTGCCATTACCTTAACTTTAGTATCTTTTTTTATTGCCTGATTGTCAATTCCTATTGCACTCCAGACCATTCCCTGAACGGTAACTTCACCCCAGTTTTCAGCGGTGATGTCCTTGGTAACCTTGCCGACCTTGCCGATCATGCGGTCGGAATTTGTCGGAACAGTGTTACCTCTGAGATATTCTGCGGCCAGAGGTCTGACAATCAGCATTACCAATATTGAAACTGCAAAGAACGCAATGTACTGGATCAGCTCCACTACATGCAGCCAGGCTAAGATCGCTGAAACCAGAGCACCTACGGCAAACCAGATGCATATGAGATTGCCTAAGGTTATGATTTCAACAATAATGGCGGCTATTGCGACTATTACCCAAAACATGATCATACAAACACCTCCTCTGATTACACTGCCAGATTTACGACCAGCATGTTGTTCTTTTCATCCCAGCTGGCAGTAAACTTACTGTTGGAAAGAGGCTCGTTGACCAGTTCGGCGATGCTGCTCATCAGTGACTTGTTGCTGATGCGGGCATAACCGTTTCCAAGAGAGATCTTATGCAGATCTTCCAATGAATACAGTTTAAGATCTACATCAGCCTTACTGACGGGCTTTATTGCCAGTTTATACTGATCATTGTCAATTCCAATCAGACACCATCTGACATCTGAGAAATAATTAGCCGCACTGTTGTTCAGGGTGATTGATGAATCAGTCATCGTGACAACAAGCTTATAAACATTTCCTTTTATCCATTGGTACATAACATCAGTCCTTTCTTAACTATATGATATACATTTTCTTATTATTTTGCAATATCTTATTAATCTTATTCAATTGCCTGATGTTGTATTGATTAGGCAACTTATTAAAAAGAGAGTATAATAACTGTGTATAAATTATTAGGGGGACTAATATGAGTAGTTTTAAGGATTTGAGAATCGTTGATAACTTTTATCAGACATCAGCATTCTTTCCAATGCCAACAGTAATCATCTCTACCTTGGCTGATGACGGTCAGACCAACTGTGGGGCATATTCACTTGTACAGCCGTATTACATTGCCGGCAAGGATTATTATGCAATGTTATTAGAGTGCCGTAACTCTTCAAATACAGCACAGAACATCATCAAGCGTAAGAAATGCGCTCTGAACTTCATCTATGATGACAGAAAACTGTTCAAACAGGCTGTTGCCCTCGGCTTCCCGGGTGACACAACAGCTCAGAAGATGAAAAACTGTATCTATACCTTGGAAGATGGCTTATGTGCTGAACAGGATCCTGAAGGCCAGTATCCAAAAGTAGTTCAGGAGTGTTTCCAGGTATTTGAATGTGAATGGGTCGATTCACTTGAAAACTGTGAGGGAACCTTACCGCTGGAGGAAGGCCATGACCATTATGAAATGGAAAAGTATCATGACTTTAACGGTATCACTTCACCATATGGTGCGCACTTCATCTTAAAGATCAACAAGATCTTAATGAAGGAAAAGTACTACAACGCCATCGTCAACGGTGTCAGAAGCCAGGATTTCCCACCTGTACCAGTAGATTACGGTTACAGAGATTCAAAGAATTTCTGGTATACAAGAAGTTCAATCTTCAACAGACCAATCGGTGAATTATTACCAATCAGAGAAACAAGCATCTCTTCAGTACAGTACGCTGCCAAGAGAATTGATCCGGATGTTCAGTTTACTGATGAAGCCTGCGCTAAGCTTGTAAAGGTTCCTAGAATCTTCTTACCAACTGCCTTGAAGGGCTGTGTTGCCTGGGCTAAGGAAAACGGCGTTACTCTCATCACTGCCGAACACATGGACATCATCAATGACAAGCGTGCCAAAGAGAAGAGTGGAAAATAGGGGGATCGTAAAATGAAAGTAGTATTAGCAGGAGCTTTCGGTAACTTAGGTGCCGATATCTTAAAGGAATTAGTTAAGCAGGGCCACGAAGTAGTCGCAGCTGACTTAAAGGAAAGAGAAATTGAAGGCTTAGTTGGCAAGTATGAATTCAGACAGATCAATGCCATGAAGCCTGAAACATTAAAGGGCATCTGTGATGGCTGTGAAGTTGCCATTACTACAATGGGCTTAACCGGTGCCAGTAAGACCTTAACAGCTTATGACATTGACTATCAGGGTAACGTTAACTTCATGAACGAAGCCAAGGCAGCCGGTGTCAAGTACTTCAACTATATCTCAGTAATCAGAGCTGATGAAGCTCCAAAGGTACCAATGCTTGATGCAAAGGCCAAGATGGAAGTTGAATTAAAGAAGAGTGGCTTAACATATGTCATCTACAGACCTACAGGTTACTTCTATGACATTGCCAAAGTATTCAAGCCAATGATCGAAGCAGGCAAGGTTAACTTATTAGGTGACGGCAGCTGCAAGTGTAACGTCATCGATACACCAGACTTCGCTGAATTCATCGTTAAGCACATGCTGGATGAAAACAAGACTTACAGCATCGGCGGCAAGGAAACCTATACATATAAGGAAATTGCCACAATGTGCGCTGAAGCAGCCGGTAAGCAGGTTGAAATCAAGAGTGCTCCAACATGGCTGTTTGATGTTCTGGCATTCATTAACAAGTTAAACAAATCAGGAAAAGAAGCAATCATCAGATTCTCAAAGTGGACTTTGACCAGTGACCTGGTTGGCGACACAGTATATGGTGATGCAAGCTTCAAGGAATACATTAAGAATTACTTTGGAGGTAAATAGTTATGGTATTTCCAACACAGATGTGGATATTACTGGCTGTCAGTGCCGTACTTACACTGGTAGGATTCTACCGTTTCGTATGGTTCATGTCAGTAGGTTATGGCTTAGCTGTCTGCGGCATCGGCTTAACCTTAATGATCATGTTTGCCGGTAAGCTTTCAGTACCTACATTGGTAATGTGCGTGCTGTTAATGGTTTACGGCTTGAGACTTGCCGGTTATCTGCTTTACAGAGAATTAAAGAACAAGAACTATCAGAACAATCTGAAAAAGGCTGTTAATGAAACAGTAGGCGAAAAGAAGATCCCGATCTTCGTAAGCGTATTTGTCTGGATCTATGTCGCATTTGAATATGTATTCCAGACATCAGCCATTACCTACAGAGCAATTAACGGCGACAACGGCGGTTTCTTTGCGGTAGTAGGCGGCATCATCATGTTGGCAGGTGTCATCATTGAATCACTGGCTGACAAGCAGAAGTCAGATGCCAAGGCTAAGAATCCTAACAGATTCGTTGATGATGGTCTGTATTCTATTGTCAGATGTCCTAACTATTTCGGTGAGATCTTATTCTGGACAGGCGTAACTGTTTCAGGCATCGGTACTGTTCATGGCGGACAGATCATCGTTTGGTTAATTGGTTACTTACTGATCCTGTATGTCATGTTCTCAGGCGCTAAGAGACTTGAATTACGTCAGAACAAGAACTATGGCAATGATCCTGAATACCAGAAGTATTATAAAAAGACACCGGCCATCATCCCTGGGGTACCGCTGTATAGCCTGGCTAACATCAAGTGGATCAAATAGTGAAGTTTTAGGAGGATAGTAACATGAACGGTATTTCAGTTCCAATGGCTATCGTTGACTTCATTCCGGTAGTATTGTTTTTCATCAGTGCAGTCATCTTACAAAGAGACTTATACAATAAGATGAGCAAGGGAGCTTTCGCCTTATTAGCTGCAGGTTCAATCATGGTGTTGATCGGCGGCATTTACAAGGCAAGCTGGAAGATCTTATATGCCTTAAACATCTGTGACTTCGTCGTATTGGATACTTCAATGTTTCCAATGCAGGCACCTGGCTTCATGCTGGTATTTTTGTCACTTGTTACATTAGGCAATAAATCAAATAAGGCTTTGGCTATAGCTGCACCTGCTGCTTATACCAGTAACCTGATATTCATCATTTTCCAGGTTCTAGGATTAGGTGGCACCCAGTTCATTCTGAGTACAAAGGCTCACAAGATGAAAAAGCCGGTGGCAATCATCTGCTTTGTGATCTCATTCATCTTCATGCTTGGCATGGGCTATCTGGGCAGTAAGTTTGATGATTCAAGTTCGATGCACTGGACAGCTCAGCTGACCAATATCATTTCTCAGGGAGCATTGCTCATTGGGGTAATGATTATGCATAAAGCCGGCCTGGCTAAGGAAGATGTTTTCAAGTAAACACTAACAAAAGAGACTTCGGTCTCTTTTTTTCTTTATCCATGGCTAACTTGTGCTAAAATAGTTTAGGTAAGAGGTATCACATGAACTATTCCGTTATTATCGTAGCAGCGGGCAAGTCAACCAGATTTGGCCAGCAGGTTTCAAAAATACTGTATCAGTTCTCAGATGGCGAAAAAGTCATTGAAAAGACACTGAAGCCTTTTATTAGTGACGATGACTGTAAACAGATCGTCTTGGTAACAAGTGAAGAGGTTCATGAATACCTTAAGGATGGCTGTCCTAAGACAGTTTTCTGCAGGGGTGGAAACAGTCGACAGGAAAGTGTATATAACGGTTTATTAAATGCCAGTGAGAAATATGTGCTGGTTCATGATGGGGCAAGGTGTTTCCTGGAAAGGGAAGATCTTGAAAACCTCAAGAATGAGATCAATGAGAATCAGGGAGCTTTATTAGTTAAAAGTGTGACTGATACCATTAAAATCGCTGAAAATGGCTATGTTTCCGAAACAATAGACCGTGAAAAGGTAAAAAGAGCCCAGACACCGCAGGGCTTTCCAAGAAAAGTCTTGCTTCAGTGTTATGAAAAGGCTTTTAAGGAAGATTACTTGGGCACTGATGACTGTTCATTAGTTGAAAGATACAGTGATCTTAAGATAAAATGCGTTGAAAGCAAGGGCGACAACATAAAGATAACGACATTCAATGATGTAATGGGAGGTAAATAAAAATGTTTCAGGAGAGAAGAGAAAAATTATTTGAAAGCTTACCGGAATATTCAATTTCCATTTTAATGGCCGGTAAGGCAAGCTATAACATTGGTGATGAAACTCATCCATTCGATGTTAACCGTTCATTCTACTACTTAACAGGCTTGGACAATGAAAATCTGGTTCTGATGCTTGTAAAGATGGGTAAGGTAAATCAGACTATTCTGTTCATTGAACCATTTGATCCGGTAATGGCCAAGTGGGTAGGCGGCAAAATCATGGCTAAGGAAGCCAGTGAGATCAGCGGCATCAAGGATGTCAGATATGTTGAACAGTTAAAGAGTACAATTGCCATGTATCTGAATAACTATGGCAAGATCCATCAGTTTACCTTATGTGGAGAACTGTCAAAGCAGGAATTTGATCAGCCTTGGCCATTAGCTGACTTATTCAATGAAGTAAGAAAGCAGTATCCTGATGTACTGGTTAAGAACATCTTTGAAAATACAGCCAGATTAAGAATGGTTAAGGAAGAATATGAAATTGAAAACATGTGCAAGGCAATCAGCGTTACTGATGCCGGCATCAAGGCCATGATGACAGCTGCCCGTGACTACATCTGGGAAAACGAACTGGAAGCTTACTTCGACTTTGTCTTGAAGAGCGAACAGTGTGAGCATGCCTTCCATACGATCTGTGCTTCCGGTAAGAACGCAACAGTATTGCACTATGGCAAGAACAACCAGCAGACCAAGCCTGGTGATCTGGTATTAGTTGACCTGGGTGCTTCTCATAAGTACTATAACGCTGACATTTCCCGTACTTTCCCGGTTAACGGCAAGTTCAGCGACAGACAGAGGGAAATCTATGAAACTGTCTTGAGGGCCAACAAGTATGTCATGGAAATTGCCAAGCCTGGAATGACAACCAGAGAATTAAATAACAAGGTAATTGAATTCTATCAGGAAGAATTACCAAAGTTAGGCTTATTAAAAGATGGCAAGACCGTAAGAGATTATTACTGGCACGGTGTTTCTCATCACTTAGGTCTGGAAACCCATGATGTTTCATTACCTGATGAACCATTACAGCCTGGTAATGTCATTACTGATGAACCTGGCCTGTATCTTGAAGAAGAGGGAATCGGTGTCAGAATCGAAGATGACATCATGATCACCGAAAATGGCTGCATCTGCTTAAGCAAAGACGTCATGAAGGAAGTAGCTGACATCGAAAACTTCATGGCCAGCAGGTAATAAATGACACGAAAAGTATTCATCATACTGTTCATATTGTTTCTGACGGGGTTAGTATGCGGGACATTATTTGATCTGAGAATATCTCAGATGTTATATGATCCTGAAAGCTGGGCTGGAAATGTGGTAAACTACATGGCCATGATACCTTCGGCAATCATGTTGATGTATTGCTCAGGAGTAGTGGTATGGTATTGCCGTAATCACCGTTTCAGATATGTGGCAGCGACAGTCATCATTAACTTCATCGGCAGTATTCTGGTATTCGGTGAAATAGGTGAGTGGGCTCATCTTTCCCTGAAGATGTGGCTGCCGTTAGCCTTAGTGGCATCATTACTGGTATTACTGATGTTTCAGATCATCAAGCCTAACGTTACCAAGGACATGTTTGTCCTGGCAATGACCTTTATGATCACCATTGTGGCAGTCATGTTGACGGTGGAAGGGCTGAAGTATTTGTTTGGCAGACCTAGATTCTACTCACTGACTGATCCGGCAACACAGTTTGTACCATGGTACCTGCCTCATCCGTTTGCTTCTTCTGATTATTTTAAGAGTTTTCCAAGCGGACACACGGCATTTGCCTCATTAACGGTATTTCTGATCTATCTGCCTGACATGTTAAAGAAGAACTGGAACTGGAAACTGTTTATCTTTGCCTATCTGTTATGGACCGGCTTTGTAATGTATGGCAGAATATGTTATGGAGCACACTTCTTAAGTGATGTAAGTGCCGGGGCATTAATAGCGTTATGCATATGCTACTATGCTCATAAGATCGTCGAAAAACATACGGATTTCGATAAAATTTAGGAATATTCACAAATCGTCACTATTGTTAATTGAAGGAGTTCCAGAGACTTTACAAGTGACGATTTTTTTGTTACAATATCTCTCACGGATAAACGTACAATTGACGTTTACTCCTTGCCTGAAAAGGCCAATAGACCAGAAGGAGGTAAAGACATGCGTAAATATGAGATCATGTACATCCTGAAATCTTCATTGGAAGAAGCAGCTCGTCAGTCTACTATCGAAACATTACACGCAATCATCACAAACGATGGCGGTACTATTGAAAAAGTAGATGAATGGGGAATGAAAGAATTCGCTTACCGTATTGAAGATATGACAAAGGGATATTACGTCGTGGTTACATTCAGTGCAGAAAAAGAAGCAGTTGCTGAACTTGATCGTATCTGCAGAATCAACCAGAATGTAGTTCGTCATTTGATCGTCAACCTGGAAGAAAAATAAGAGGTGACTTAAATGATTAATAATGTTGTATTAGTTGGTCGTTTGACCAGAGATCCAATGGTGCGCAAGACAGCATCAGGAAGATCAGTATTATCATTTACATTGGCGGTTGATCGCAGAAGAGGATCTAATCAGGATCCTAACCAGCCAACGGCAGATTTTATCAGTTGTGTTGCCTGGAATCAGGTTGCTGATTTAATGGCTCAGTACACACATAAGGGTTCACAGATAGGTATTCAGGGACGTATTCAGACACGTAACTATGATGATCCTAACAGTCCTGGAAAGAAAGTATACGTCACGGAGGTCGTATGCGACAGTCTGACATTCTTAGACAGTAAGAACAGCAGTGATAACAGACCTTCTCAGGATAACAGTGGTTATTACCCTGATGACAGTGCTTATGATGACATGGTAGACAGCACACCGACACTGAATATTTCAAGTGATGATCTGCCTTTCTAAAGAAAGGAGTATATTATGGCTTATAATAAAAAGCAGCGTCCAAGTCGTAAGAAAGTATGTTACTTCACAAAGAATAACATCAAGTACATCGACTATAAAGATACAGAACTGTTAAAGAAGTTCATCTCTGGTAACGGTAAGATTATTCCAAGAAGAGTTACAGGTACCAGCGCAAAGTATCAGCGTATGTTAGCAGTCGCTATCAAACGTGCTCGTCAGATGGCTTTAATTCCATACGTTATTGACTAATTAACATTTAACCTCCGATTATTTTTCGGAGGTTTTTCTATAGGTGTTTTATGAGAAACAGCAGAGTTAACAGTATTACCTATGGGGCATTGCTAAGTGCCTTATTAGGTGTGTTGTTGTTCGTGAACAGACAGATGGCAGGCTTCCTTGATACCTTCCTGTTTTGGATCGTACCTTTACCGGTCATTGTCTATTGCCTGAAGTTTGGCGTTAAGCAGACTCTGGTAATGGGTGTTTCAATGGTATTGTTATCATTCATCATTGCCACACCGGTCACGACATTCTATGTATTAGCATCCGTAATTGCCGGCATTGTTTACGGCTTCGGGGTAACAAAGGGTTGGAACGCTTTCCAGCTCATTTTGTCCGTTATTGTCGTATCGTTAATCGTAATGTTTGTCACAACCTTTGCGTTAGCCGGCGTTTTTGGTTATGATTTAAGTAGTGATATTGCATATGTTAAGGAAACGATCAATATGTTCATTTCCAGTGTACCTGGTGCAGAGAGTGCCGTAGGCTACATGACAACGAGCAGATTCATCCTTACCATAATTGTCATATCATCAATTCTGACCAGCGTAATGGAAGGTATCCTGGTTCATTTACTGGCATTCCTTGTTCTTAAGAAGCTTAAGATGGACTTGCCGCCAATGATACCGCTGGCTCAGATCAAGGCACCACTGATCATCAAGCTGTTCTGCTTCAGCGTGCTGATATCCGTGGTGTTCGCAAATGTCACAGGGATTACACAATATGATGACATAATTATTCCATTATTAATGATCGTATACGCTTTTTGCATGTTCTATGGATACATTCTTGTCGTCGTATTTCTGGCGGCCAGATATCCTGATCCTAAAAAGAGAGCATTATTTGTATTGCCAATCATCATGGTAATGATCTTCATGCCATATCTGACCTATGCTTTAGGACTCATTGACATGTTCTCACATACCAGAGACAGAATTGTAAGGGAGATAAACCTCAATGGAAAATAATACTGACAGATTGAAATTCGGTGCCATAGCTGTATTTGTCATTCAGGTAGTTGTTTTAGTTGTGCTGCAGTTTGTGTTCAAACAGCCATTTTCATTGGTCGCAGCCATTTTTACCCTGATTGACGCTGTTGGTGTTGTTTATATCATCTATGCTTATGAAAAGGAAAAGAAGGAAAGAGTCATCAGTATTTCCCGTATCTTAGGTACTGAGGCCAAGAATGCCATGACTCATGGCCAGATCGGTGTAATCATTTATAACGATGATTATGAGGCTACCTGGGCCAGTGAGCTGTTTGAGGAAAGAAACATCACCTTAATAGGTGAAAAGATCACCCGCAGCATTCCAGGCAGTGAGATCCTCTTAAACGGTGACAGTGACAATGCCATATTTGAAATAGACGGCAGAGAATATGAATTTACCAGAAGCGATACTTCCCGTGTTCTTTATGTAAAGGATGTTACTGAGATCAATAAGATCAGTGACACTTACAATAAGGAAAAGGTAGTATTGGGCTTGATACATCTGGATAACTACGATGAAACGGTACAGTATGAAGATGAGCAGAAGATCGCTGCCATCAATACCAATATCCGTCAGAAGATCGTAGACTGGTGCAAGCAGTATGACTCAATGGTCAGAAGACTAAGAAGCGACAGATTCCTAGTTGTAATGAATGAGGAACACTTTGCCCAGATGCTGGATGATAACTTCACCATTCTGGAAGACATCAAGAAGGAAGCCGGAAATCTTTCTGTTGCTATAACTGCTTCAATGGCCTTTGCCAGAGGCACTTCAGATTTCATGGAACTTGATAACATGATCAATGACCTGCTTGAACTGGTACTGTCCAGAGGTGGCGACCAGGTAGCTGTAAAGAGCTATGGGGACGAAGTTCAGTTCTATGGTCAGTCTTCAGAAGCCAGTGAAAAGACCAGCAAGGTCAGAGTAAGAGTAATTGCCCAGACCTTAAGAGGCATTATAAAGGACAGTGACAAGGTATTCATCGTACCGCATAAGGACGCTGACTTTGACGCGATCGGCTCCTGTATCGGCGTCAGCCGCTTCGTACAGGCCTTTGACAAGGAAGCTTACATCATCATTAAGGGCATAACCGTTGAAAATGTGGCCAAGAAGGTTGTTGAAGATAACTATGAACATTTCAGCAGCATGCATAATCTCATCAGTGAGGCTGATGCCCTGGAAATGATGACAAAGGATTCACTGGTAATCATCTGTGACCATCAGAGCATGGATCTTACCGCCGCAAGTGAACTTGTTTCCAGAAGTAAGAAGGTTGTCGTAATTGACCACCACAGAAGAAAGTCCGAAACCAATGTCAAGGCAATGATGATCTATAATGAACCTGCATCATCATCAGCTGTTGAACTTGTTACGGAATTAATTGAATATCAGCCGGTAAGAGTTGAACTTGATGAATTCGAGTCAACCTTCATGTATACAGGTCTGTTAGTTGATACAGACGGCTTTAAGAGCCGCTGCTCAAGCAGAAGCTTTGAAGTCTGCGCTTACCTGCGTAAGGAAGGAGCAGACATTACCATGGCCAATGAATGGCTCAAGGATACCCTGCAGCAGTTTGAAACCAAGACCAAGGTATTGAAGTACAGTGAAGCCATCAATGATAACATCATCATTGCGGCTTTACCGGAAAAGGAAGGCATCATTACCCGTACGATCGTTTCACAGGTAGCTAACTACATTCTGACGATCAAGAACATTGATGCAGCGTTTGTCATTGCTCAGATCACTGATGATACCTGGGCACTGTCAGGCCGCAGTAACGGAAACATTAACGTCCAGATCATTCTGGAGAGAATGGGCGGTGGCGGTCACTTTACCGCAGCCGGCTTACAGAGAACCAACAGTTCAGTAAGTGCCTTAACAGCTGAACTGAAGGAATCCATAAAGAAGTATTTAGAGGGAGTTGATTCTAATGAAGGTAATTCTGTTGAGTGATGTAAAGAATGTTGGTAAAAAGGGCGACGTCAAGGAAGTCGCTGACGGTTATGGCCGTAATTATCTCGTTAAGAATGGCTTAGCCGTTGAGGCAACAAAGAAGTCAATGGAAATATTGAATCAGCAGAAGGCTGAAGATGCAGCCTTGTTGGCTGAAAAGAAGAGAGAAGCTGAAAAGCAGAAGGAAAAACTGGAAAAGCTTACCCTGTCATTCAAGGTCAAGGCCGGTAATGACGGTAAGATGTTCGGTTCCGTATCAACTGCCAAGATAGCTGAAACCTTAGGTAAGGAATATGGCATTACAGTTGATAAGAGAAAGTTCTTAGACAATGCCAACTTAACCGAATTAGGCATGCATAAGATCAAGGTTGAATTATTCAAGGGCGTAGTAGCCACAGTTAATGTAAATATTGAAGCACAGTAAGGGGGCGTTTTCATGCCGCAGTTACCAAGCAGCATTGAAGCTGAACAGTCGTTATTAGGTACGTTAATTGTTTATCCGGAAAAGATAAACACCGCATATGAGGAAAACTTACAGCCGGAAGAATTCTATAAGGATGCTCACAGAAGGATCTATAGAGTTCTTTTAAGCCTGTCTGATAAGAAGATCCCGATCGACATTGCCAACGTCATAACGGCTTTAAATGACTTACAGCAGCTTTCCGTAGTTGGTGGTGCTGAGTACATTGCCCAGCTTACTGATCTGGCCTTCAGTGAACAGAACGCTGAGTTCTACATTAAGACCATTCAGGAAAAGGCTACTTTAAGAAGATTAATTGAAAGATGCAATGAGATCATCGATAGCAGCTATACAACCGGTGGAACAGACTTTACCGATTTGTTGGCTGATGCTGAAAACAAGATCATGGATGTTACCAGAAGCTTGAAGACAAGTGACTTCGTAAGCTCCAAGACAGCCATGGATGAGGTAATTAACCGCATCAAGGAATCAGAAACCAAGAAGGGCATGACCGGTGTACCTAGCGGCTTCTACAGCTTAGACAGTTACACAAATGGTTTCCAGCCTGGTGATCTGATCATCTTAGCTGCCAGACCTTCTGTAGGTAAGACAGCCTTTGCACTTAACATAGCGTTAAATTCCGCTCTGAGATTTAAGAAGAGCGTAGCGATATTCTCACTTGAAATGCCGGTATTACAGTTAGGTACCCGTATGTTAAGTAACGTTGCCAAGGTCGATAACTACAAGTTAAGAACCGGTAACGGTCTGGAGAATGATGACTGGGGTGCCCTGCAGAATGGGGCAGAACAGATGAAAAAGGCTAACATCTTCATGGATGACAGCCCTTCAATCAAGGTTAACGAGATCTTTGCCAAGTGCCGTAAGCTGAAGGCTGATGGAACTCTTGATCTCATCATCATTGACTACCTGCAGCTTATTGCACCATCTACATCAAGAGGTGCCGATAACCGTCAGCAGGAAGTATCAGACATTTCACGTTCATTAAAGGCCTTAGCCAGAGAGCTGAAGGTTCCGGTAATTGCCTTATCACAGTTATCACGTCTGGTTGAACAGAGAAGAGGCGACAATAAGCCGATGTTATCAGACTTAAGAGAATCAGGCTCAATTGAGCAGGACGCTGACGTTGTATTATTCTTATACCGTCCGGCAAGGGTCAAATCAGATGATCAGGAGCCACAGGAAGAAGTACCTGTAAATGCCTGCTTCGAGGAAAATGTCATTATCGGTAAGCACCGTAATGGTCAGACCGGTGAAATAACGCTGATGTTCCAGCCTAATCTGAACTCATTCTATGATAAGGAGAAGGATGATGACTAAAAACCAGAACAGTAAGAAATGGTTGACCATAATAATCGCGGCTGTAGCGGCGGTTGTTTTGGCGTTTGTCTTACAGGACAATAACGTTGCCAAGGCCAATCAGTCAATGAAGGCTGAGGAATCCATTGTGAACCAGCGTATTGTCGGCATGTATGAAAAGCCTGTTCCAATTACCAAGGTATATTACCAGGACAAGCTGTTAGGCGCCATTTACGACACCGGTATTCTGGAAAGAGCCAAGGATCAGGCCTACGATCTTTATTACCGTGACTATTTCGAAAATGCGAGCATTAAGTATAACGAAGACATCTATCTCTATGAGGAAAAGACCTACATGGAGTATGAAAATAAGGATAAGGACATTCAACAGTATCTGATCGATAACGACCTGTTTTCTGTTGAAGCCTATCAGATAACCATTGGCGATGAGGAAGTCATCTATGTCAGAAGCAATGATGATTTCAGATCAGCCTTAAGAAAACTGGTAAGCAGTTTCGTTGATGAGGAAACATTTACGACTCTGGAAAAGAATAACAAGGTTGCTCCATTAACTACCTATGGTGAAAAGGACATGAACGTCTATGTTGAAGAGCAGATCAAGAGTACCAAGGTAGTTGCCAGTTCAAGAGAGATTCTGAAAGATGAAAGCGAGATAATTAATTATCTTGCCTATGGTAAGGATCCGGAACTTGAATACTATACAGTTCAGAACCTTGATACCGTTGCCGGTATTGCCTTGGCTCATGGCTTGACGGCTGAGCAGTTAGTAATCATTAATGATCAGTTAAGAAGTGAAAACCAGGCCTTACAGGAAGGAATGGAATTAAACGTAACATTCTACAATCCGGTCATTACGATCGTTGTAGAACGTGAAAGAATGGTTTCTGAAGTAATCTATCAGCCTGAAACAGAATATGTTAAGGATCCAAGCATGGCAGCCGGCTATGCCAATGTCGTGCAGGAAGGCTGGGATGGCAGTAAGGACGTTGTTTACAGGGAAGTATACGTTAACGGTAAACTGACCAGTTACAAGCAGGTTTCTTCTGTCGTCACCAAGGAAGCCCAGGGAAAGATCATTCACGTCGGTTCAGGTTCAACCTACATCGATACCGGTGACAAGTCATTCCGATTCCCGGTTGATAATCCGGTAGTAATATGTGACTATTACTGTTATGCCGGTCATAGTGGTATCGATGTTCAAAACAGATACAATCACTACAGTGAATTATATGCGGCAGAAGACGGTGTCATTACTGCCAATGGCTGGTGGTGGGACATGGGATGGTATTACATCATTGACCATGGCGACGGTATCATTGTCAGATATCTGCACATGAGAACCAAAGGTCCTTTACCTGTAGGGACAGTTGTAACGAAAGGAATGTACATTGGAGAAGTCGGCATGACTGGTCTGGCGGATACGCCACACGTTCACGTTGACGTCAGAGTAAACGGTGTCAGAATCGACCCTTGCTCTATTTTCCCTTGTTAGTTCATGGAATTTTACATAATCGCAAGCGGTTCTAAAGGCAACTGCACGGTAGTTAAGTCCGGTGATGAATTTCTGGTGATCGACTGTGGAACCACAAAGAGATATCTGAAGAATTCATTTGAAAAACTGGAACTTGATTATCTTAAGGCAGCTGCCTTATTAATTACGCATGAACATTCGGATCATATCAAACAGGTAGATATGTTCAAGACGATCCCGGTATACTCACCTTGTGAGGTCAAAAGCGTAATGGATGAACATCATGTTGAACCATTCGAAGACTTCGAAATAGGAACCTTCAAAGTAACACCGATACCACTGTCTCATGATACCAGGGACACGGTAGGCTACATAATAACTGACGGTAAGGAAACCTTAGTCAGTGTCACTGACACCGGTTATCTTTCCCATAATAATAAGGAACTCATTAAGAACGCTGACTACTACATCATGGAAAGTAACTATGATACAGTCATGTTAATGAGCTCAAACAGACCGCAATATCTTAAAAGCAGAATTGTTTCTGACTATGGGCATTTAAGCAATGAACAGTCTGCGGAAATCTTAGCTGATGTAATTGGTCCCAAGACCAGGGAAATAATACTGGCTCACATTTCCCAGGAGTGCAATACCAGAGACATTGCATATACGAATCTGATAGATACCTTTGAATCATATAACATTGAACCAAGGCGCTATAAGATATATGCGGCAGGACAGTATGAAATCTATAAGGGCGGTAATTAACCGCTCTTTTTTTTTGTCAGGTTGGCAATGAGCAGGAGCATAAACTATAATGTTATTAGAAAACTGACGGGAGAAATAATATGAGAGAAGATCTGGCCAGACTGGAAACCGAAAACAGAAACATGAATACCCTGAACATTGATGTTGTTCCTACTTCTGAAGTATTGAAAATGATCAATGATGAAGACAAGACCGTTGCCTATGCCGTAGAAAAGCAGTTACCGGCAATTACCGAACTGACTGACGCCTACATCAGAACACTTCAGAGCGGCGGCAGGATATTTTACATTGGGGCCGGCACATCAGGCAGACTGGCATACATTGACGCAGCAGAGCTGATGCCAACCTACAGCATGGATGAAGGAATAATAGAAGGCATCATGGCCGGTGGCTTACCAGCCATGAAAAGGGCCAGGGAATTTGAAGAAGACAAGGCTGAAAACGGCACCAGAGACTTAAAGGAAAGAAACTTCTGCGCTAAGGACATGTTAATAGGGGTAGCTGCTTCAGGCAGAACGCCATATGTCAGAAATGCTCTGGAATATGCCAGAAGTCTTGGAGCCGTTACCGGTTCAATATCCTGTGTGTCCAATGCTGAAATATCAGCCATGGTTGATTATCCGGTTGAAGTAGTCACAGGTCAGGAAGTTGTACTGGGCTCAACCAGAATGAAGGCTGCCACAGCTCAGAAACTGGTGCTTAACATGGTGTCATCAGCTGCCTGTATCAGAATCGGACGTACCTATAAGAACTACACCATCGGCAAGATCACAACAGAGAAGTCATTTTACCGGATGGTTAGAATGTTGGCGAAGGAAACAGGGGTCAGCGAAGAAGAAGCTGTAAGATACATGAAAGAGGCAGGAAATGATGGCAAAGTGGCCTTATGCATGATAAAGGGAAATCTTTCCAACGAAGAGGCAAAAAAGCTGGTAGATGATCATGAGGGCAGGGTCAGAGAAGCCTTAAGATCAATTGGTTTGGATTAATAAGAGCAGTCTCAGACTGTTCTTTTTCTTTGAGTGTATTATTAAGTGACAATTGTGCTAAAATACAGTCGAGGTTTTTGATATGTTTGATGTAATTGTAGTTGGTGGAGGACATGCAGGATGTGAAGCAGCTTTAGCTACCGCAAGGATGGGGTTAAAGACGGTTTTGTGTTCTCTTGATAAGAACTGGATAGCTTCCATGCCTTGTAATCCATCAGTTGGGGGACCGGCAAAGGGAATCGTAGTAAGAGAAATAGATGCCTTAGGCGGCCAGATGGGCAAGAATGCCGATGCCACAGCCTTACAGTTCAAGATGCTCAATACGACCAAGGGGCCTGGCGTAAGAAGCTTGAGAGTCCAGTCTGATAAGATTGCCTATAAGAAGAAAATGCAGGAAACTCTCCAGCAGCAGGAAAACCTGGAAGTATTGGAATGCATGGTTGAAGAAGTCCTGGTAGAAAATAACAAGGTTAAGGGCATAAGACTGTCTGATGACAGTATTTTGGAGTGCAGAGCCTTGATATTAACCACCGGTACCTACATGGCTTCACTAGTCATGGTATCAAGTAATGTTACGGAATCAGGCCCGGACAAGCAGAAAACAACCAAGAATCTAAGTGCATCATTAAGAAAGCTGGGTATCAGAACCTTCAGATTAAAGACCGGTACACCAGCCAGAATAAAGACCAATTCAATTGACTTCTCACAGGCTCAATATGAACCTGGTACAGATGAAAAGGTATGCTTCAGTTATGAAACTACCGACATCCTGCCGATTGAGAAACAGGTACCTTGTTACCTGATATATACAACTCCTGAAACTCATGAGATCATCAGAGCCAACCTGAATAAATCCAGCATGTATTCCGGTGTAGTAAAGGGAGTAGGGCCAAGATACTGCCCAAGCATTGAGGACAAGTTGGTAAGATTCGCTGACAAGGAAAGACATCAGCTGTTCTTAGAGCCGGAAAGCTTAAGCATGGATACGACATATGTTCAGGGCTTTTCAACATCAATGCCTTATGATGTACAGGACAGAATGTTACG
>JAFRLB010000002.1 GCA_017431405.1 Erysipelotrichaceae bacterium | reverse complement strand
GTTTATCTGGCAGAGGCTGAATATACTGAAGAAGAACTGGAACAGTTCAATGCGGAAAAGGATAAGTGGATAGTAAGGTGTTCGGGAAGTCACCAGTTTCTGGCTGATTCCGACAGCGGGGAAGATGCCGTAGGTCACTACCGTAACTTCTTTGATCTGGTTCCTGAAAAAGCCGTATTTGAAAACGGCAAGCTGGTTGGCCTGTATCTTTGCACTGACGGCATCGATTATTCAGGCAGAGGCAGATACAACTACTACATTGATGACTGGGGCTATCCGGGAAGTGATCCTTTCAGATTCATTCCCCGTGGAGCTTACGTGCATGTATTCCTCTTTGAAAATGCCGAATCCAGAGACTGGAAGGACTGGGGTCTGTTGGTAAGGGATCCTGAAAAGAAATATACATCGTATCTGGATTTCTAGGTCTCATGGAAGATAAATAATAAGAAGGAAGAACTGACTTTAAGAGAACGGATCAGTGAGGATCCGTTTTTCTTCTTTGGAAAGGAAGTAACAGATTCATTCCATGCTTCAATAACTGATATAATGAAAATGTAAAGAAAGAGGAATTATAATATGGCCGCAGAAGTATGGAAGGAAGAAGTCCAGTATATTCATGATACCCCTATAAGAATAGTGGTAGATGATCAGATTTCCATGTTAAGGGGAATACTAATGCCGCACTGGCATGAAGCAGTGGAAATAGACTGTGTATTAAAAGGTAAGCTTTATTACACCGTGGAGGGTATTACTTATAAGCTGGAACAGGGAGATATCATTGTTGTTGGTAGTGGTATGATTCATTCAGGAAGATGTTCTGAAGGTAATACCATTGAAGACACCAAAGCTGAAGTAATGACAATTCAGGTTAATAAGGATGTCTTTCATTATTCCAATTACAATGATCCTGTCTTTGAAGTCTTTCATCCAAAAGAGAATAATACAGAATTATTACCTGTTCTGATGAGAATAAAAACAGTTTTCCAGCAACAACATCCCTATTATGAGGTGCTTTTAAACTTCAGTTTACTGGAATTGTGCTATTTATTACTGACAGAACAATCCCAGCAGACAACCAGCAACAAGTCCTCTAATACCGGAAACAGTGAGATAAAAGAGGCATTGGAATATATTGAAAACCATTGCTGCGAAAAGCTGTCACTGGAAGAAGTTGCCGGTATTCTGAAATACAATCCTTCATATTTCTCCAGACGTTTTCATCAGTATACCGGGTTTACTTTTGTCGAATATCTCAACAGATGCCGTACAGCTGTGGCCGCAAGCAAATTATCAGAATCAGATAAAACCATTTCTGAAATTGCTCTGGACTGTGGCTTCCCGAATGTAAGCTCATTTATTACATTCTTCAAAAGGCAGTACAAGATGACTCCTGAATCATACCGGAAATCTAACAAAAAGTAAAAAAATCGTAATAATGAGTAAAAACTTGGAAAGACAGAAATATTAATACAGTAATAGAATATAAGTAGAGGAATACTGAACAATAATATTACGGTTTGTGAAAGGATTACCACTCTGATGAGTGAAAATGCTTTCTATCCGGCTGTTCAGTGAAAAGAGGATAATAATATGAAAAAGGAAAAACAAAACCAGCATCCTGACTGGCAGACAACGGCCAAGGAACGATTCAGTTACTATCTTGGCTTAATATCTCCATATACCATGAGCGGTATGATGGGCTCATTCTTAACAACCTATCTGTTACTGTCAGGCATTGGGCTGGAAGTATCAGCGGTATTGTTACTGGTAATGAAAATCATTGACGGGTTTGATGATCTGTTATTTGGCTGGGCAATTGACCGTTTCCGTCCTGACCAGAATCCAAAGCTGAAAAAGACTGTTGGAGAGGGACGTTTCTTACCATGGTATAAATTAATCTGGCCAATCATGCCAATAGGTATCATCGGACTCTATTGCATGCCATTATCATTAAGTGTCGGAGCCAAAATTGCCTGGGTCGCCTTCTTCTACCTGATGACTGATGTTGGTTACAGTTTCATGGATATCTCCATGGTTTCCATGCAGACAACATTGACCAGCAATACTCATGAAAGAGACCAGCTGATCATGAAGGGCATGGTAACATTGTTTGTCATCATGATGCCTATCGCTGCCTTGGCTAATGTTCTTGCCAGCAGTAAGGTCGGCTTATCTTTCAGAACCATCGCCTTTATCTTTGTGGCTTTGGCAATAGTACTGTTAATACCAATGATCACCAAGGTACAGGAACATGCCTATACTGGCAAGGATGAGAGTAATAAGAATGTTACTGATGAAAAGGCACCTTTCTTCAAGTCTCTGGGTGATGCCTTGAAGAACCGTAACCTTGTTGCCTTCTATGGCGGCAAGATGTTACAGAGCATGTTGGCAACAAACGATGCTCTCGGCATTATTGGAGCATTCTATCTGTTTGGTAATGAATTAGTTACGACCATTCAGGGAATAGTTGGTACGGTATTAGGCTTTATCATAATGCTGATACTGCCTAAGATATATGAAAAGCACGACCGTCATAAGATCTACATGACCTTTACACCGATCTCAATTGCCATTGCCGTAATTGTTTATATCATGGGTCATAAGAACATTGCCCTTTACATTGTCATGCAGTGTATTTTACAGATACCTAAATCAATTGCCGGAGGATGTGAAAACTTCATGAGACCGCAGGTTATTGAATACGGTAAATATAAGACCGGTAAGGATCTGACCGGTATTCAGGCATCATTATCAACATTTGTCTCTGTTGTCTCCAATGCCTTCCCGGGTTCCATTGCCTTAGCAATACTTGGAGCATCAGGATGGATAACTGTAGAAGCAGAAAGCTTCAGGCAACTGGCTGAAATGGGGGTAGCCCAGCCTGACAGTGCCATAAAAGCCTTATGGTTCATCACGGCTGGCTTACCGATTATCGGTTATGTTCTGCTGTATGTATGTAATCTGTTCTATAACCTTAACGATAAGGATGTTGAGATCATGATCAAATATAACAATGGCGAAATAACAAGAGAGGAATGCGATTCCCTGCTTTCCAAGAAGTACTAGAAAGGGGATAAAACCAAATGAATCTTAAACTGTATCTGGCAATAAGAAATGCCAAGAAATACATGAAGGAACACAATCATCCTGGGCGAATGATCGTTACGGAAAAGGATCTTGAAGACTGGCGTCAGAGGATCCGTACCATGGATAAGGACTGTTATACAGTTGATGAGAAACTGAAACAGGGACTGAATATTGAAAAGGTCGATTTGCCGAATACTTCCAGCTGGTTAATCAGTAAGGAAGGAAACCCTAAGGATAAGATCCTTTATCACATTCATGGCGGTGGTTTCATCAATGGATGCACAAAGATGCTGTTTCCTTTCTATTCATATGTGGTAAATAACTGGGGCTATAATGTCTTCGCAATAGATTACCGCTTAGCGCCTGATTACCATTGCATCGATACCATAACGGATTGTGAAGATGGATATAAATATCTGTTGGAGCATTATTCACCAGATAATATCATCCTTATGGGTGAATCAGCCGGTGGTAATCTGGTATTAGGATTGCCACATATATTAAAAGATGATGGCTTACCACTACCGAAGGGCATCATTTCCGATTCACCGGTAGTTCAGTTTGTTCATTATCCTTACAGTTATTATGAAAATGCCTGTAAAACTGATTTCGGCATCATATTCGGCATCAATGAAGCTTTACTGGGAGTCTATCCTGGTGAACTTCCGGTAGATCATCCATACCTGTCACCATTATGTGGGGACTTAAGCGGCTATCCACCTGTATATCTGGATGCTTCTGATAAGGAGAGCTTAAGAGATGAGGCCAGAATGATGTATGTAAGACTTAAGGAAGAAGGGTGTGATGTTGAATATCACGAACTTAAGGACTTCTTCCATGCCCAGATGACTAACGTCAAGTCTCACTC
The DNA here is from genome assembly GCA_017431405.1 of Erysipelotrichaceae bacterium. Lineage (GTDB taxonomy): Bacteria > Bacillota_I > Bacilli_A > Erysipelotrichales > Erysipelotrichaceae > RUG521. Next base: position 12,482 of record JAFRLB010000002.1, on the reverse strand, counting down.
TACTAAGAAGAAACAGTATCCTCTGATACTGGCATTCATTCACAGACTGTGGGGCTAAGATGAATAAGAAACTGGTCATTGACCTGCACACTCATACCATTGCTTCAGGCCATGCCTATGGCACTGTGGAAGAAAATGCGCTGGCAGCTAAAGAAAAAGGTTTAGTAGGTTTAGGCATTTCTGATCATGCACCGGGAGTAGACCCGTGTACAGATCCTTTAAGCTTTGTCACTTTGTGTGAGGTACCGCGAAACATTCATGGGATAAACATCTACTATGGTGTAGAGAATAATGTGACTAATGAAGGAACCATGACTCTTGATGAAAGCTTATTGACTAAGCTTGATTACTGTATTGTGGGAATACATGGAACCTGTTACCAACCAAAGAGTGCTGAAGAGAATACTGAAAATCTGTTAAAGTGCATGGCAAATCCTAAGACTTTCTTTGTATCTCACCCTGATGACGGTTATTTCCCATTAGACTATGAAAGATTAGTATTAGGGGCTAAAGAATATGGTGTTGCCTTGGAAGTAAACAGCTCTCACATTAAAAACCCATGGCGAATGGGAACTCTGGAAAATATCAGAATCTATGTGCCATTGTGCATGAAATACAGGGTTCCAATCTTTGTAGGGTCAGATGCCCATGAACCAAGTCAGGTTGGAGAGTTTTCTGAAGCTGTTGCCATGTTGGATGAAATGGGCTTTGATGAAGATCTGATCATCAATAATGATGAAGAGAAATTCAGGTCATTTATAAAATTTAAAGGATAAATGATATGGTTGATATATTTAAATTAACAATTCCACAACTAACGGAAGATGAGGAAAGAACCGCATACGTATATGTGCCGGATGGCGATCCGGACAGAAGATATCCTGTTCTTTACATGTTTGACGGTCAAAATCTTTTCTACGATGAAACAGCGTCCTTTGGTAAAAGCTGGGGGTTACTGAAATACCTTGAAGAGAATAAGACCCCACTTATAGTGGCTTCTGTTGCCTGTAACTTCCACCGTGAAGACTACAGACTGGGAGGCAGATTCTCCGAATACAGTCCTTTCTCATTTGAAGAACCAATGATTGGCAAGATAAAGGGCAGAGGCAAGATAACAATGGACTGGCTGACTGAAGAGTTCAAGACATACATTGATGAACATTATCCAACATTACCGGACCGTGAACATACCTTTATTGCCGGCAGTTCCATGGGCGGGCTAATGACATTATATGCAGTACTGGAATATAACGATTACTTCTCCAGAGGTGCGGCTGTTTCACCAGCTATGTATTTCTCTTCAGAAGAAGTAAAGGAAATGATAAGGAATGCAGAAGTCAGAAGTGATACCGTTCTCTACATGGATTATGGAGAAAAGGAACTCTTTGATTCCAGAGGTGAACAAATCTGGAAAGAGGCCGTACATCTGTTACAGGATAAACGGCTGTTATTAGAAACAAGAATCGTTCCTAATGGCATTCATTCAGAAGTGACATGGGAAAAACAGGTGCCATTCATCATGGCAGTTCTGTTCTACGAATTATTATAGTTAAAAACAGACATTTGATCAGATTAATGATTGAATGTCTGGTTTTGTTTAGACATTCAATGAATATCTTAAGGTTTCAAACCTCTGTTATGTGTTAGAATTATTAAGTGTTAAAAATTATAAGAGGTAACACTTAATTAAATGAAAAAGATCAACATAAGACATTTACTGGCTGTATTATTGCCGGCTATCATAACCTTTGCTATAAATATGCTTGCCTACATGGTGCCTAAGCAGGTAGTATCCCCGTCAAGATACATATTCTTTGACATGGAGATTGACCGTTACATACCTTTTGTACCTTGTTTTGCGCTGTTTTACTACATGGCATTTGTACAGTGGTTCAATTATTATTTACAGGCAAGCTTTGGGGATAAGAACTTAAGAAACAGATATTTCAGCTGTGATATATTATCCAAAATCGTCATCTTCATGATTTTCATGATCTGGCCAACAGCGGTAAACCGTCCTTCGGTTGAAGGTGTTACAGGATTCTGGGGATGGGTTCTAGGCATGACCTTTACAGTTGATAACCCATTAGGAGCCTTACCGTCACTTCACTGTTATTACAGCTGGCTGTCTTTCCGTTACAGCCTGGATGCTGAACCAAAGGAAAGAAGATGGCTGACCTGTCTACAGTTGATCCTGTCATTACTGGTATTTGCCAGTACGGTACTCATCAAGCAGCACTACTTCATTGACATAATCGGGGGCATTGTCTTTGCGGAATTATTCCTGTGGATAGCCAGTCATACTAAACTATCGGAAGTCTTTGGCAAGTGGTTTGATAAGATCACAGATTCTGTGGAAGGAAAAAGATAGGCATTTTAAAAGCTCTCTGTGAGAGCTTTTTATAACCACTTCTTATGTTTGAAGAATAACAGACTCGCTATGGCAATTAAGAGACTGATGATGAATACAGCCGGGTAACCATATTCTGAATTAAGTTCAGGCATGTACTTGAAGTTCATGCCATACCAGCCTGTTATTAAGGTTAATGGGCTGAATATGGTTGTTACTACGGTAAGAATAGTCATGATGTGATTCTGTTTATCAGTAAGGTTGGCATCGAAGTCAGCGCGTATCTGAGATGTATAGTCAACCAGGGCAGTACACATGTCAAACAGACGTCCGGCTCTCTTACTGAAAAGACTGAAGTAACGGACATTTTCTTCTTTGAAGAAGTCATTTTCGTTCTCTTCCAGTTCCTGAGCTAAGTCAATCAGACGGTCATAGTGTGTCCTTAATACTCTGAGATGATCACGGATGACATTGATGTTTTCCAGATCAACTTCTTCCTTATTGTTAATGGACTTATCTGTATCAATGAGCTGCTTTTCATAGCGCTCTAAAATGGTAAGGTCATCAGCGATGATTTCTTCAAGGAAGTCATAAATGAATCTTTCCAAGGATGGCATTCTCCACTTTCTGGTAAGAGAGATCTTACTTATGATGTTTTCAACTGTATTCTCCTTATCAATGAAGATGATGCTGTTTTCATCTATAACAAAGGCAAACTTCTTAAAGTCTACAGTACCGTTTTTTTCATAAGGTATGGCAAATGAACCGGTAATGGAATTGTAATTGACTTCAGCCATGGTGGTGTGAATATCGAGAGTTTCAAAGTCCATGTCTATGCCCAGATCAAGAACTCCTTTTTCCTTCTGCCACTGTTCAGGTGTAAGAATGGCTACGTATGGTATGTTACTTTCTTTTGCTGGAATGCCAGGGCATTCCTTTAATGTGTTTTCTATCAGGTAATACATGAATCTATCCTCCTGTATCATGAAATCCGAATATATTCTATCATTAGTTCAAGCAAGAAACAGTAAATAATACAGTATAGTTATATTTAACGTTTTTAAAATGGTATTTACAAAAATGCTAAAATTTATATAGAAGTGTATAAACAATATTGAAGGGATGGTGAGCACCATGATCATAAATACCGGTCAGAGAACAGACATACCGGCTTTTTATGCTGAGTGGTTCGCCAACAGGCTAAGGGAAGGGTATGTATGTGTACGTAACCCCTATAACCCAGAACAGGTAAGCCGTTACCGTCTTGACCCTTCAGTAGTAGATGTCATAGGGTTCTGTACCAAGAATCCGGCCCCAATGTTTCCTTATATGGACTTGTTAAAGGATTATGGCCAGTACTGGTTTGTTACGATAACACCCTATGGCAAGGACATTGAACCTAATGTACCTGATAAGCATGTCATCTTACAGCAGTTTAAGAAGTTATCAGAAATGGTAGGAATCAATTCAGTTGGCTGGCGTTATGATCCTATCTTCATTAATGAAAAGTACACAATGGAATACCATCTCAGAGCTTTTGAAAAAATGGCTTCAGAATTAGATGGGTATACCAAAACAGTAGTAATAAGCTTCATAGACTTATACGAAAAGGTAAAGGTTAATTTCCCGGAAGTTAAGGAAGTTGAACAGTTACAGCGTTTAACCCTGGGTAAGGAAATAATAAGAATTGCCAGGGAACATGGCATGACGGTAAAGCCATGTGGGGAAGGTAGTGAACTGGCAGTATATGGAGCAGATTGTGGTGGTTGTATGCTTATCTCTGATTATGAGAAAGCCATTGGTCAGAAGCTTGAGGTACCGGCCTTTAAGGGCGCCAGGGAGTTATGTTCCTGTTATCTTTCCTGTGACATAGGAGCATATAATACCTGTAAGCACATGTGCCGTTACTGTTACGCCAATGTAAGTAGGGAAAAGGTAATGCTCAGAAGTAAGATGCACGATCCTAAATCTCCGTTTCTGATTGGTAACTATAAGGAAAATGATCAGATTCATGACGTTGTACAGAAATCATGGATAAGCAGGCAGGTAAGTCTGTTTGATGATATTATGAATGTATAATTAATTCAGCGAGGAAACAATATGAAAGAATTTAAGGGATTTAAAAGAGGTGTCAACCTCGGAGGCTGGCTGTCTCAGTGTGATCATAGTGAAGAAAGATATCAGAACTTCATTACTGAAGAAGACATAGCCAATATCAGTAAGTGGGGTCTGGACCATATCCGCATTCCAATTGACTATGAGCTGTTGGAAGATGAGAAGGGAAACTATCGCATTAATGGTTTTGAACTGTTGGACAGAGGTTTGAACTGGGCTTTTAAATATGGCTTGAATGTGATCATTGACTTACATAAGACCTATGGCTACAGTTTTGACGTTGGCGAAAAGGAAAGCGGCTTCTTTGAGAATAAGAATCATCAGGAGAGATTTTACCGTCTGTGGGAAGAAATTGCCACTCACTTCGGTCACTATGGTGACAAGGTAGCCTTTGAACTTCTAAATGAAGTTACTGATCCTGAAGTAAGTGAAACATGGAATGAAATAGCATATTGTTGCATACAGAGAATAAGAAAAATATGCCCTGATACCAGGATATTAGTAGGCGGCTATCATAATAATTCAGTAGAAGCCTTAGCAGATTTACGTTGGCCTCAAGATGAGAACATTGTCTATAACTTCCATTGTTACGAACCGCTGATCTTTACTCATCAGGGAGCTTATTGGATCCCAACCATGCCACATGAGTTCAGAATATCCTTAAAGGAAAAGGCAGAAGTACTCAATCAGAAAAGTGTTGAGATATTGGAGAGACCTATGACGGGATATGATGAAAAGTGGGAAAAGATAACCGGTGAGTATTTTGAAAGACTGTTTGCCAAAGCACATCAGATATCTGTTGAAAGAGATGTTCCTCTGTATTGCGGGGAATATGGAGTAATAAATCTGGCTGATCCTGATGATACAATACTGTGGTATGAAATGATCAATTCAGCCTTTGAGAAATATGACATCGGCAGAGCAAGCTGGAGTTATAAACAAATGGATTTCGGTCTGATTGATGAACATCTGGATGCGGTCCGTGAGAAACTTCTGAAACTGTTATAAAAAGTATTATTAATACTGATCAACGGGGAGGAATTCCCCGTTTTTCTGTTGTGAGTTGACAGTAAACAAATATCAAATATATAATAACAAGTGTTATAGTATTGGAGAAAATCATGCCAAAGAAACCTACAACAACCAGAGAAGAAATGATTGAAGGGGCTTTCCAGTTAGTAAGAAGGGAAGGCTTTTCCGTACTGACGGTTAGAAGACTGGCTCAAGAGCTTGGCTGTTCTACGCAGCCGATCATGTATCAGTTTCCGGAACTGGAGATGCTGAAGGACGCTGTTTATGAAAGAGCTGACAGATTCCATACGGAATACATTCTGGAAGATGAAGATTTCCTGAAAATAGGTTTACGATACATCAGATTTGCCAGCGAGGAAAGCAACCTTTTCCGCTTCCTTTTTCAGTCAGGACGTTTTGACGGTTCAAGCATCAGGCAGCTGACTCATGAAGCTGTGGACGGCTTAATTGTTGAGGCTGCTTCCAAAGAACTGGAAATGGACAGAAAAGATACACTGGATGCATTTGAGGTATTGTTTGCGATGGTTCACGGTTATGCCAGTCTTATTGCCAATAATGCCATGGAATACGATCCTGAGGCATTAAGAAAAATGCTTTCCGATGTTGGTGAAAGTCTGATGAATAACAACAATGTTTAGCCTTATTGGGGGGATAGTATATGAATAATATGTTAAAAAACAAGAGTACAGTAATTACATTGGCAGGAATCATTCTGATGACGGTACTGGTTACCGTAAAACTGTTCAAACCGGAATCACTGTTTTCAGGATATGCCCTGATAGTTGGAATTGCTTTTTTCTTTATTGTGGAGGCAGTTGACAAGACACCAGATAATGAATCGCAGGTGCGTTTCAATACCATTATCAGTGATCTTAAGAAACCGCAAGTACTGTTATGGGTTCTTTTACCTATCATCATCACAGTTGCTCAGATAGTTATTGGTATGGTGTTTGCGGAAGAGGCATACAGAAGCTATGTTGAACATGTTATTGGCAGAACAAGCCTGGAAATGGATTTAAGCAACCTTCTTAACTGGAGTCTGATGGATATTATCAGTGTTCTTGGTGAAGAAATAGCTTTCCGTGGATTCTTATGCGGCAAGGGCAGAAAACTGTTCTCAAAGCCAGTATGCCTGTTTATCTCAGCAGTTCTGTTTTCGATAAGCCATGTCGCAACAGGTAATTCGACTATTGTTCTATTTGATTTACTGGGAATCTTCATTGATGCCATTATGTATGGTTGGTTATTCTATAAATCTGAAAACTCTGTCATCACATTTATTCCTCACTTTCTGAACAATATTCTTGGGTTACTGCTGGTAAAGGCTCTTTTTGCCTGAGTTCATTTCTTTACAATAAAATAATTGACGCTTATATCATTAATCTGACTAAGCGTCTTTTTTTATGGCTGAAACCTCCTGAAACAATATGAAAAACAGTGTATTTTTCTGTAGTATAATGAAATCAACAAACAAGTTAGTGTAAAAACAACGTTTAGGTTAGTAAATTCAACTTTTGGACGCTTCATTTTCGGGCTGTAATAATTGAAAATGATGGTGTAACAGGGAGGTTCAAACATGGAAAGCTTTGGAACAAGACTGGCAAATTTAAGAAGAGAACATAATCTTACCCAGAATGACATTGCCGACAGACTAAACATTTCTGCCCAGGCAGTAAGTAAATGGGAAAATGATCTGACATCACCGGACATTGATACCTTATTGAAACTGGCTGATATCTTTGACATTACCGTTGATGAATTATTAGGCAAAAAGAAAAAGGAAACATTATATGTGCCGGCTGAAGAAAGAAAGGACATTAATAAGCTGATGTTCAGGATCAGAGTGTTAAGTGTTGAAGGAGACAGGGTAAATGTCAACTTACCGATGGCAGCCGTAAAGATACTTGTTAATAATGATACTGTCAATATGTTCAGCGGTAATAAGGCTCTTGAAGGAATTGACTTCAATCAGCTTTATGCAATGGTAGAGCAGGGTATCATTGGCGAACTGGTATCAGTGGAAAGCGCTGATGGTGACCGTGTCAGTATTACGGTGGAATAACATGAAAATTGAAGTAAGTACACCGGGCATGGCTGTACCGATTAAAATAGTTCTTCCAAACAGTTTGATGAAATCTAAACTTCTCTGGAAGATTGCCGAAAGCGGCAGTGACTGGAAGGACTGGGAAACCGTTAAGCAATATCAGCCGTTAATGATTGCCTGTTATGATGCCTTAACTGAATACATTAAGGAAAACGGACATTTCAATCTGGTAGAAGTCATTCAGCCTGACGGTACTAAAGTAATAATCAGCTTATAGAAACAACATTGCCAAAGGTAGGTTGTTTTTATAATGCTCAAAAACAGGTAAGTAACACTTGCGTGATTATTGTCTGTAATGAACAGATAATGGTTTTGAGGTTTGAACATATGAAAAAATATACGTTGTTATATACACTTAAAAGACAGTTAAAAAGCATATCAGAAGAGGGGTTATGGTACATGTATCCTTCATACTTGTTTGGTAGTCTTGCGACAGGGATTACCGCAGTACTGACTGCCGTATTCTCGAAGACTATGACGGATTTAATAACCAGAAGTTCTTCTGATAAAAGAATAATTAAAACGGTAATAATACTGACGGCGTGTACAGCTGTCTGTTTTGCCATAGGGCATTTGTTGCATGGGGTATGTGAGGGATTATCCATGAAACTGCGTTCATGGGAATTCTTACGCTGTGCCGATCTGTATCATAATGTTGAATTCAAGAACATCGAAGATTCAGCGTTTGAGGACCGCTTCCATACCGGATTCAGGGCGATGCAGTCAGATGGAGCAGGATTTCAGGCTGTTTATAATGACCTATATACGGTACTTTCGAGTCTCATCAGCATTATTCTTTTTACAGTAATACTGTGCAATAAGATGCCTTTAATAGCCCTGGTATGTTTTGTGTCAATGGTACTGTCTTATATGGCTAATTATCTTTATGCCCGCTATTCTGCCAAACGAAAGGATGAACTGAATCACTGGTCATGGAAAAGCTATTACTTCAGTACAACGTTAAGTGATTTTAATTATGGCAAGGACATCCGTGTATTTGGTCTTCAGCCGTTTCTCTCTTCCAAGTATAAGGATGTTTCGGACAGATACCTTGATATTTATGACGATGTTAATAAGCATCAGGTAAGTTATGGTTTATTAGGAGCCATTGGACTACTGTTGCAGAATGGTGTTTCTTATTATCTGATAATAAACGGTTATTTCTCAAGTAGCCTGTCATTAGCTGATACAGTCTTCAGTTTAACGGTTGTTACGGCCATAACAGAAGTCATGAATACATTAGTGAACAGACTTGGTGAGCTGTTAAAGAATCTGAAGCTTACAGCCGCATACTATAAGATGCTGGATGAGGAATATCAGAAGGATGATGAAAAGGGCTTAAAGGCTCTGGATTTAAGTGAGCCGGTAGAAATTGAATTTGATCATGTCTGGTTTAAGTATCCTAATACTGAAGAATATGTTATTAAGGATCTTTCAATGAAAATACACAAGGGTGAAAAGCTGGCCATTGTGGGAACTAACGGTGCCGGTAAAAGTACCATTGTAAAACTGATAAGCGGTTTATATCAGCCGCAAAATGGTTCCATCAGAATAAATGGCATAGAGCAGAAAGAGTTTAACAGACAGGAATACTATAAGATGTTTTCAACAGTCTTTCAGGATTACAGCATCTATGCCTGTACATTACTGGAGAATGTCGTTGGCTATGGTAACGCAGAAAAAGGAAAGCTTGCCCTGGATACTGTCGGGTTAAAGGAAAAGATACAGGAATTGCCAAATGGTTATGACACCATGATGAGCAAGGCAGTTGATGAAGAAGGTGTTGAGTTATCTGGCGGCCAGAAACAGAAGGTAGCCATTGCCAGAGCCTTATATAAGAACGGTAATGTAATAATACTTGATGAACCTACCGCTGCCTTGGATGCCTTAGCAGAAGCTGAGATATATAGAAGCTTTGATGAACTGGTAAACAATAAGACAGCTATTTATGTATCGCACAGACTTTCATCAACCAGGTTCTGTGACCATATAGCCTTATTTACTAAGGAAGGCTTAAAGGAATACGGTACTCATGATGAATTAATGAAGTTACATGGTGAGTATTATGAAATGTTTGAAGTACAGGGGAAATACTATAAGGAAGGAGCTGAAGCCGTATGATGATGAAATTTGCCAAGCTGGCTTATAAGATATATCCAAGAATGTTTTATCTGTTGGTTCTTTCTACAGTAATAGATTTATCAGCCGTTACCTTCAGTACATATGCCATTTCATTAATAATCAGTCAGGTTGAAAAAGGCGATGTTATATTAGCGGTTAAGACAGGGGTTATCGTTACAGTATTAGATGGTGTGCTGTTTTTGTTAAGAAGATGGACAAATGCGTTCATGGCTACTGCCAGAGAGGCAATGAGTGAAGCAGTTAATCAGACCGTAAGTAAGAAGATAATGAGCTTACCGTTCGGTTATCTTGAAGATCCGCATTTTCTGGAATTGAAGAATAACGCCTTGATGGGCATAAACAACATGGGTGCGGTTCATAACTTCTTTAATGGCTTAACCATGATAATTACCAATGTTCTGGCCATTATCGTTTTAGGAACAGTTATCATGTCCTTTGAATGGAGAATAATAATTGTGCTTGTTATCGGGATTATCTTAAGTGTCTTATTAACGGTATTATCCACAAGAACGCAGATCAGATTCTTTAAGGAACTGTTACCGATAAACTTCCGCTACGGTTACTATCTTAATACGCTTACTGACATAGGAGCAGGTAAGGACTTCAGACTGTATTCCATTTACGAAGTCATGAAAAACAGATTCAAGGGCTTTAATGACATGATAAATGATTATTTCCTGAAGCATGTTGTTAAGATGGCCGGGTATGACTGTCTGTTATCACTTGTAAGATATGTGGTCATGGCAGCTGTATATATCATTTCAGGCTTGAAGGTCATTACCTATGGAATGTTAGTATCACAGTTTACCTTAACAGTATCGGCAGCCATTTCCTTTTCAAATGCCGTAAGCGCAATAATAAATGCTTCAAGCAGTTTCATCAGAGGAATTGAATATGTTAAGCCGATCATGGAATTCATGGCAATTGATGACGAGGCCAATACTGAAGGTAAGGAATTAGATGAAATTGAATGCCTTGAATTTGAACATGTAAGTTTTAAGTATCCAAATACCGATAAATATGTGCTTGATGACGTTTCTTTTAAGATAGCTAAAAATGAGAAGATCTCTATTGTCGGGTTAAACGGCGCTGGTAAGACAACCATAGTTAAACTAATATGCAGACTGTATAAACCTGATAAGGGAATAATAAAGGTTAATGGCATTGATATTTATGAATACAATAGAGATTCCTATATTAATGCCATCTCAACGGTATTCCAGGATTACAAGCTTTTTAACTATTCAATCCTCGACAACATAAAGCCTCACATGGACGAAGAAACTGGTTTGAACATGATTGCCAAGGTTGGCTTAAAAGAAGCGGTAGAAGGCTTGCCTGAAGGCATAAACTCAAATATAGGCAAGAGTTATGATGACAAGGGAATAGAATTAAGCGGCGGCCAGATGCAGAAGATAGCCATTGCCAGAGCCTTGGCTAAATCGGCCAGCTTATTAATAATGGATGAGCCAACAAGTGCCTTAGACCCATTAGCCGAAGCGGAAATATATGAAAACTTCAATTCACTGGCTGATAACAGAATGGCCATATACATTTCCCACAGAATGTCTTCCAGCATCTTCTGTGATAAGATACTTGTCTTAAATGACGGTAAGAAGGAATCATTTACCACGCATCATGAATTAATGAAAAATAAGGAAGGTTTATATTACAAACTGTTCATGACTCAGGCAGATAATTACAGTGAAGCATGATGAAACAAACCCTGATCTGAGTTATTCTGATCAGGGCTTAATTAGTTAGGAGTTTTCACTCCTAACTAATTAAATAACCAGGCTGTTAAGCCTGGTTAACTTATGCTTTCTTGATGTGCTTTTTCTTATATTCAAGGTATTCCTTGCAGATGACGGTTATGGCAAATACGACGATGTATAAGATCAGAACCGTTTTCCAGCTTAAGTCAACAGAATACAGATAGAATGGCAGGGCCAGTATCGGCCATGACAGGAAGGCCATGTAGAAGTAGGCAATTGGCCAGTAGTTAATGGTGATTTTGGCTCCTGGAACATATTCAACATCATTCTGTACCATTAATATTAAGGCATACAGGCCTAAGATAATGGCGATGTAGTAGACCCACTTTCTTTCCTTTGCCATGATCGTAGCGGCAATGAACACAGGAAAGTAGGCGCAGGTTATCCAGTATAACAGCGGTATTTTCAAGTTTGATACTAACGGTTCAAAATAGAATGAAATGTTCTGCAAGGCAAAAATGATCATTAATGCGTGAACATACAACATTGGTGGAACGCCTTTGACTAAATCCTTTATATCATCAACATATCTCTTTATGACATCCATATTTCTAAACCTCGTTAATAATTGTTTATCACCTTTTTCTTCATAATTCAATTAATATACTCTGATGAATTATTTGTGTCAGTTGTTCTTAAGTGTTATATTATAAGTTAGTTAGCAATGACTAACTAAATATTTGGTTAATCAGGACTAAGTATCTGTTAAGGGAAAGGAATGACACCATGGAAGAGAAAATCAGAATAACCAGGGGTTCCGTACAGGAAACTCTGATCATACCGTTATATGCCAGAAAGATGTGCTGTGAAAAGTTTCCGTCACTTTATATAAATTTTGGCAGAAAACCCATTGATCTTCAGTCGATGGGATGAATGCCAACAAGCCATTACAGGAAACATAAAGAAAGCATGTTATATGAGATTTTACTAGAATATAAATCAAGTATGTGGTATAATTATCTCG
>JAFRLB010000016.1 GCA_017431405.1 Erysipelotrichaceae bacterium | reverse complement strand
CATATTCCAAGATATATGTGATATTTTCAGTCATGTTGAGTTTAATGATGCCGTTACTGAACTCATATGGAAAGCTGTAAACTTCAAACTTATCTGTTTCATGAGTATCCCCTATGAATATGATGAAATAATCTTCTGTTATTTCAACATCCTTTACATAAGGTGCCGGATCTGAATAATCAGGTAATAGCATGCCATGATATCTTCCTTTGAAATTAAAATCAAAGCGGTTATAAGTTTTTATATGCTCATCATTAAAGACATGATCATCAACTGTGAACTTCTCATAAGTCATGGTATAAGGATCAATAATGTTTACACTGTTTCTGTTATAAGTGAAAATTCCATCTGCATGGAGATAATGAACAGTACTGGTAAAAGACGAGCTGTTTAAACTGTCTGTTATGTTACCGTTGATTTCGTATTCACTTGAATCCTGGTTATATGTCATTGGAATGAAGAAATTACCGTCAAAGAACCAGCCGGTGTTTTCGTCAAAATGCAGAAAACATTTATCCGACACATATGTCTTACCGGAAACTCCTGTATCTGTAATAACCGGAATTATTGGATTTGAATATCCGTCAGAATTAGGTTCCCCTAAGACATTTAGGCCTTGTTTTATTGTTAACGGGAATAACAGCAGAGTAACCATGGCAAAAACAGATAAGCGTTTTAAGAATTTCTTTTTCTTCTTATCTTCCTTTATTCTGTTCTTACTTACATAACCGAGATTAAACTCATCCGGTAATGGCAGATACTCAACTGTTTTCATTATTATTTAATTCCAAGCTCCTTAAGCTTATTCAGTATGTCCAGATTCATTCTTCTTCTGACATCATAGATTTCATCCTCCGTACACTTCTTAATGAATCTGACTAAGACACTTTCTGCTTGAACTTCTTCAAGCCCAAGACAGGTAATGTCGCCATAATCGGCATTGATTACTTTCTCAATATCCGTGTCATTTGGTAATTCAATATCAACTACAGCTACAGATTCATGTGTTGATCTGTTAAGGATATCTTTCATTGAACTGTTATTGAAGATTTTTTCATTACCGGCTGCATCGATAAGTGTTGTAGTTCTGATACCTATCTCGCTTACCGTTCCCAGAAAGCCGTCTACTTCAATGATGTCCCCTACCTTGCATTCCTGCTCAAACAGCATGAAAACCCCCGTCAGCATGTCTTCTATGATGCCCTCAGCGCTTGTTCCGATGATCAATGCCAGAATACCAATGCCGGCTATGATTCCATTGATGTCGGCGCCAAGTATCCTTAATGACCATACAACGATCAGGATCATGGTCAGATAATCAAGAGCACTGTTGGCAATCGTATAGAACGTTACAAACTTACCTGACTTGAATAAGCCAAGTAAGAGTTTCAGAAGATATTTAATTGCCAATAGGAATGTTATTACGATTGTAACAAGCAGGATCGCTTCAACATTTATGTGGATGCTGGAAATGAAATCCTGGATGCTGAAGCCCATCTGCGTTGCCAAAAACAGAGATGCTCCAAGTGCTATGACAGCAACAATTACCTTAATGATCTGTTTCATCTTATACCTCCTAATTCTTTTCAACCGTCGTGGTTACTTCAGAATTGAATATTCCATTATTTCGTCCGTATTCTATGTTTTCGTTCATTTCATAGTGTCCTTCTTCAGGTGTGACTATGGTCGCATAATGACCAACCTCATCATGAGCATACTGATCTATTACAAGTACCTCTTCATCATAGGCATTCTGATCAACGATAGTATTGTACCCGGATACATATCTTTCATTTTCAGTTTGATAATCAGTTACTTCATGATAAGAATAAAACTCTTCTACTTCTGCGTCAGTTAAATCATATGCAACATATGTTTCATAATCAGAATAAGTATCATAGAAAACCAAATATGTAAATGTATGTTTAACTCTGATAGAGTAAATTGGCTCTTCATGAGTTACAGCATCGTGATGTAATGTTTCAAAATGGCTGATTTCTTCCTGTGCCGGCTGGTCAACAACATATTCTTCATAAGTTGTTGACGGTACATCAACGACCCAATGGAGATCATCTTCATTCCTGCTTTCCCATGTATAAGTGGTTGTTACGGTGGTAACTGTACAGTTTCCGTATTTCTTATCAGCAAAGGCACTATTAAAAATATCTGTCTGGAATTCATCAGCCTGAATTACGGTTATTGTTATTGCAACTACAAAAGTGGCCATTAATATGACCTGATAAATGTGTTTTTTCATTATATTACCTGTAGATGTCTTAATTATAACACAAAAAAAATAATATGACGGCGTAAAAACATCTTCATAAAAAAGGAAGAATTAATCTTCCTTTGTTTTATCATCATTTTCTTTTATCTCAGGATTTATAACGATGTCGATCTTATCAATCGATTTATCATCCATTGTGTTTATTGTAAATGTAGCATTACCAATGACAACACTTGGATGTTCATCTTCCTCAGGAACATAGCCTAACTTATCCATGATGAGTCCGCCAATTGTATCGTTTTCACTGTCATCTAATTCCTGACCAATGATTTCTGAAACGTCATCAATTATCGTTGCCCCATCAACGATGAAGTGGTTTTCATTTAGCTCTTCAATTTCTTCATCTTCATCATCAAACTCATCCTG
>JAFRLB010000015.1 GCA_017431405.1 Erysipelotrichaceae bacterium | reverse complement strand
CAGTAGAGGGCAAGTGGACAGCCCGTTAAGAATAAGGATAGCCTGATCATAGTACACTAACTATTGTCAGGTGAACAAAGCTTAAATATCAAACTTCTTAAGAAGCCCATAAGTCTTTAGCTTATGGGAGGTTCACAATGAGATAAAGCAGGTAAATGATAATGAGTGAAAAGAAATATGATGTAACAGCTCTTGGTGAGCTATTAATTGACTTTACGGAAAACGGGCTATCTGAGCAGGGTAACCCATTGTTGGAAGCCAATCCCGGTGGGGCTCCTTGTAACGTCTTAAGCATGTTACAGAACTTAGGCAGAAAGACAGCCTTCATAGGCAAGGTCGGCAATGATGGCTTTGGCAAGATGTTAAGGAAAACCATCCAGGAGCAGGGAATATGTTCTGATGGCTTAATGCTGGATGATGAAGTTCATACGACCTTAGCCCTGGTTTTAAAGAAGGAAGATGGTGACAGGGACTTTGCCTTCTACCGTAATCCTGGGGCTGACATGATGTTAAGGGAAGAAGAAGTTAATGAGGAACTGATCATTAATTCAAAAGTATTCCATTTTGGATCACTTTCCTTTACGGATGAACCGGTCAGAAGCGCTTCCTTAAAGGCTCTTGAGCTGGCCAAGAAATCAGGAGCCATAATTTCATTTGACCCTAACTTAAGAGAACCGCTGTGGAATGATCTTAAAGAAGCTAAGAAACAGATAGCCGCAGGCATGAAATACGCTGACATCGTCAAAATCTCAGATAATGAAATACTGTGGTTTACCAATGAAGATGACTACGATAATGCCATTAGTAAATTAAGGAATGATTATCCAAATCTCAGACTCATCTGTCTTTCCTTAGGTCCTGAGGGAAGCCGGGCATATTATAAGGACATCGTGGTAAAACAGAAAGCCTTCTTAAGAGAAGATACGGTTGATACCACGGGAGCAGGGGATACCTTATGTGCCTACATGATCAATACCGTATTGGAAAATGGATTAGATAACTTAGACGAATACAGTTTAAAAGAAATGTTAAGAAAGGGTAATGCCGCAGCCTCAATAATAACAACCAGAAAAGGGGCATTGAAGGTAATGCCTGATGTAGCGGAAACAGATGATTTCCTCTCATTCTTAGGTTAAAGAAAAGAGCCATCAAGGCTCTTTTAATATTGCTAATGATTTTCAAATACTTCGGTAACGAACTGATTTGTTTCTTCCTCAGTATCAAATGTAGCAATGTACATGTAGTTGCCCATTGTATTGCTTAAGGCTTCAGCTACCGGGCCTTCCATGACGATGTGACTGCCATACTTGGCATAGATGTCATCATGACTCATAACGAAGTTCTTGCCGTTTCTTCTGCCGGCGAAGACACAGAACTGAGAGTTTTCCTTGCCTTTTTCAGTCTTGTCAAAGGCGATCATGTCTGCCCAGATCTTATATACGTCAGTACCGTTGGCGTAATTCATCATGGTTGGTGAAATGCCGCCGCTTGGTCTCATGTTTACTTCCAGGGCAACGATGTCTCCTTCCTTACCAAGATACTGATCCTTGGTCAGTAAGAAGAATTCAAAGTGTGTGAAACGGCTCTTGACACCAAAGGCCTTTAAGGTCTTTCTGCCGATCTCTGCCAGTTTCTCAGGTACTTTGTTACGGATGTAGAAAACGCAGTTGTCAGCGTCGTTAACGATGTCCATGAGGCTGTTTGGTGTAACGTTACCTGTTTCAAAGATGGTTTCACCCTTGGAATTGGTAATTGAGTCAAAGGTTACGACCTGACCGGTAATGAACTCTTCCATGATGTAGATCTCATCATCCTTGGTTTCCAGGAAGTTCTTAAGGTCTTCATCGTTCTTTAATTTATAGGTGTGAGCTGCTCCAACCCCATTGTCAGGCTTAACGATTACCGGATAACCGACTTCATCGATGAAGTTCTTACACTGTAAATAATTATCTACCATGTGGAAACGGGCAACCGGTACCCCAGCCTTGATGTAGTTTTCCTTCATTCTGGATTTGTATTTGACCTTAGGCATGTCCTCAATGTGGAAGCCTGAATTAATGTTGAAATCCGTTCTTAACTGAGCATCTCTTTCCAGCCAGTATTCATTATTTGATTCCAGCCAGTCGATCTTGCCGTACTTGAAGATGTAGAAGGCAACTGCTCTGTATACTTCGTCATAGTTTTCTAATGAAGATACCTTATAGTATTCATTCATTGAACCTTTTAATTCTGGAGTCAGGTTATCATATGGACAGTCGCCAATGCCTAACACGTTCATTCCATTGTTCTTGAGATGATAACAGAAATTCCAGTAGTTTTCCGGGAAGTTCGGTGAAATGAAGATGATGTTTTTCATAATTGTCAGTTCCTTTCTATTCGTCTAAAAGATAAGGTAAGAAGTACGGTACCTGTCTGTACCACCATGGCCAGTCGTGATTTACGTCATGGCCCCAATAATCGAACCAGATGTTAATGCCCAGAACCTTGCACTTTTCATCAACATATCTGGTGCTCCAAGGCTCTTCCCAGGCCCCCTGGCCAACGCAGACAACAGCCTTGTTGCGGTTGTAGCGTTCAATGAAAGGGTGATCCTTTGGCATGTTGGTAATGTAATCAGTGATTGAGTTCTGATAAACCAGATCATCCATGTAGTCGCCAAAGAAGTATGAAGCGTTATAGATGCCGCTTAGTGCCATGCATCTGTCAAAGAGATCCGGGAATCTCAGATAGAGGTTCAGAGAATGAGTAGCACCCATTGAACAGCCAAATACCATGATTCCTGGATAGCCTGTCCAGCCGTTTTTCTCGTTGACGTAATCTCTGATGAACGGTACTACTTCTCTGGTAATGTAATTGATCCATTCCTCATGATGTCTGATGCGGTATGCCGGGTCGCCACCCTGATCGCTCCAGGTTTCAATGTCAATGGTATCAATTGAGAAGACGATGCACTTGCCGTTTTCGATCCATGGGCTGAAGATGTCATTCATGTGGAAATTTTCAAAATCCATGTGATTGCCATCCTGACAAGGGATGAATAATACCGGTCTGCCTTTGTGACCGTATATCTTGATCGGCATGTTGCGGTTTAGATTGTTACTGTAGTAATCAGTGTAGTGAACTTCCATGATACTGCCTCCCTTAATGATTCTTAATATAGTAATGTGCTCAGGAAAAACGGAATCTGCTTTTCCCAAGAAGCTTCGCTGTGGGTACCTTCAGGTACGATCCTGGCATCCAACAGGACGTTTTTATATAGCAGTAAGCCACATGTATCATTAAATGACTTTCTGATGTAGTGGCTTCTGAACTCATATTCACCATAGTCCATGTACAGCATGGTCTTGCCGGATAAGTTTGCTTTCTTGATGATGTCTGCCACTTTCTTAGGACCAAAGCCAATTGAAGGGGAAAGGGCTGCACCCTTTGAGAATGTATCGTTATATTCCATTACGGCATATATCGTCATTAACCCGCCCATTGAGCTGCCGGAAATGAGTGTATTGTCTCTGTCCGGTAAGGTAGGATAGTTTTCATCGATGAATGGCTTGAAGTCATTTACGATGTAATCCATTGTGATCTTGCCACGGCCCTTGATGTTGCCCCAGTGTCTGTCATAAAAGTCAAATGGACTGTATTCGGAAAGACGGCCGCCGCACTCATCTGTTTCCGAATGATGATTGCACTCAATGGCCGCAATGATCAATGGAACGTTGTTGTTTTCCATGAATTCCAGCATGCCCCAGCTTTTGCCAAAACTGGCTTCAGCATCGTCGAACAGGTTGTGTCCGTCAAACATATACAGCACCGGGAAACGGGTATTTTCATCATAGTTATCAGGTACGTATACATAAGCATAGCGCTGTTCATCACCCGTTAATTCCGGAATAGTTATTAACCACTTCTCTAACATAAAACACCTTCTAAAATATTCCTTTATATTTTACACGATTTTTCAATTAATATGAAAAGTATTTTCAGCTATTTGAAATTATATTCAAGGATTTTAAACAGGCAAATATGTTATATTATAAATATCTGAACAAATGGAGGTTATCATGTATTGTACTAAAAGAATCCTGGACGATCTTTTCTGGGTTGGAGCCGATGATCGTCGTTTAAGTTGTTTTGAGGGAGTATATGGCGTACCTGAGGGTGTTTCATATAATTCCTATGTTCTGTTAGATGAAAAGACAGTTCTCTTTGATACTGTTGACAAGGCCGTAGCCAAGACTTTCTTTGAAAACGTCAAGCATGTCCTTAATGGCCGTAAGCTTGACTATCTGGTCATTCACCACATGGAACCTGACCATGCCGCAACGATTGAAGATCTGGTTTACCGTTATCCTGAAACAAGGATCATCTGTAATGCTCAGATCAAGAAGCTGCTTGGCCAGTATTTCTTTGACATGAGTGACCGTATCGACCTGGTCAAGGAAGGCGATTCAATTTCCTTTGGCAAGCATGAACTTACTTTCGTCAATGCGCCAATGGTTCACTGGCCGGAAGTAATGATGTCATATGATAAGACTGATAAGATCTTATTTACCGCCGATGCCTTCGGTACCTTCGGTGCTCTCAATGGCCATATTTTCGCTGATGAAGTTGACTTCATGCATGACTGGCTTGATGAAGCAAGACGTTATTATACCAACATCGTTGGCAAATATGGTCCTCAGGTACAGAATGTCTTAAAGAAGGCAAGTGCTCTGGAAATCAATTATGTATGTCCGTTACATGGCTTTGTCTGGAGATCTCACTTTGGTGATTTCCTGGAAAAATATCTGTTATGGAGTTCATATGAGCCGGAAGTAAAGGGCGTATGTCTGGCCTATGCTTCTGTATATGGCCATACTGAAAACATGGCTAACATTCTGGCTGGCAAGCTGGTAGACAGAGGCGTACCGGTAGAAATGTTTGATACATCTGTCATCCCAGCCAGCTACATTGTTTCAAGTGCTTTCAAAAACAGCCATCTGGTATTTGCTTCAACAACATACAATGCCGGTATCTTTGTAACGATGGAAAATCTGCTTCATGACATCGCAAATCATAATC
Source organism: Erysipelotrichaceae bacterium (assembly GCA_017431405.1). GTDB lineage: Bacteria > Bacillota_I > Bacilli_A > Erysipelotrichales > Erysipelotrichaceae > RUG521. The sequence continues at coordinate 1,648 of JAFRLB010000015.1, read as the reverse complement.
TGCAGAACCGTAAGATCGCCTTATTGGAAAACGGTTCCTGGGGCCCGACAAGCGGAAAACAGATGAAGGAACTGTTATCTAACTTAAAGGGTACCGAATTCATTGAAAATACAATTACCATTCTGTCTGCTCCAACAGAGAAGACAATGTCTGAATTAGATGCCTTGGCAGATGCCATTGCCAAGGACATCGTAGGTGAAAAGAAGGTAGCTGCTCCTGCACCTGTATACAAGGCAGAAGTATCAAATGATGCCTTCATTAATCTGACCTATGGCGTAGAAGTATTAACTACCAAAGATGGTGATAAGGATTACGGCTGCATCATCAACACGGCATTCCAGGCCGCTGCCGGTGATCCAAAGAAGATGGCAATATCCGTAATAAACAAGAACTATACCTGCGAAATGATCAAGAAGACAGGTGTATTCAATGTTTCAGTATTGACTGAAGATGCACCATTCGCAATCTTTGAACAGTTTGGCTTCCAGTCCGGCAGAAACGTTGACAAGTTCGCTGATGTTGATTATCAAGACCGTACAGCTAACGGCTTAAGATATCTGCCTGTTTATACCAATGCGGTATTCAGCTGTGAAGTAACAGAGTCAATTGACTTAGGTCCTTCAACACTGTTCATTGGTAACATCATTGAAGCTAAGAAACTGAATTCTGATCCAAGCTGTACCTATGCTTACTATCACGCTCACATCAAGCCAAAGAAACAGCCTGTAGCTGAACAGAAGGAAGGCTGGCGCTGCAAGGTTTGCGGTTACTTCTATGAAGGCCATGAATTACCGGCTGACTTTGTCTGTCCATTATGCAAGCACGGTCCTGAGGACTTTGAATATGTACCGGCTGTAACGGTAAAGAAAAAGAAGGGCTTCATCTGTAAGATCTGCGGTTACTTTGAAGAATATGATGGCGATGAGTTACCGGCAGATTATACTTGTCCGTTATGTAATCATGGCAGGGAAGACTTTGAACCTGCTGAAATGTAATAAATGAAAGGAGATTAGCCAATGGAAAAATACGTATGCCAGGTCTGTGGTTATGTATATGACCCAGAAGTAGGAGCTCCAGAAGCTGGAATCGCTCCAGGTACACCATTTGAGGATTTACCTGAAGACTTCGCATGTCCATTATGCGGTGTCTCAAAAGACAATTTCGAAAAGCAATAATGAGAAAATGAGGTGTAAAAACCTCTTTTTCTATGCTTATTAAGCAAAAATAAAGCTTTTATTGAAATGATTAAGATATAATAAACCTATAAGGGGTATACATTTATGGAAAAGAAAAGGAATTTTGTCGGTCCGATAATATTACTGGTATTCCTGTTAATACTGGGATTTTTCGGCTTCAGTTTTTATAAGACATTTACGGGAAACAGAGATGTCGGTAATCAAAGAGCGTTCATTTCTTCTGAATATAAGAAATTCACAGCCCTGGCTCCTGATTATCTGACGCTTGTTGACGGGAAAATCGATGCAAGTGAAGAAGTCAGCAAGTTCAAAAAGTCACTTGAGAGTCTCTATGAAGCTTCCTATGGCGGACGAACGTGACGCTTCTCGTGACGAGTGCAACTACGGAAGCTGCAGACACGGTGACAGACCTTCTGTCTGATGAGGTTGACGCTGTCAATGCATCTGAAAAT
>JAFRLB010000014.1 GCA_017431405.1 Erysipelotrichaceae bacterium | reverse complement strand
CAGTAGAGGGCAAGTGGACAGCCCGTTAAGAATAAGGATAGCCTGATCATAGTACACTAACTATTGTCAGGTGAACAAAGCTTAAATATCAAACTTCTTAAGAAGCCCATAAGTCTTTAGCTTATGGGAGGTTCACAATGATCCGGCAGCCGTAGAAGTTTGTAAGAAGTTAGATTATGACTTTTCTGATCTGGATAAGAAGTCAAAGAATGTCTTTTATGAATTTGGCGGTTTGGAAGGGGCAATGCGTCAGTTGGACATGATGTGGGAAATCAATGACTATCTCAAGCAGCATCCAAAGGCCTCAATTGTCTGCTTAGGCTGCGGTTTGGACATTGATCCAAGAAGATGCGGTACAGCTGATAATAAGATCTATAACCTTGATTACCCGGATACAATAAAGGCCAGAGAACAGTTAGTTGGTAAGGATGAAAAAGAAATAAACATTCCGGGAAACATTAACGATTTAACCTGGCTTGATCAGATCGATGTAACTGACGGTGCCATTCTTTATGCGGCAGGTGTATTCCATTACTTTAAGAAGGAAGACGTTAAGAAACTGACTTTAAAGGCAATTGAGAAAATACCGGGTGGCAGACTGGTATTCGACGCAGTCAATGAGTTTGGCTATAAGATGATGATGAAGACAGTATTAAGAAACTGGGAAATGGGAGATGTAAGTGACTATTTCAGAACCAATGACCCGTTAAATGAATTTAAGGCATGGTCAGATAAGATGAGTGTAAGTGTTCGCAGTTACATGCGTGGTTACTACGACATGAAGAACCCGGAAGTAAAGGGCATCCACCGTTTTCTGGCAAGTGTCGCTGATAAGACTCTGGGCATGACTATCGTAAGATTTGATTTCAATAAGCTATAATAGATACGGACTAACTGTCCTGTATATGGAGGATATCATGTATCAATTTGCTGAAAAACATCCGATCATCTTCGAATTGATCATGATCGTTGTCTCCTTTCTGCTAGCTGGCATATGTGTTTTTGCCGGAAACATCCTGTATCTACCTGCTGAATTAAGTTCTTCGATCGGAAGGATCTTAACAGGCTTGCTTCTTCTGTTTGTCTATCGCAAAGCATTCAGAACCGGAAGAACTTTCCATAACCTGTTTCTTTTCCTTCCTGCTTTGGCATTCTGCTTATGGAATCTGTTCTACAATCTCAGTTCCGGAATGGCAATCGGCGGATCTTCATATTTCATCGAAGGCTTTATTACTGCCATCGCTCCTGCCATCTTTGAAGAAGTGATCTTCCGGGGAATCTTTCTTTATAATCTGAAACAGAATGGCTGCAGCGTTCTGAAGTGTATGCTTATTTCTGCGCTTGTCTTCTCTGCTGTCCATCTGACCAACATCGCCGGTCTCAATCTTGTTTCCTTGGCTTTGCAGATCATCTATTCCTTTGTAATCGGTCTGGTCCTGGCGGCTGTCTATCTGCGCAACGGAAGTCTCCTGCAGGTCATCTTCGCTCACTTTCTGACTGATTTCAGCAATCGCATCTTTATCGAACAGGCATCATCCACCACGACTCTGCAGCTGATCCTTTTTGTTCTGCTGCTGCTTGCGGAAACGGTTTATGCGTTCCAGCTGATCCGTTTGATCAAGGGGAACACTCAGATGTTTTCCTCTGAAGACAAGCGTTGAGATCTTCTTCATCACCGGTTTATCCTTACTGCCGATGTTGATTGAAGAAGACTCTGTTCTTACATCCTCCTGAAGAAACTCCGTCATGAAGGAAGGAAACTTCAGTATTCCTCTTTGATCGCTGTTAGATACAGTTCTGGTCTTTTCTGATACAACAGGAGCTTCAATTGTAGTATTATTCATTTGGGAACCTCGCATTTTTCTATCCTGAACAAATACGATTATACGAGGTTCCCTTAATTAATTACAGATACAGAAATCAGCTCTGCTTTAAAAAATCACGATACATTTATATTAGTTCCATACACAGAAAAAGGGATTGAACCAAGAAAAAGAAAACCCTGTGGATATCCACAGGGTTGTGTTTGTTATTCTGCTTTAGTGAAGATGGTTGCGTTTTCGTAACCGCCGAAGTCATTCTCACGGCTCCACAGTAATATTGTTTCACTGTCTGGTGTAAACCAGCCATATGTGTCAACCTCAATGCCATCAACGATCATGCCGTTGTATAATAATTCACCGTTAGTCTGAATGCGGCCGGTAGCTGACATCTGCTTGTCGCTTGACTGAATGTTGATCAGATAGCTGTGATCAATGTCGTCAATCTTCTGAATGAACATGGTCAGATCGTTGTTCTTGTCGATCCAGGTTCCTGAATAATACTGATCAAGAGATTCATAATCAGTGTTGTCTTCATATTCATACTGTTCGATTTCTACAGGTTCATCAAATAACTTCAGATTAGCAGTATATAATGCATCAGCCTTGCCGTCAGTGATTCTGACATCTACCTGAGCCTGGCCCATGTAGAAGGTGTCTTCTTCATTATTTAACTGCAGGTTCTGTGAATAAGTACCGCTGCCTGCTTCAGGTCTGATGTAAAGAACGTTGTCAATGACTTCTGCCCAGGCATCTACACCGGTAGTATACATTGAACCGCTGTCTTCCCACTCGTATCCTTCAACAACAGGTAAGGTAGCTACTGCTTCACCGTTTTCAAACTTGACCCAGTCAGCTTCAGTAAATGGTTCTACGGTAATGCTCTTGATGAAAGCTCTTACGTCCGGATCATCCATGGTCAGCTTTTCAGATTCATCACCATAGTTCTGTAATACAACGTTAATGGTACCGAAATTGCCTGTACATTCAGCAGTGTAAGATACCTGTTCGTTAAATGTGCCGTACCATAATGTCCAGTGGTAGTCGCCATTGTCAATTGGGTCCAGGTCATGAGTGTTTTCATAGAACTGACGGTTTGAAATGACAAATTCACTTGGTAAGAAATACAGTGCTGAAACACTTGGCTTCTTCATGAGGTCATCAGCTGTACCCTTAACGATGACAGCGTTGAAATCAGTAGAATATTCACCGATGTTTGCCTGTGACCATCCCTCAGGTACCAAAGCTGAAATACGGCCGAAGTCTACTACCGTACCCTTGACCTCAGGTTCAACAGGATCAGTTTTGCCACCGTTTCCGCCTGTACAACCACATACTGTAAGTAACATGAATGCGGTTAATAACGTAATTAATAATTTTTTCATTTTCGTCTCCTCTTATACTTTTCTATTTGCATAAACACTGTTATATGACTATTGCAGGGTTACTGTTTCGGTTGCACTGTAATCGCCATAGTATATGTCAGCGTTGTAGACATCCTTACTAACATTCTTTGTGTCAACGAAGGCTCTTACTCTTACATCATATTCCTTGGCATTTAAATCACTTATGGTAAATGACGTGCCTTCATTGAATCTTACCAGTTCCCACTTTTCCTGGCCCTTTTCACAATATTCAACTACGTAGCCGTTAATGCCTGAGCCGTACTGGTCTTTAACGCTTAACTGAATACTGTTTTCAGCAGCAGTGATGGATGTAATTTCTGCCTTCTGCGGCTTAATGCCGAAGTGGGCAAATAATGCCGGTTCAAATGAATTGCCATCAGGGTCACACAGTTCAACTGACGCAATGCCGCACTGGACATTGTTACTGAACTTCAATGTGTAATCCTCATTTTCAACAAGCTTACTGTTGCCCTTGGCCAATACTGTCAGAGCAGTAGTTACAGGTTCACCAGTGTATTCCAATATGGTATTAACCGGGATGAATCTTTCTGGTACTGGCATGCTTACATTAATTGCCATGATGGTTGTACCGATGCCGTCAACTGTTGCACAGATATGACCTGTACCATGGTTTTTGGCAGTAACGGTAACACCGGTTCCGGTTTCATTAACCTCATAGGCAATGATGTCTTCAGAACCAGGCGTTAAGCTCCACTTTATTTCAGGATTGCCAAGATTCATGTTGGCTGCGGCTCTGAAATACAGATTTACATTGGTCTTATTACTGCCTTGTTTGGTTGAAAGGGTAGTAGTGGCGGTAGAGAGAATGATCTTCATGTCTCCCGGTACCGGTTCACTGTAGCCCTTGATCGGGAAGTTATCGTAGTAGATTTTTCCGCCAAAGGATGTATACGGATCTTCTTCCATGTACATGTCAGTAATGTCCTTATAGTCATGCCAGCCGTTTTCATCATAGCCAAAGCTTTCACCCTGATTGATTACGGCCTTTTGAGTAACATAACCCGGCAACATTACCGCAATCGGCATGTTAACATCATACCACACATCCTCTTTTACCGTAACAACAATCGAGTAATGCTGACCTTCCTGTAAGAATGCCGGATTCTGTAGGAAGATCTTATGTAAGCCAGGATATTCGAAGGTAACCTTGCCATTTTCAGCCAGGTAACCATCCTCTGGGCTAGTATAATCATCATTGAGAACGTAAACGGAATATTCAACTTCATTGTTCATCTCTCCGGTAACACAGGAAATGCTCGTCAACATTAACGGTTCATTTACCGGGAAGATGTTGGCCATTCTGACTAAGTCTTCATGCTGGGTAACTCTTACCTGTGAATTGGACATGTAGTCATGCTGGTCAATGTGAGTGCCGTTACTTTCCTCAAATACGAATGTTTCAGGTGTGGTTAATGACATGTCAAAATATGACAGCCAGAAGTAACCGGAACCTACCATTACCGGGTTGCCGTTTTCATCCAAGACGGTATTTCCTTTATCATCCTTCTTTTCTACCGGTATGCCCCAGTGCATGTTGCCGGAAGAAGGGAAATCTTCTTCACCTGAACCCCAGCTGTTTTTAACCAGCCAGGCACCGTTTTCAGGTGGCTGATGTTCACTGATGAAGTTTTCCTTAGGATAGTTATCATCCCAGCCTACGATCGTTACGGCATGATTGGCTGAAGCGGCATCATTCCAGGTGTAATGAGCCCAGTTTGTTAATTCAATGAAGACGCCTTCGGTAGTATCCTGATTTGGTAATGAGGTATCGGCACAGAAGGCGATCATGACGCCTTTCT
>JAFRLB010000013.1 GCA_017431405.1 Erysipelotrichaceae bacterium | reverse complement strand
TACAGTATTAGTAAAATATGCGGCAATGTTAAGAGATGAAGGCCTTTCTGCCAGACAAATATATGAAAAACTGGAAGAGGGTTTGAAAAAGGTAAGAATAATTGCTTCATTCAATACTTTGGAATATCTGAAAAAGGGTGGAAGAATCTCAGGTTCAGTATCCGCAATCGGTAATGCCTTAGGCATTAAGCCAATCATTACGATCACTGATGGCAAGGTAGATGTAATTAAACTTGTCAGAGGAAGTAAGAAAGCTGCCGCAGCCGTTGATGAGTACATTTCAAATTGTGACATCGACTTAAACATGCCATTTGTCTGTGGTTATACCGGTACTGACAGTAAACAGATGGATGAATTCATGGAGAAATACGGCAAGGCTTATTTTGGTAATGACATTGAAGAATTAATTGTCGGTACGACAGTTGGTTCATATGCCGGACCTGGTGCATATGCCTTGGGTTTCTTTGTAAAGTAAAGCAGTTTAAGCCATAGTAAAAGCCAGATCGTTTGATCTGGCCTTTTTTGTTATTTAATTAATGGCTGTTTGTCTGCAACTTTCAGGAATACGAAGCCTAAGGCAAAGAAGATTGAAAGCAGGGCAACAGCGATGTTAATAGTACCACCGGCAAGCTTAACCCAGGCAATGACAGCTGAACCTAAGAATGAAGCACCCTTAGAGAAGATATCGTAAATACCGAAGTATTCGCCTGAATTCTCAGCAGGGATGATTTTTGAGAAGTAGCTTCTTGATAACGACTGAATTGAACCCTGGAAACAGCCGACACCGAATGCCAGAATGCCAAAGTCTAATAAAGACTTAAGAGTCAGTGCATACAGACAGACACAGAAGTAACCTACAATACAGATCAGCAAAAGAGTAACAGTGTTGTATTTCTTTGAAAGTTTGGCAAATACCAGTGAACCGCCGAAGGCAACAACCTGTGTTGCCAGTAAGAATACTACCTAACCGACTGTAGGTAAACCTAAGTCTGTTCCGATGTTGATGCAGTTATCAATGATTGTTCCTACACCGTCGATGTACAGGAAAAAAGCGATCAGGAAGAACAGGACTTTCTTATTGCCGGTAAATATTTTCTTTAATGTGTTAAAAATCTTTGCAAATACTTTTCCAATTTCACCTTTTTCAGCTTCAACATAATTCAGTTGTTTGTATTCCTTAATTAATGGAACGGTAACTAATAACCACCAGACTCCAGTAACACCATAACCAATTATTCTGCCTACGATAGGAGGGAACCACATAAGTGATTCGCTTAAGCCACCTGATAAGATGTAGGCAACCATGGCAACAAGGAAAGGAATACATGAACCAATGTAACCCCAGGCATAACCATATGAGCTTACTTCATCCATTCTTTCTTCCGTCGTTACGTCGTTAAGCATTGAGTCATAGAATGTAAGAGAAGCGCTGTAGGCAATTTTTGTCAGAACATAAATGACGATGAATAATACCCAGTTTGTAGCAAAGCCATTGATGATACAGCCAATAACGCCTAAGGCAACCGCAGTAGTAAAGAATATTTTCTTTTTGTCCTTGTGGTCTGCCAGGGCACCGCACACTGGTCCGATGAGGGCTACTACAACAGTTACAATAGAAATGGCAATTGAGTAGTAAGCTGTTGCGGTATCACCATCGATCTGCCCTGGAGCATCACCGATGGCAAGTTCCTTAAAGAAGATTGGAATTAAGGAACATGCAAGCATTGTGAAAGCGCTGTTTCCTACGTCATAAAGAACCCAGGCTCTCTCAGTTTTTGTAAGATTTTTAAACATTATTAATTCTCCTTTTTATTATATTTCAAAGTCTACTACGTAGTCTTTTTCTGATATCGGATCAAGTAACGGTATTGACATGTAGTCATCACGTTCTTCAAAGTGATTGTCAAAATATGGATCTAATGGTGTGTCATTGTTAATGTAATTCATCAGACTGTCTGCCAGCTTACGGTATCCTTTTTCCGCGATGGCAAAGTACTTGTCAATTCTTTCGTTTGATGCAATGCAGCTTGGCTCGTTGACCTTTGTGGTCATCAGATCAATGAAGCTGTTGACATGTATTGTTCTCATGGCAGTTGTTAAAAACCATCTTTTTGCATCGTTAGTGTCTTTCAGTAAGTTAAGATAGAAAGGCTGAGCCTTGATGATCTTTAGCATTGTTTCATCGTCAAATCTGTCGAAGAACTGAGCGATGATGTGGGCATTGAACTTAGTAGGCTTCAAGGTGTTGGTAACCTTGAACTTCACCGGGTCATGGCCATCCAGGATCATAAGGTGACGGTCATATTGCGATTCGATCTTGTTATGGGAAGGACCTTCCAGCTTGGCCTTGCACTGAATGTAGCTGTGGGCAGCTGAATCAAGAGTGAAGTGGGCCAGAAAACCTAATATGTATGAAAGACTTGCTTCCTTGTTTTCACTATTAAAGTAGGCTTTCTTGAAGATTTCAGCGAATTTACGCATGCTGTAGCCGTGTAAGTGTGAACCGTAGGAATAGTAATTATCCTTTTTGATGCAATTGTAATAAAAGAAAACATCCGGGCCATGGACACCATAATCAAATAAGCTTCTGTATTTGTTTACAATTATCTGTAAGTCTTCCGGAAGAGTTTTTATAACGTGTTCCCCAAAGCGCCAGTGGGCATATGTTGTTGGCATGAATTGTTCTCCTGAAATAATTAATCCTTAAAATTATAATATCATAAAAACAATGTGAAAAATCACACCTGGCGGGGGAAGGGCGCGGCCTTGTCGCCGATGTCGGCGGCGATCTTTTTGAGCTCCTGGATGGTCTTTTCGTTGACCGGAATGCCCTCGGCCATCCTGCGGGCCCGGGACTCGACCTCCTTTTCGCCGTGGGT
>JAFRLB010000012.1 GCA_017431405.1 Erysipelotrichaceae bacterium | reverse complement strand
TGGTTGTTCACTTTTTAAGCCAAACCACACAAGGAACCATTTAATATTATGTGGTTTACTATTTGTTATATTGTAAATATGAGTTGTTACCGAAATTGTGTATACTTTCTTTGAGATGCTTGGTAACTTCTCAATTGGTGACTATTTCAAGAAGGAAGCCATTCCATTTGCCTGGCATTTTTTGACCGATCCGGAATGGATGGGCTTTGACAAGAACAGACTGTATATAACTGTTTATACAGACGACCAGGAAGCTTATGACATCTGGACCAAGGACTGTGGAGTTGATCCATCTCACATCCTGAAGTCTCCTAATAACTTCTGGGAAATCGGTAACGGTCCATGCGGTCCTGATACCGAAATCTACTATGACCGTGGTGAGGAATATGACCCGGAACACATCGGGGAAAGACTGTTCTTTGAAGAACTGGAAAATGACCGTTACATTGAAACATGGAACGTCGTATTCTCTCAATACAACTCTGAAGAAGGCGTTGACAGAAAAGACTATAAGGAATTGCCACAGAAGAACATTGATACCGGCATGGGTTTGGAAAGACTTGTCTGTATCGTTCAGGGTGGGGAAACCAACTTTGATACTGATCTGTTCTTACCGGTAATCAGAGAAGTTGAAAAGATGACTGACAAGAAGTATGAAGGCGCTAATAAGATGGCCTTCAGAGTCATCGCTGACCATATCCGTACCGTTACCTTTGCTTTAGCTGATGGTGCCGTATTCTCTAATGAAGGCAGAGGCTACATCTTAAGAAGAGTCTTAAGAAGAGCTGTAAGATATGGCAAGAGCTTAAACATCAAGGGAGCTTACATGTACAAACTGGTACAGACTGTTGCCGATAACATGCATGACTTCTACCCATATTTAGAGGAAAAGGTTCCTTACATTCAGAAGCTGGTAAAGGCTGAAGAAGAAAGATTCCAGACAACCTTAAATGAAGGTGAAAAGATCTTAAACGATGTTATTACCAACAGTGAAGACAAGGTCTTAAAGGGTGATGTTGTCTTCAAGTTATACGATACATATGGCTTCCCATTGGAATTAACCAGGGAAATCGCTGAAGAAAAGGGCTTCACAATTGATCAGGAAGGCTTTGATAAGGAAATGGCCGCTCAGAGACAGAGAGCCAGAGATGCCAGAAGTGATGATCAGTCAATGTCTTCACAGGCTGAAGACTTAATGAACTTCACTGAACCAAGTGAATTCCTGGGTTATCAGGTAACTGAAAATGACGGTAAGGTCATTGGCCTGTTCAAGGATGGCGTACAGGTAGACAAGCTGACTGATGAAGGTGATGTAATCTTTGATCAGACCTCATTCTACGCTGAAAGCGGCGGCCAGATCTGGGATACCGGTGTCATTGAAAATGAAGAAACTTCAATGCACGTTACCAAGGTCATCAAGGCACCTAGAAAACAGCCATTACACCATGTCATCATTGACAAGGGTGAATTAAGCATGGGTGACACACTGCATCTTTCAATCAATACTGAAGACAGAAGAAAGATCAGAGCCAACCACTCATCATTACACTTATTACAGACAGCCTTAAGAGAAGTTGTCGGTGACCATGTTCACCAGGCCGGTTCATTCGTCGGACCTGACTATGGCCGTTTCGACTTCACTCATTATGAAAAGGTTACTGACGAACAGTTAAAGAAGATTGAACAGAGAGTTAACGAATTCATCTGTCAGGGTTACCCTGTCGTTACCGAAGTAATGGATCTGGAAGAAGCCAAGAAGACTGGCGCTACAGCTTTATTTGATGAAAAGTATGAAGATAAGGTAAGAGTCGTAACCATGGGACCTGCTTCAAAGGAATTCTGTGGTGGCACACACGTAAGTAATACTGCTCAGATCGGTGTCTTCAAGATCATTTCAGAAGAAAGCATCGGTTCAGGCATCAGACGTATTACTTCCAAGACCAGCTTCGCTGCCTATGAAGAATTCGTAAAGCAGCAGGAAATGCTGGAAGAAATCGCCAGAATGCTAAAGGTAACTTCAATTGGCGGTGTCGTTAATAAGGTTACTCAGCTGAACAACGAAAACGGTGAACTGAACCGTACAATTGGCCAGTTAAAGACTCAGTTAACTAACGCTCAGAGTGCTGAAATGGCTTCTGAAGCTGAAAAGTACGGTGAATTAAGCGTCTTAATCAAGAAGGTTGACGCTGAAGGCGGCGAATTGAAGTCATTGGCTGAATCATTGGCCGGCAAGTTAACAGATGGCGTTGTATTACTGTACAGCACAAATGGCGGTAAGGTAGTATTCGCTTCAGCATGTTCTAAGAAGGCAATTGAAAAGGGCATTACGGCTTCCAATATCGTTAAAACAGCTGCTCAGGCTTGCGGCGGTAATGGCGGCGGAAGACCTGACTTAGCAAGTGCAGGCGGTAAGGATGCTTCCAAGGTAAGCGAGGCAATCGCCAAGGTTAAGGAATTATTATAGTTTAGCATCTTTAAATTTGGGCCTTATTAAAGTAAAATTAAGGCAAGGAGTGATGAGAATGAATAATAAGATTACCAACACAAGAGTATATAATAGTGAAGAATTCAAGCAGGCTAACATCAAGCTGGTTTTGCGTACTGTTCATGATATTCTGGTAGAACGCGGCTATGACCCGGTTATTCAGATCGTAGGATACATCATCACTAACGATCCAGCCTACATTTCAAGCTATAAGGGTGCCAGAACCCTGATACAGACTGTCGAACGTGATGATATATTAAAGGAATTAGTACGTTCATATCTGAAATAAGATGGAAAAGATAATAGGATTGGATTTAGGATCCCGCACCTGTGGGGTGGCTTTAAGTGACGCTTTGGGCATGATAGCCACACCGGTAAAGACCATCAGATTTGAGGAAGACGATTATGATTCAGCCTTAGATCAGGTAGAAGATCTGATCGATGCCAATAATGTCACCAAGGTCATCTTAGGCTTGCCTAAGCATATGAATGGGGACGTTGGGGTAAGAGGCAAAATCTCCATCAGATTCAAGGAATTACTTGAAGAGGAAAGACAGGTAGAAGTCATTTTATGGGATGAAAGACTTACCACTGTCAGTGCCCAGAAGAGCATGATCGCCTCAAACATGAACCGCAAGAAAAGACATCAGATGGTTGATACGATGGCTGCGGTCATCATACTGCAGAGTTATCTGGACTCGCAGCGATAAGGAGTTATAAATATGGATTCAAATAAATTGTTTGTTACGCTGGATAGCGGCGAAGAAAAGGAAATGGAGATTCTGTTTACCGTAGATCTTGACCAGTTTGGCAAGTCCTACGTGCTTTTCTTTGACCCGGAAGATCCTGAGGCAACTGTCTATGCCATGAGCTATGACGAAGACGGTAACCTGAATGCCATTGAATCAGATGAGGAATGGGGCGTAATCGAAGAAGTTCTGGAGGGCTACCAAGATGGCGAATAAGAAAAGAAGAACCGGAACCATCATCAAGCTGGTCCTGTGTCTGATACTGTTATTACTTATTGGCGGGCTGGTATTCGGCTATGCCAAGTACAACACCTCATTAAGACCTGTCAGCGGCATTTCCAAGGAGATCTCATTTACGGTTGAAGATAACTGGACAGCCAATGACGTTATTAAGGAATTATACCAGAAGGGCATGATTCAGAATGAATTCGTGGCCAAGGTCTATGTAAAGTTAAACAAGATCGACAAGATCTATGCCGGTAACTTTACATTGAATCAGAACATGTCAGTTCAGGAGATATTCGATGTACTGACGGATGAAGACAACGCAGTTGTTGAACAGGTTGAATTGACCATCATACCTGGTGAATGGTGCAAGGACATTGCCGCAAGCATCGCTGAAGTAACTGACAATAAGGCATCAGATGTCATGAACAAGTGGAACGACAAGGTCTACATCGGTAACCTGATCGACAAGTATGAAGTGCTGACTGATGAGATCTTCAATTCCGAACACTGCTATTTGGAAGGATATTTGATTCCGGATACATATTACATTTACAAGAACGCTTCAGTAGAAGACATTACCGAAAAGATTCTGGATTATGCTGAAGAAAGATATCTGAAGTACAAGGATGCCATCGCATCTTCCGGCTATACGGTTCATCAGATCTATACCTTAGCTTCAATGGTACAGTTTGAAGCCAAGACACCTGAAGACATGAAACTGGTTGCCGGTGTATTCTATAACAGATTAAACGATGACTGGCTGCTTGGCAGCAGTGTTACGATCTGTTATGCATTATACAATGACTATCATACCTGGGAAGACTGTGAAAGAAACCCGGATATCAATTCACCATACAATACATATCAGAACCTCGGTTTGCCTATCGGCCCGATCTGCAACTTCAATGAAGATGCCCTGGAGGCTACGGTAAACCCGGCAGATACAAGTTATTATTACTTTATTGCCAATGTAAACACCGGTGAAATGTACTTTGCCGAAACCGAAGCAGAGCACCAGTATAACATAGATCATTACATGTACTAGAGGTAGAAGTTATGAAGAAACCAGTAATTATCGGCATCGCCGGCGGCAGTGCCAGCGGCAAGACAAGTGTTGCCAGAAGATTGGTAGAAACTTTTGATGACACTAACACAGTAACCATCATCCGTCAGGATGACTACTATCATGATCAGAGTCACATGCCATTCCAGGAAAGATTAAAGACAAACTATGACCATCCTGATGCATTTGACAATGACCTGCTCATTAAGCAGATCGATGATCTGGCAGCAGGCAAGGCAATTGAAAAGCCAACCTATGATTATGTCAATCATACCAGAAGCACAATCACTGAAGTAGTAAAGCCATGCGATGTACTGATACTAGAAGGATTATTCATCTTGGAAGATGATGACATCAGAAGCCGTCTGGACATGAAGATCTACATCGATACTGACGCTGATGTCCGTTTCATCAGAAGACTGAAGAGAGATGTCAGAGACAGAGGCAGAACGATTGAATCTGTCTGTGATCAGTACATGAATACCGTCAGAGTAATGCATGAAGCCTTCGTTGAGCCTAGCAAGCGCAAGGCCGACATCATCATTCCTGAAGGTTCACATAACGAAGTAGCCATGGATTTATTACTGACCAAGATCAGCAGCATCATCGACAGTAAGAAAAAGACTGTTGATTGACAATTGACATGTGATGTGTCACAATAAACCGGCGAGGAGTGAGGCAAAATGGAAGAAAATAAAGTTGTAGTTACTAAAGAAGGTTTAGCTGAATTACAAAAGGAATATGAATATCTCGTTCACGTTGAACGTGACCAGGTAATTGAAGAATTAAGAGCAGCCAGAGCTCAGGGCGACTTGTCAGAAAACGCTGACTATGACGCAGCCAGAGATCATCAGGCCAGAGTTGAAGCCAGAATCAGACAGTTGGACGACATGCTCAAGAACATTGAGATCATCGATGGCAAGAAGTCCAGAAGCAAGATAGTCAGATTAGGCTCAACTGTTACTCTTGAATTCCAGGACACAATGGAAAAGGAAACATACACCATTGTCGGTACTGTTGAATCAGACCCAGTAAACGGTAAGCTGTCAAATGAAACACCATTGGCCGCAGCCATTCTGGAACACAAGGTAAACGAAACCGTTCCGGTTATGGTTAACCCATCTTACAGTGTAAAGATCCTGGAAGTTAAGTAGGAAAACAAGTAATAAGAAACAAATGTTAAGTGATGAATAATGTCACAAGATGTTTGTTTCTTTTTATTTTGTTCTGTGTGATCTGCCAGCCTAAGATCATTGACTATGAACTGCCTTCATTTGAAACTGAAGAGATCACTGTTGAGGTGAAAGGAGAAGTAAGTGAGCCGGGAATCATTGAACTACCGGCCTACAGTACCGTAAGTGATTTACTGGAAGTTATTGAACTGACTGATGAAGCAGACATGGACAATGTTAATCTTACAACGGTATTGAAGAATCATGATGTCATAGTCATACCGGCAGAAAGAGAAGGGGTATTATCGGTTTCAATCAATACGGCCGGTTTGGATGAGTTGGTTTTAATACCGGGAATAGGTAAGACAACAGCTCAGAACATCATTGATTACCGTGATTCCAACGGTTTGTTTCAAAGTGTTGATGACCTTTTAAGGGTAAAGGGCATAGGTGTCAAGACACTGGAAAAGATCAGGGAATACATAACCTTATGAGCGGGTATTGGTTACATGCGGCAATCGCCTTAGTTACGATTGGCCTGGTCAATAACTTTTATTACCGTATCCTCATGGGGTTATGTTTCATTTTGTTTTACCGGCATGTCTTAGAGAAAAGAGCGAGGTTAATTACTTCATTACTAATAGTTCTGTTACTTATATTAAGTATACCAGGTAATAAGAAAATAACTCAGGGCAGGGTAGTTAGCTTGCGTAATGGCTATCAGATCGTAAGTAACGGCTTAACCAGTGTAATGATCTACAGTCATGATGAAGATGTCTGCTTCGATGACATTGTTAAGATAGATTGCGAGCTTAATGAAATAAACAGCTATGACAATTTTGAGATAAGTACCTTTGCCTCCTGGGCCAAGGGGCAGAACATTTACTGTCAGGGTTCAATTGAGAAATATGAAATAATCAGAAGCGAGTTTTCTCTCAGAAGAGTTATTTACCAGCATAATAAAACCAATGGCAATGAATGGATAAATCAGTTACTGTTTGGCAATGGCATGGTAAGTGAAAGTGATTATAAGTATTTCTTTGTGGCCAGTGGCATGCATGTAAGCCTGTTAGCCAAGTGGTTAAGAAGCTATTACGGACGCAGACACTATCCCTTACAGGCTCAGCTAAAGACCATAAAGGTAATGTGCCTTCTGGGGCTTGTTTTCCGCTTTCCCTACGCCTTTGTCAGAGTACTGGTAAATCTTACAACTGACCTCTTAATCGACGACAGAAGGGATAAAACGGCCTTAAGAGCGATATTAATGGTGCTGTACAGACCTTATTATGTTAAGAGTGTTACTTTTCTTGTTCCTTTTGGTTTATCCTTCATAAATCTGTTTGCGGAAAACAGAAAGAACATTACGGCCAGGGTATACATTCTATTAGTACAGCTATATTTCTATGGCTCCTGTAACATCATGAGTACACTGTTTTTCAGCCTGGCCAGAACATGCTCAGCCTTGTCATATGGTCTTGGATTGGCTTGTTGCTTATTGCCATTCAGAATACCGTTGGAAGGAAACATAATTGCCTTCCTGAACATCCTGGATGAAATAAAGCCGTTTTACATTAATGGGCGGTTACCAATAATCATGCTGGTATTGATACTTAAGTATCTGCTGGATTATGTGAATGGCAATGACAGAAAGTGTCTTTTAATGATTGTCCTGCTGCTATTGATCAATAATTTTCAGGCTGCCTTTGTACCGTTTTATACGGTCAGCTATCTGGATGTAGGGCAGGGTGACTGTTCACTCATTACCATGCCGTTTTCTGCTCATGGCCTGTTAATTGATACCGGAGGAAACATCTATAAGGATGTCGCAGGAGACATAGTGGTGCCATATTTAAGAAGCAGAGGCATAAGCAGCGTTGATGTCATCATTTCCCATGAAGATTATGATCACAGCGGTGCCTTACCGTCACTCTATAAGCAATTCAGGGTCAGAAATGTCTATTACAAGGGAAATGAAGAGATAATCATTAACGGGTTGAAGATACTCTCACCCTTATTCGATGAACGTTATGAAGACGCAAATGATGATTCGCAACTGTCTTATTTCAAGATTGGAGCCTTTGGCTTTCTGTATCTTGGGGATGCCAGTCAGAAAGTAGAGGAGATTCTGGTAGAGAAATATCAGAATCTGGATGTTTCGGTTTTAAAGGTCTCACATCACGGCTCCTATACCGGTACTTCTGATGCACTACTGGCAAATTATCAGATTCCCATTGCGGTCATATCGGCTGGCAGAGGAAACAGATTTGGCCATCCAAGTGATTCAACGATGGAAAAGCTTGACGGGTACATGGTAAAGGTACTATGCACCAAATATGAGCATGCCATTTCCTTTAAGGTGTTTTCTGGCTTCATGATCTATCAGGATGCCGATGGAAAACTAGGCGTTCATGTTAGTGACATCTTAAGGGAAAGTATAGTAGAATTTAATGAGAAACTGAGGTAGCTTATGAAGATCATTTCGTGGAATGTGGCAGGTTTCAGAGCCTGCTTGAAAAAGGGATTTGAAGATTTCTTTAAGGCAGAAGACGCTGATGTCTACTGCTTGCAGGAAGTAAAGGCAGAAAGAGAACAGATACCGTTTGACCCGCAGGGTTATGAATTATATCTTAACCCGGCTGAAAAGAAGGGTTATTCAGGAACCCTGATCTATACCAGAATCAAGCCGGTAAGTGTTACTTATGGCATTGGCAAGCCGGAACATGACAATGAGGGAAGAGTAATAACCATGGAATTTGAAGACTTCTATCTGGTTACCCAATATGTTCCAAATGTCAAAAGAGATCTCTCACGACTTGATTACCGCATGCAGTGGGAAGATGAGATCAGAGCCTACTTAAAGAAACTGGAAGAAAAGAAACCGGTCGTAATGTGCGGTGATTTGAATGTTGCTCATGAAGAGATTGACATCAAGAATGCCAAGGCCAACATCGGTAATGCCGGTTTTACCTATGAGGAAAGAGGCAAGTTTACTGAACTGTTAGAGGCCGGCTTCATTGACAGCTACCGTTATTTCCACCCAGAGCAGAAGGACATCTATACCTGGTGGAGCTACATGGGCAGCGCCAGAAGCAAGAACATTGGCTGGCGAATTGACTATTTCGTGGTTTCTGAAGGCTTTAAGGACCACATAAACAACACCATGATCTATGATCAGGTAATGGGCAGTGACCATTGTCCAATCGGCATAGAGATTGATTAAACTAAAGATGTTTGTATGATATAATAACTGTATGAATTACATATTGATCGGTACGGAAAAATATAATCTTCTTAAGAGAAGAAATGAACTGGTTAAAGACTTAATTGGAGATGATGAAATAAACATCTCCATTTATCGTGGCAATGAGTGGGAAATAAGTGAACTGATTGCGGATTTACAGACCGTACCTTTTTTCGCTGATAATAAGGTCGTAATATTAGAGAATCCGGGTTTCATCGTAAGTCCTAAGGTTAGTGATGAGACCTATGTTGATGTCCTGGTAAAGTACTTCAAGCAGCCTAATGAAACTACTACCTTCATCATTTACATTGATCAGGTCTTTGACAGAAGAAGAACTTCCTTAAAGACACTGACCAAATACATGAAGAGGGAAGTTTACGATACCTTAAGTGAAGAGGACTTCCAGATGATTGTCAGAAATGATCTGAAGGATAATGGCTTCAAGCTTGATTATGACAGTATGAATGAATTACTGACCAGATTACCGATTGACTTAGTCAACTGGAAGAATGAACTTGAAAAACTGAAACTGTACCCTGAAAAAATAGACAGGGAAGCAATAAGAAATCTCATCAGCAAGCCACTAGAAAACAATGTCTTTGAACTGACCAATGCGGTCAATAACAAGAATACCGGCAAGGCCATTGAGGTATATCACGACTTACTTGTAACAAATAAGAATGACATAAGTTCACTTGTTGGCTTACTGGCGGCTCAGTTCCGCTTCATGTTTCAGGCCATTGCCTTAAGTGAACAGTGCAACAGTCAGAAAGAGATAGCTGAAAGGCTCAACTGTAAGGAAGGGCGTGTATACATGGCCTTTAAGAACAGTGGTGGGAGAAGCTCTCACCAGTTATTGAAAGTGCTTGATGATCTTGCTGAACTTGATCAGAAGATCAAAAGCGGCAGGATCAACCCGCAATTGGGACTGGAACTGTTCTTAGTCCAGACAACGAGGAAGTAACATGGAATCATTAAGAGAGTTATATAGAATCGGGCCGGGTCCAAGTTCCTCACATTCCTTAGGCGTCAGAAACGGCTGTGAGTATTTTTATCATAAATATCCAAAACATGAAAGATATCTGGTTGAATTGTATGGTTCATTGTCATTGACCGGTAAGGGCCACATGAGCGACAAGGTCATTTATGATTATTTTGGCAAGGATAAGGTTGAAGTCGTCTTTAAGAAGGAAATGATCGAACATCCTAATACGATGATCTGTTACACGGTTGATGACGGCATCAGAAATAATGAAACGCACATCTATTCCGTTGGCGGTGGCAAGATCGAAGTTAAGGGTGAAGAAAACCTTACTGATGAACATGTCTATCCTCACGACCACTTAAGTGACATCATGGAATACTGTGAGGCAAACGGTATGACCTTAGCAGAATACGTCTTTAAGCATGATGATGGCATTAAGGAACATTTGGAAACCGTTCTGAACCAGATGTTAAAGGTCGTTGAAGATGGCTTGAAACAGTCAGGATACTTGCCTGGTGAACTGCACTTAAAGAAGGTAGCCAGGGAAATATACAAGCAGTCACTGATCGTTACTGATAAAACCGTAAAGCAGAAACTGGAAATAACTGCCTACGCATATGCGGCCATGGAAGAAAGCTCTTCAGGCAATACGGTCGTTACGGCTCCAACCTTAGGCTCTTCAGGAGTCATAAGTTCTCTTGTTTACTACTATCATAAGAAGGGTGTAAGCAAGGAAAAACTTCTGGAAGCTTTGGCAGTTGCCGGCATCATCGGTAATATCGTCAAAACCAATGCCTCAATATCCGGGGCAACAGGTGGCTGTCAGGCGGAAATAGGCACAGCCTGTGCCATGGGCAGTGGCTTGGCTTGCCAGATTGAAGGCTTGAGCAATCATCAGATTGAATACGCAGCCGAGGTCGGCATGGAGCATAATCTGGGTTTGACATGTGATCCGGTTGGCGGTTATGTGCAGATACCTTGCATAGAAAGAAATGGCGTAGCAGCCTTAAGATGCATCGACGCCATGAACTATGCTAAATACATTTCAATTGTCAAAAGCAACAGGGTAAGCTTTGACATGATCGTCAAGGTAATGAACTATACCGGTAAGAAAATACCGGTGGAATTAAGAGAAACATCCCTTGGTGGTCTGGCAATAGAACTGGGTAATGATGAGAACGGCAGCAAATGACCGTTCTTTTTTGTGAAAAAGTAAGCTTTGTTACCAAATAAATCAGTTTTGGGACATTTTCATAAGTTTGATATTTGAGTTTTAATGAATAAAGGATAAAATAATAAGTGGATGTTTTTCATAAGACATGAATATAGGAGGAGAAAAAATGTTCGATTACACAGGTAAGGTAGTAGCCATCACTGGTGCTTCATCAGGCTTAGGCAAGCAGATGGCAGAAGGTTTCGCACAGCAGCATGCAAACTTAGTCTTATTAGCAAGAAGAGTTGAAAGACTTCAGGCAAGTGCAGAAGAATGGAAAGAAAAATACGGTGTTGACGTTCTTCCAGTAGCATGTGATGTTACAAGTGCAGAATCAATCGCAAACGCAGTAGCAACAGTTAAGGAACACTTCGGTCATTGCGAAGTCATCGTTAACGATGCCGGCGGCGAAAAGGGTACAGGTACACCATTAGTAGACTATAAGAGAGAAGACTGGGATTTCACTTTGAATCTTGACTTAACATCAGTATTCGCAGTTACTCAGGCATTCGTAAACTTCATGCAGGATGCAATGGCTAACGGCAAGCAGACATACGGTCGTGTCATCAATATTGCTTCAATCTACGGTTTAGTAGGTAACACAGCATTACCAACAATCGCATACCATACAACAAAGGGTGCCGTTGTTAACTTCTCAAGAGGCGCAGCTGCTGAATTAGCAACAAAGGGCATTACAGTTAATACAATCTGCCCAGGTTACTTCTACACAGAATTAACAACAGCAACATTAGATTCTGAATACTTCCAGGCATTCGCTAACCAGTCTGTTCCAATGAAGAGATATGGTCAGCCAGGCGAACTGAATTCAGTAGCAATCTTCTTAGGTGCTGAAGAATCAAGTTACGTTACAGGTCAGACAATAGCTGTTGACGGCGGTTATACCTGCATCTAATCAATCAGTAAACTGATGATAAAAGGCCATCCAAATGGATGGCCTTTATTAATGGCATGAAAAAAGTTCCTTTGTGGAACTTAATTACTGAATGTTATTAACTGCTTTTGTTAAGCGTGACTTCTGACGAGCAGCCCAGTTCTTATGGTGAGTACCATCTGTAACTGCCTTATCAATGCATGAAGCAGCGTTAACTAATGCCTTTTCAGCAGCAGCCTTGTCATTTTCACTTACAGCCTTTAAAACATTCTTAATTGAAGTTTTTAATGCGCTCTTCTGTGCCTTATGAGCTGCATTTTCCTTTAAGTTTGTAACTGCACGTTTCTTCTGAGACTTAATATTAGGCATGACTTACCTCCTTAATCAATAAATGCTAGTTAATTGTAGCAAACAAAGAATTAAATTGCAACAATAGAAATTCAAAATCACTTTCCTTCGCTTTTCAAACGCTTTAACAGCTGATAAATGGCTTCCGCGGCCAGTATTGTAGAAATGATATAGATGAATATGATGGCTGTTTCACCGGTCAGTTTGGCAATGTCCTTGAAGACGATCTGGTACATTTTCTGATGCGGTGAAATGTAGAACATGTTAATTGAGCCGTATTTGTAAAGGGTACAGTTCAGTATTGTGGCAATCATACAACAGATTATATAAATCGCCGTAGCGCCATATAAATGCCTTCCCTTAAACTTATTTAACCGGTACAGTAACAGACTCATGGTGATCATTAATACGTGCCATAAGTAACTGTGAACGGTCAGGGCGCTTATCTGATAGTGTAAACCGCTGGTGTCTAAGAATACCGCAATGCCGCCTAATAAGCCATAACACATTAAAAAGTTACCGACATCTTCCTTCAGTTTCCCGTCTTTTAAAAGCAGATAAGCAGGCAAGAGATAGATTGGCATTGAACATAACTGAAAAGGGAAATACCAGAAATCATAGTAGCCGTTAAAGCGGTATAAAACGACCTGTTTCCAAATTTCAGAAACAGGGAAGAAGATGGCTAACATGATCAAAATGGCATTTATCTTTCTTTTCATGTCTTAATTCTACAATATTAATTATCAGAAATGAAAGCCAGTACTGAGGTTGAATAATGGATTCTTTTCCAATTGTACTAACTTCGCTTATGTCTGACATAAAAGTCACATATGCTATTCTATGATAGTTGATATATAATAATCAGGTCGCAATTAAAAGTGTGATAAACTTATAGTATAATTATCAAAGGTGATGGAAATGAGCAGTGCAAGAATAGTATTTATGGGCACACCGGAATTCGGCTGTGCGATCTTACAGGAATTAATTGATGAGGGATTAAACGTCGTTGGCGTAGTCTGTCAGCCAGACAAGTTGGTTGGACGTAAACAGATTCTTACTTTTCCTGTGGTAAAGCAGAAGGCTCTGGAACATGACATTCCAGTCTTACAGCCAATCAAAATCAGAAATGACTATCAGGGCGTATTGGATCTTAAACCTGATCTGATCGTTACCTGTGCCTATGGCCAGATCATTCCAAAGGAATTACTGGATTATCCTGCCTTAGGCTGCATCAACGTACATGCCTCACTATTACCGGCATTAAGAGGTGGGGCACCTATTCAGCATGCCATCATCGACGGTTATGATAAGACAGGCATTACAATCATGGAAATGAGCGTAAGAATGGATGCCGGAAACATCATTTCCCAGGCTTCTTGTGAAATTACTGAGGAAGATACCTACGGTTCATTACATGACAAGCTGATTCCAATCGCCTGCGAACTGTTAAGAAATACAATGCCTTCAATTCTTAAAGGTGATCATGCATCCATTGAACAGAATGAAGCAGAAGTAACCTTTGGTTATAACATATCCAAGGAAGAAGAACATCTGGACTTAAATAAGACTTATGAAGAAGCCTATGATCAGATCAGAGGCTTAATACCGGTGCCTTGTTGTTACGTGATGGTAGACGGTAAGAAAGTTAAATTATGGAAAGTAAGCAAGACTGACATTAACTGTAATAAGGAAACCGGAACAATTGTCAATGTTGAAAAGGATCTCGGCCTTGTCATTGATGGTAAGGTCATCCGCATACTGGAATTACAGCTTGAAGGCAAGCAGAAGATGAGCGCCAGAGATTTTCGCAATGGTGCCGGACGAAACTGGGAAGGCAAGAAGGCTGAATGAAGAAAAAGATAATCGCTTCAATTGTAATATTTCTGGTAATATATCTGACAACAGTATTGTTTAAGGTGCCAATCGGTAATCTTGGCTATCTTAACTTATCTGACACTCTGATACTGTTATTGCTGACTCATAACAGCCCGGCTTATGCGGCCCTGATTGCTTCGGCTTCTACGGCTCTGGCTGATGTTACACTGGGCTTTGGTCAGTATGCCCTGTATACCTTTATGTTAAGGGCAGTTGAGGGTTACGTCATTGCCACGGCACATAAGAAAAACTGGAAATATGCCATCGTTTGTATTATTCTTGGTATATTGATCATATTGGGCTATGTAGCCACTGATTACTTACTGTACGGCAACATGGAAACCGTGTTACTGTCATTAAAATTAAATGGCTTACAGGTCATCATTTCTGTCATCATTGCGATAGTGGCAGAAAAATATCTCACCGATATCAAGGACAGATATCTCAAATAGAAAAGGAAAAACCATGGAACAGAAATACATACGTAATTTTTCAATCATCGCACACATCGACCACGGTAAAAGTACCCTGGCAGACCGCATATTGGAACAGACCAATACGGTCCAGAGCAGGGAAATGGTCGATCAGATTCTTGATGATCTTGATCTGGAAAGAGAAAGAGGCATTACCATTAAGCTTAATGCCGTTTCTTTGACGTACAAAAGCGATGACGGTAATGAATATCTGTTCCATTTGATCGATACTCCAGGGCATGTTGACTTTACCTATGAAGTTTCCCGTTCCTTAGCTGCCTGTGAAGGGGCCGTACTGGTAGTTGATGCTACTCAGGGTGTAGAAGCTCAGACCTTAGCCAACGTATATCTGGCAATCGATAATGACTTAACCGTCATACCGGTAATTAATAAAATAGACTTACCAAGTGCCCAGCCGGAAATAGCCAAGGCCGAAATAGAAAATGACATTGGCCTGGATGCTTCTGATGCACCGTTGATCAGTGCCAAGTTAGGCACCAATGTTCACCAGGTTCTGGAGAACATCGTCAAGTATATACCTGCTCCTAGTGGCAATCCAAAAGCCCCATTACAGGCTCTGATATTTGACTCTTACTACGATTCATACCGTGGGGTAATCGTTGCGGTCAGAATCAAGAACGGCGAGTTAAAGGTAGGGGACATGATTCAGTTAATGAGCAATGGTTTAAAGTATCAGGTAACTGAAGTAGGCATCAGAAGCCCTAAGGAAATCAATAAGCAGAAGCTTGAATGCGGTGAAGTAGGCTGGTTAGCCGCTTCTATCAAGAGCGTTCAGGATGTCAGAGTAGGTGATACCGTTACCCTGGCTGATAACCCATGTGCTGAACCGTTACCTGGCTACCGTGAGCTTCAGTCAATGGTATATTGCGGCTTATATCCAACAGATAACGCCAGATATAACGATTTAAGAGACGCCTTAGAGAAGCTCCAACTCAATGATGCATCACTCAAATTTGAGGCTGAAACATCCCAGGCTCTGGGGTTTGGCTTCAGATGTGGCTTTTTGGGCTTATTACACATGGATGTTGTCCAGGAAAGACTGGAAAGAGAATACAATCTTGACCTCATTGCCACGGCTCCTAGCGTAGTCTACGAAGTTCACCTGGCAAATGGGGAAGTCAAGTTAATTGATAATCCGGCTTTACTACCGGCCAATCAGATGATTGAATACATCGCCGAACCTTTCATCAAGGCCAAAATCATGGCGCCAAAGGATTACATTGGTCCGATCATGGAATTGTGTCAGAACAAGCGTGGCCTGTATCAGGACATTGTCTATCTTGATGACACCAGAGTTAACATCATCTATGACTTGCCATTAGCTGAAATCGTCTTTGACTTCTTTGACAAGCTGAAGTCCTGTACCAAGGGTTATGCTTCATTGGACTATGAATTGACCGGATACAGAAAGAGCGAGCTGGCCAGAATGGACATTCTGATCAATGGCGAAGTAATCGATGCCTTAGCCTGCATCGTTCATACTAAGTTTGCCTATCAGCGAGGCAGCAACATTACCCGTAAATTAAAGGAGATCATTCCTAAGCAGCAGTTTGAAATACCGATTCAGGCCAGTGTATCAGGCAAGATCATTGCCCGTACCAACATCAAGGCCTACCGTAAGAACGTCTTGGCCAAATGTTATGGCGGTGACGTAAGCCGTAAGAAGAAGTTGCTTGAAAAGCAGAAGGAAGGCAAGAAGCGCATGAAGGCCGTAGGCAGTGTTGACATACCGCAGGAAGCTTTCATGGCTGTATTAAGCATGGATGAGGAGTAAGCTATGGAAAAGGTATTTGAATTGATACAGGAAATGCGTAAGAGCAGGGGCTGGGATAAGACTGATACCTTGCCGATATTGATCAAGAGTGTTTCCGTTGAGGCAGCTGAACTACTGGAAACCATTCAGTGGGATGAAGAGAATGTCGACATGCAGGCAGTAGAAGGTGAACTGGCTGATGTCTTGATGTATGCCTTAAGCATCTGCATTGATAATGGCTGGGATGTTGAAACCATCATCCGCAATAAGATAAATAACGTATACGAAAGGTATCCTGAAATAGAAAAATGATCAAGGGACTTTATGTTCACATTCCATTCTGTGCTCATACCTGCGGCTATTGTGACTTTGCCAAGGCAAAATATAACAATGGCTTAGCCAGCAGGTATCTGAACGAACTGGAAAAGGAGATCTGCGCGATCGGACAGAAAGAGTTTGAAACTGTTTATGTTGGCGGCGGTACGCCAACCTCTTTAAGCAGTGAACAGTTAGACAGACTTCTGTCCTTTTTAAGTGGCTTTGGCGGTAAGAAGGAGTTTACGGTTGAAATAAATCCGGAGACCTTTGACCTTGAAAAAGCAATGATCATGAAGAAAAATGGTGTAAACCGCGTCAGCATCGGCATTCAAAGCTTCAATGAAAGACTGCTTAATGAAATGGACCGCAGTCATAACAATGAAGATACTTACAATACACTGAAGTATTTGGATGAAGCGGGCATTAAGAACCGTTCAATTGACTTGATGTATGGCTTTAATTCCCAAAGTCTTGAAGATCTGGAAAGTGATCTGGAAAAGGCTGTAAATCTGGATGTTACCCATATTTCCATCTATGAGCTGGAAGTACATGAAAAGACGATGTTTGGCATTAACAACTATCAGCTGGCTGATGAAGAAACCAGATATCTGATGTACAGAAAAATCATTGAATATCTTAACGCTCATTCCTATAGGCAATATGAAGTTTCAAACTTCGCCTTGCCATACAGCCAGTCGCAGCACAACCTGATCTACTGGCATTATGAAGATTACTATGGAGCAGGGTTGGCGGCTTGCGGAAAGATCGGTAATGAAAGATATGAGAACACTCATAACTTCATGGATTATCTTAACGGTAACTACAGATTGGAAGTTAATAAGCTTTCTTTGGAAGAAGTAAGATTTGAAGCCATCATGATGGGCTTAAGATTAACTGAAGGCATAAACATTGAAAATTACAACGAGAAACATGGCTGTCAGTTATTGAAACACTACGATAAGGCCATTGAAAAGAATGTCAATAAGGGGCTGTTAAGAATAGATAACGGCTGTCTGAAAACAACTTCCATGGGAATGATGGTTTTGAATGACATTCTGGTTGATTTCATGAATTGGTTATGATAATATAAATAGGCTTTCAGACTAGGTTTTGCGTTTCCTCGGCGTATTACTTGGTTTGATAAGGACTAATGAAACAGGAGGAAAAACGATGTTAAGTAAAGAAGAAAGACAGAGCATCATGAAGGAGTACGCTATTCATGAAGGCGATACAGGCTCACCAGAAGTTCAGATCGCCGTATTGACAGCTACAATCAACCGTTTGAATGAACACCTGAAGGATCACAAGAAGGACTATCATTCATACCGTGGATTAATGAAGATGGTCGGCCGCAGACGTAACTTATTAGCTTACCTGCGTGAAGAAGACATCAACCGTTATCGTACTCTTATCGAACGTTTAGGCTTACGTAAGTAATCGAAGCGGAATTACCTGCAGAAATGCAGGTTTTTTTCTGCTTTGGCCTATTTCATGTTAGAATTAATGTATAAGCAAACAAAACAATAATATGAAAGGCAGGAATCATTATGATAAGTTCAACAGTAAAGGCTGTCCGTTTTTATCGCCGTGGTTTTGCGGTTGAAGCAGAAGGACAGATGAAACTTGAAAAAGGCAGACAGACAGTCAGAATAGCTGATATTGTCAGTGGCATTGATGACAGTACGATCAGATTGTTTCTTCCAGAGGGAATCTATGGTTCAAATGTTCAGTTGAGATATTTAGATGAAGAAGAAAAGAAGAAAACTGTATCAAAGATAGAGGAAGAAATTGAAAAGGTAAATTCAAAGATCGGCATCTATGAAAAGATGAATGAGGTATGGCTGAATAATGCCGATTTCTCCCAGAAGGAAAACATCGCCAGCATGGCTGAGTACATGGAAAAACTTCCACTCAAGTTGGAAGAAACCGCTAATAAGATCGGTGAACTCAGAAAACAGCTTGAAGAGCTTAATAAAAAGCTGGAAGAAGAAATGAAAAAGGCAAACTTGCCGTTTGTGACAGTAGATGTAGAAACGGAAAATGAAACTGAATGTCCGTTCAGACTGAACTACTACTGTAATAACGCCTATTGGCAGCCTGAATATGAACTTCATACCGATGAAGACAATAATGAAATAACCATCAGGCTGAAGGCCAGAATAAGACAGAACACTACTACAGATCTAAAGGATGTAAAGGTATCACTTTATACCGGTAACCCATCTGTTTCCGGCACCATTCCAACCTTATATCCTCGCTATGTAAACATCTATCAGCCAAGAACCATGGCATATGGCGGCATGGCTAAAAACACTGGCGCCCAACCAATGATGTCTATGATGATGGAGGATGCAGCTGCATCTGATGAAGAAGCGGAAATGGATTACGCAGTCATGGCAGAAGCCGTAAGCTATGATGCAAAGGTGAATTATGGCGATACGATGATGGAATACGAACTTAATGGCACCTGGAACATCAAGAAGAATGAAGACTTCATCTGTGAACTGTCGGCTTCAAAGGCCAATTGCCGTTACCATATCGTAAGCGTACCGTTAATGGATGAAAGTGCCTACTTAGCTGCCGAGGTAAATACCAGTGACCTGGAAGATCTCATTAATACTGAAGCAGCCGTATATCAGAAGGGTGCCTACATGGGTAAGGTATACTTAGCCGTTGACTTGACCAAGGAAAAATATGACATTTCCTTAGGCAAGGATGAAACAATCAAGGTAAAGCGTACGCAGGTTAGAAAGCATACTTCAAATGTATTGTTGAAGGCTCAGAAGAAGACGGAATATGAATTCGAGATTAACGTTAATTCAACCAAGCCAAAGGCTTGTGAAGTTACGGTATTGGATCAGATTCCTGTATCTCAGGACAAGAGCATCGTGATTGAAAGAAAAGATATTTCTTCAGCTGTTTACAAGGAAGAAACCGGTGAACTCAAGTGGGACTTCAGTATTGAACCAGGTGCTTCAAAACGTCTCAAACTGGCCTATGATGTGGCCTGGCCAAAGGACAAAACGATAAATTATTAAGTCAGAAACGGGCAGCGAAAGCTGCCTTTTTCATGCTTATAAAAAAAGAGTGAACATTACAAATATTTATGATATGATAATCTAGTTGAATAATAGAGAGGTAAAAGAAAGAATGGCTAAACAAGTATTTAGTATGGAATTCAACGGACGTCCTTTATCCGTTGAAGTAGGGGAATTAGCCAAGCAGGCAGGTGGATCTGTTTTAGTAAGATATGGTGACACGGTTGTTATATCCACTGCTTGTGCAAGTAATGTTGCAAAGGACACAGATTTTTTCCCATTAACAGTAAGTTTTGAGGAAAAGCTGTACTCCGTTGGAAAGATTCCTGGAGGATTTTTAAGAAGAGAAGGAAGACCTAGCGAACACGCTACCTTAACTGCCCGTATGATCGACAGACCTATCCGTCCATTGTTTGCGGATGGCTTCAGAAACGAAGTACAGGTCGTTAATACAGTTTTATCAGTAGATCAGGACTGCTCAGCTGAAATGGCTGCCATGTTTGGTGCTTCACTGGCATTATGCATCAGTAACATTCCATTCAATGGCCCTATCGGCGGTGTAATCGTTGGCAGAGTTGATGGCAAGTTCATCATTAACCCAACTGTTGCTGAAGCAGAAGTAAGTGATCTGAACCTGACAATTGCCGGTACAAGCGATGCCATCATGATGGTTGAAGCAGGTGCCAAGGAAATTTCAGAAGACGACATGCTCGATGCATTGATGTTCGGTCAAGAGCATATCAAGACCTTATGCGAATTTGAAGAAAAGATCATCGCAGAAGTTGGTAAGCCAAAGATGGAAGTTGTACTTTACGAAGTACCAGCTGAATTAAAGACAGCCATCTATGACTATGTATATGACAGATTAAAGGCTGCCGTATCAATCAAGGATAAATTAGAATGCAATAACACCATCGATGCCTTAACCAAGGAAACTGTTGAATTCTTCGAAGCTAAGGAATATGAAAGCGAAGCTGAAAAGGCCAAGACTCTGAAGATGGTCAATGAAGTCTGCACACAGATCGTCGCTGACGAAGTAAGAAGACTCATCATTGAAGAAAAGATCAGACCAGATGGCCGTGCAGTTGATGAAATCAGACCATTGGATGCTCAGATCGACTTATTACCAAGAGTTCACGGTTCAGGCTTATTCACCAGAGGTCAGACTCAGGTATTATCAGTAACTACCTTAGGTGCCTTAGGTGATAACCAGATCATTGATGACTTAACAGAAGTTGAAGAAAAGAGATTCATGCACCACTACAACTTCCCACCTTACTGTGTAGGTGAAGTTGGCAGAATGGGCACTCCTGGCAGAAGAGAAATCGGTCATGGTGCCTTAGGTGAAAGAGCCTTAAAGCAGGTATTACCATCAGAAGATGAATTCCCATACGCCATCAGAACTGTTGCTGAAGTACTGGAATCTAACGGTTCTTCATCACAGGCTTCAATCTGTGCCGGTACATTATCATTAATGGCTGCCGGTGTTCCAATCAAGGCTCCTGTAGCAGGTATTGCCATGGGCTTGATTGAAGATGGCGGTAACTACACCATCCTGACAGACATTCAGGGTATGGAAGACCACTTCGGCGACATGGACTTCAAGGTTGCCGGAACCAGAGAAGGTATCACAGCTTTACAGATGGATATCAAGGTTCAGGGCTTGGACAGAAAGATCTTAGGTGAAGCAATGGAACAGGCTAAGAAGGCCAGAATGCAGATCCTGGATGTTCTGGAAGCAGCAATTGACAAGCCAAGAGATCATGTCAGCAAGTATGCTCCAAAGATCGCCAAGATCATGATCCCAGTTGACAAGATCAGAGATGTAATCGGTACAGGTGGCAAGACCATCAACCAGATCATCGAAGCTTCTAACGGCTGTAAGATCGACATTTCTGATGAAGGCAGAGTACTGATCTACCATCAGGATCAGGAATCAATCGACATCGCTACCAGAATGGTTGAAGAATTAACCAGAAGCGCAGAAATCGGTGAAGTATATGATGCCAAGGTCGTAAGACTGGAAAGCTATGGTGCATTTGTTGAATTATTCCCTGGCACAGACGCCTTAGTACATGTATCAGACATGCGCTGGACCAGAGTTGAAAAGCCAAGTGATCTCTACAAGATCGGTGATACCGTTAAGGTCAAGGTAACTGAAATTGATGAAAAGGGCAGAGTAAATGCCTCAATCAAGGAATTACTGGAAAAGCCTGAAGGCTACTCAGAACCTGTTAAGGATTACAGCCGCAAGAAACTCTTCGGAAGCAACAATAACAAAGGCGACCGTAAGAAGAAAGCATCAAAGTAGTTTGAATTAAACTAAAAAAGTCCCACTTCAAAGTGAAGCGGGACTTTTATAATGCTTTTGAATTAATAGGTCATGTTGTCAAAGTATTCCTTAAGGCAGGATGGAACACTGTCAACGATTACTTCACAGATCTGCTCAACAGGCATCTTCAGACCTGCTTCCAGCCACCATTCTGCCAGACTCGTACAGCCAATACAGCCGCAATGAGCACTCACTCTTACTGTCCAGTTTTGCGTAGTGGAAACTTCTGCAGATGGCTTCATAAGTAGTCTTATAGGAATAGTCATTGAGAAACTGCAGAAAGCTGTTCTGATTCTTGTATCTTACGACCTTGTTAAAGAAGTCTTTCTTCCTAAAATAGTTAATGACATCAAGGCTAATGGCGGCGACCATAATGAAATGCCTTGGGGCACACCTGATCCAAGAGATCTTCATTAATCTTACCTTTAATTATTCATGTCTTATATAGGGGGGTAGAGGCAGACAGGTTAAACTTGTCTGCCTTTTACTGTTTTTTGTGGTAGACTATATAGCGTCAAGGCGGGTAATGTTATGAAACAGCTATTTAATCTTCATACTCATACTTCAAGATGCGGTCATGCCAGCGGCAGTGATGAGGAATATGTTTTGGCTGCCATTAAGGCAGGCTATAAGGTTCTGGGCTTTTCTGATCATTGCCCATACATGGAATATCCAAATAAGCGCGTCCACATGGATTGGGATGAATTGGAAGATTATATAAGCAGCATTAATGCCTTAAAGGAAAAATACAAGGATCAGATAGAGATACATGTAGGCTTGGAAAGTGAATACTTCCCACAGTTTCATGAGGAAAAGGAATACCTCAGAAGCAAGGTTGAATACATGATTTTTGGCCAGCATTTCCTGTTGCCGGAATGTAAGCACAGCTACTTCGGCAATGTCAGTGATGCGGAAATAAATGCCTATGTAGACCAGGTGTTAACGGGCCTTGATTCCGGTCTGTTTACTTATCTGTGTCATCCGGATGTCTTTATGAATTCACAAACTGTATTTACGGAAGCCTGTTACAACGCAGCCCATAAGATTGCTCAGAAGGCCGTAGAAACCGATACACCTGTTGAAATAAACATCAGAGGGGCTCAGAAGGGCAAAAAGGAGTTCAGAGACGGCTCTTTCCAGTTCTGGTATCCTAATAAGCAGTTCTGGAAAATCATGGCTGAATACCCGATCAAATGCGTCGTAGGGGTAGACGCACATGCTCCTGAAGACCTGCTTGATAAGGAGGCCCTGGAGGCAGCTTACGAAGAGTTAAGTGATTTGAATCTGAATTATGTGAAAGTCATCGTATGATGGCTTTTTTCTTATGTTATCTTCAGCCATTTGTGTAATTTAATATTTAAATATGATAAAATTATCTTGGTGGAATTTTTATGAGAATGAGAAAAAAGCCTTGGGCTAAAGATATGATCGCTTCAAGAACTGACTGTGTTATCAGTGAACCGGAAAAGATGGCCGGCCATTGGTCCCAGTTTTCCAAAAGCGGTGAAGTAAGAGTGGAAATAGGCTCTGGGAAAGGTGACTACTGGATCAACATGGCGCACCTTTATCCTGAAGCAGCTTTCATAGCGATAGAAAAGAATACTGATTGCGCCGCCATTTCCCTAAAGAAATGTCTGGACAATACCAGCGATAACATGAAGCTGATCGTTGATGATGCTTCAAAGATCGAGACCTGGTTTAATGAGAATGAAATAGATGTAATACACCTGAACTTCTCTGACCCTTGGCCAAAGAAGGGCCATACCAAAAGAAGACTTACCTACCGTTCATTCTTGGATTCCTATAAGAGGATCTTAAAGCCTGACGGTAAGATAGTCATGAAGACCGATAACATGAAACTGTTTGAATACAGTCTGGTATCTTTCTCCAACAGTGACTGGTATTTAAGAGAAGTAAGCGTTGACTACAGACGTGATGAGCATCCTGAAGATGTCATAACTGAATACGAGAGCAATTTCATGGCATTAGGTCAGCCGATATACAGAGCCGTATGGCAGTTAACCAAGGAGGAAGAAAATTGAAAAAGACACTGATACTGTTGATGATCCTTCTGATGTTACTGTCAGGGTGCCAGTCTGAGCAGCAGACGGAAGCCTATACCGATGATGAATTAAAGAAAGTGATCGGCGAAGCAGCGATCGTACAGCTTCCTGCCGCCTCCTATAACAATGCGGTCAAGGAATACTACAGTTACTACCTGCCAAGAGGTGTTGGCAGGGAAGAGCGCGACGCTACCAGTAATCTGTTTAACATCTATGGCAATAAGGCCATTCTGAACATTGACATAGCTTCCATAATTGCGGATGAGTACTATGACGGCAGTGATGACTCCATGAGCCATCAGTTAAGAAACATTGACATTTTCTCGCAAACCGAATTCGTTACTCACGGCATTTTCAATAACAGTGACAAGAAGGGCGTAATGTACCGCATATACGTCAAGTCAATTGATGAGAACATGGACTACATCCTGATGCAGGATAACTACTTCCTGTTTGCCTCAACCTGTTACAAGGTTCAGACCAAGGACATGCTCTATGAAATGATCAAGATCTTAAGAAGCTGTTCAATTGATGATGAAAAGATCGTCAGTGTTTACTCAAATGTAAGTAACACGGAAAAGAAGACCAGCATCATTTCTCTGTTTAAGGAAATATTGCCGGAAAGCGGATACGTTGCGGATTACATCGATGACTGGAAGGAAGACCCGTCATTCGTAATCATTGATAATTCCCAGAAGGATGAGGAAGTTCCGACGGAAATCATTGATAATCCGGATTATAACAATGAAAACAGTGATTTTGTCGATCCTGAAGATGGCGACAATAATGAAAATAGATAGGAGAATAACATGAAGAAGATTAAGGATTTTTTTGATAAGTTACTTTACGATGAACCAGATGAACCTGAAAAGGAAGAACAGGAGGAGGAAGTAGTTGTTGCGCCTGTCAGAAAGCCACAGCCGAAACCTGTTGAAAAACCGGTCGTAAAGAAGGAAGAGGTTAAGAAGGAACCTGAAGTCGTTGAAGTCATCAAGGAAGAAAGAAAGACACCTTCATTCATAACCTTACCAAAGACAGAAACAGAAGAAGAACCTGTAATTGAAGAAGAACCGGCTAAGCCAGTTGAAAAACCGGTCGTCAAGCAGCAGACTGTTGCTGAAGAACCTGTTAAGCCAATGAGCGAAGAAGAAAGAAGAAAAGAGCTGGACTATCATACTTCAACCGTCATTTCTCCTATGTTCGGTGTTCAGGAAAAGAAAGAAGAAAAGGGCAGAGGCAGACATAAGAAGGTGGAACCGGAAAAGATTCCTGATCTCGCAGACATTCAGTCATCCAACAAGTCTGTTCTTGGCACCGTATTCTCACCATTATATGGCGACAAGGATGCCAGTGACAGTATTCCTCATGATGACATTTCTGATGACATTGCCAAGCTCTCAATAGAAGACTTCATTGAGACAAAGAAGGAAGAAAAGCCTGTCGCAAAGGCAGAACCTAAGGCTGAAAAACCTGTTGAACCAAAGGTTGAAAAGAAAGTAGAGATCCCGGTTATCGTACCGGAAACAAAGAAGGTTAGCGAAGAAGTTAAGAAGGAAGAAAAGAAGCCTGAATTCTCATTTGAAAGACCTGATCTGATCGTTTCACCGTTTGGCATCAAGGAAAACAAGAGAGAAAAGCTGAATGATGATCAGTATTATGAAAACATGAGCCTGTTTGATCTGGAGGATAAGCAGTAATGTATCATTTCATAGGTATTAAGGGTACGGGAATGGCTGCTTTGGCCTGTATCATTCATGATTCAGGCAAGGAAGTTAACGGCAGTGACCTGTCCAAACATTTCTTTACGGAACAGCCATTAGTTGACAGAAACATTCCGATTTCTGAATTTGGCCCGGAAAACATCAAAGACGGCATGACCGTAATCATCGGCAATGCCTTTAATGAGGATTTCCCGGAAGTAGCAGCCGCCAGAAGCAATCCAACTGTCAAGTGCTACAGGTATCATGAGTTCTTAGGCAAGCTCTTAAATGACTACCACAGCATCGGTGTTTCCGGCTCACATGGCAAGACCACAACAACCGGCATGTGTGCCGCCATGTTATCATACGGCCACAAGATCGGTTATCTGATCGGGGATGGAACAGGTTATCTTGATCCAGAAGCCACGGATTTCATTCTGGAAGCTGATGAGTTCAGAAATCACTTCTTAGCCTATCACCCTGATTACGCAATCATTACCAACATGGATTGGGACCATGTTGATTTCTTCAAGACAAATGAGGAATACATTAACGCTTACAAGAATTATGTCAAACAGGTAAACAAGGCCGTAATTGCCTGGGGCGAAGACCCTTATACCAGAGAGCTTGAAGCTGATGTTCCTATATACTACTATGGCGAAAAGGATAATGATGACATTCAGGCCATAAACATTGTTGAAACAGACAGAATGATGTCATTTGATCTGTTGTTCAACAAGCAGCCTGCCGGCCATTATGAATTGCCTTTTGTCGGCCATCATCTGTTGCTTAACTCATTGGCAGTTATTACCGTAGGGCTTTTAAAAGGCCTTGAGGCAGAAGAAATTGAAGCAGGGTTAAGCAGTTTCAAGGGTGTAAAAAGACGTTTTAAAATAGAAGAAAACGGCGAAAACATCTATATTGATGACTATGCTCATCATCCTACGGAAGTAAAAATTACTTTGGAAGCTGCCCGTAAGAGATATCCAGACAGAAAGATCGTGGCAGTATTCAAGCCGCACAGAACCGGCAGAGTATATCATTTCGTTCAGCAGTTCGCTGATGCCCTAATGATAGCTGATGAAATAGGTGTATGTGAGTTTACCAGCATTGACGACTACGACAATGGGGCAGACATCGACATCACTTATCTGGCAAATTACATTCCTGGCAGTTACGTGTTCCATGAAACCGACGAAGATGCCAAGATACTGGCGTCCTTTGCGCCGGCTGTCTATGTGTTCATGAGCTCCAAGGACATCTATCCGTTTAAGGAAAAATTGAAAAGTTTGCAGATAAATGAAAAAGTTTGAAAACACTTACATTTTTGTAGTATGATGAAATAAAGGAGAATTATATATGGAAAGTTTAGCAAGTATTAGCCAGGTATTCAGTTATCTTTTACCGATCCTGGCAGTCATCGCTTTAATAGTACTGATAGTCGTCATGATCAACGTCATCAAGGTCGTTAAGGGTGTTAACGTTACAGTTACAAAGGCAAACCCTATCGTCGATGGCGTTAATGATGCAGTAACAACCGCAAATGGTTACTTAAAGGAATTTGATACCACTGTAAAGGCTGTCAACAACATGGCAATGAGTGTCGAAGCCGTTCGTGCTACAACATCAAGAGTTGTCAAGAACAGCGCTGACAAGTGGACAAAACAGTATAACCAGGTAAAACAGTGGGTTCTTGATGCATTGGAAAAGAGAGATAAGGACAAGGCAAAGGTAACTGCCGAAGCTCCACAGACCATCAGTGCTGAAAAACCTGCAGAAGATACAAGAAAGGAAGCAGAATAACATGGATGAAAATAAGAATTTCGAAGAACTCGAAAAAGAAGTCGAACAGGAATTAAATGATGTAGAAGCAAGCGTTGCTGATTCTTCTGAAGAAGTACAGGAAGAAGTTAAGAGTTTAGTTGATCAGGTAAAGGGTGCTTTGAATTCATTAAAGGAAACAGTAGTAAACTTTGACCTTGACAAGGACGGCGTTACATTAGGTGACAGAATTGAAGAAGCTGGCAAGCAGTTCAATGAAATCGTCGGTAAGGCTACCACAAAGTTCAATGAAGATCCTGCAGCTCAGGAAACAGTTGAAAAGGCAAAGGCCGGCATCAACAGTGCTTATGAAAAGGTCGTAGGCAAGGCAAAGGAATTATATGCTCAGTTCAACGCTGAAAAGGTTCAGGAAACAGTTGACGATGCAGCAGAAAAGGTTGACGAAACGGTTGACAAGGTATTGGAAGCTGGCGAAGACATCTACAATAAGGCTACAGAAAACCCAGAAGTTAAGAAGGTTGTAGACAAGGTTGTTGAAAAGGGCAAGGAAGCTCAGGAATATGTCGCAGACAAGTACCAGGAATTCATCCACGATGAAAAGGTAAGAGAAACTGTCAGAAATGCTAAGGACAGTTTAACAGATCTTGCCAGCAAGGTAATGAGCGGCGTTAAAGATTTATTTGGCGGAAAAGACGAAGAGGAATAACACATGAAAACAATAGCTAAGGATAGCAAGAAACGAGTAACGATCTACAGTGTCGCCCGTGAAGCGGGAGTATCTTTAGCTACAGTTTCAAGAGTAATTAATGATTCTGATGTTGTTAAGGAAGATACCAAGCGTAAGGTCCAGGAAGCAATCATCAAGTTAGGCTACAAGCCTAATGCGGTTGCCCAGGGACTGGCTCTGAAGAAGTCTACAAATATCGCATTGATTATTCCGGACAGTAGTTTTACATACATCGGCAAGGTTTTTAACGGA
The DNA here is from genome assembly GCA_017431405.1 of Erysipelotrichaceae bacterium. Classification (GTDB taxonomy): domain Bacteria; phylum Bacillota_I; class Bacilli_A; order Erysipelotrichales; family Erysipelotrichaceae; genus RUG521. The sequence continues at coordinate 5,502 of JAFRLB010000012.1, read as the reverse complement.
CTGTTAGATGTGGCCAAAATCTATAAATACAACATCATACTTCATACGACAAGCTCTGGTGTAAACGAAATGAATGAGATCGTTGACAATGTCATCAAGAGTCATGCCGACGGCATCATTCTGTATAACGATTACTTCACACCGGAAGAACTGGAAATACTCAACAGCTTTGAAATACCGATGGTATATCTGGATGTCAGAGCATCTAGCAAGCAGTCATGCTGCGTTTATGTTGATTACCAGCAGGCTGTATATGAACTGACCATGAGATATCTGCAGAAGGGCATTGATGACATCGTTGTGATCGATGACAAGAAGAATCCTATCAATGTCAAGCAGATACTGGCTGGAGTACAACAGGCGTTTGAAGAAAAGGGAAAGAAGTTTGAAGGATTCATTCCAATTCCGGAGTATGCACATTCTTCATATGATTTCCTGACAAAATACTTTAAGAAGAACAGGCATAAGCTGGTCATCACATACCGTGATTCCCAGGCCCTTGCGGTTCTGAATACCTGTACTGAAAACGGCATTAACATCCCTGAGGAAACGGAAGTTGTCTGTATCAAGGGTTCACGCTACACTGACATGGTTCGTCCGCAGATCTCATCATTCGATGTTCCTGCCTATGACTTAGGTTCACTTGCCATGAGAATCCTAACCAAGATGCTCAATGGTGACGACATTCAGGACAGAGAGTTCCGCTTGAATTACGTATTCAAGGAAAAGGGCTCAACAAAGAGATAAACCAAAATAAAAGGAACTTCATAGTTCCTTTTTCTTATGCTTCCTAGTTAGGCTGTGTATTGTCTGTCTTGAAGTACTTGACTGAGAGTTCAGCTAACTTGCCGTTGTCTCTTAATTTCTGTAAGGCCTTGTTGACAGCTGTAACTAATGTAGCTGAATCGTTATCCTTTCTCATTGGAATAACAACTCTTTCACCTTCAGAGAAGGCAACGATCTTGATTTCAGCATCTGGATGAGCTTCCATGTAAGTGTTGAATGAATCCTGTGAGTTGATGGTTGCATCAATTCTGTTTGATAACAGTAATTCGATCGTTTCAGCTAATGAATCAACAGGCTTAACTGTTGCACCATAACTCTGAGCAACCTGTGCATAGGTGCTTGAAATGGTATTGGCTGTTGTCTTGCCTTTTAAGTCTTCAAACTTGGTGATTTCTGTATTGTCGCTTCTGACGATCAGAACCTTATGTGTATAGATATATGGATCAGAGAATGAATACTTTTCAGCTCTTTCATCGGTATAACCTACACCATTGCAGGCGAGATCGAATCTGCCTGAATCAACGCCAGCCAGAATTGAATCCCATAATGTTTCTTCAAACTGTGCTTCAACGCCTAATTCTGCAGCGATGAGCTTGCCTAATTCAACGTCGAATCCAACTAATTCGCCAGCTTCATTATGGTATGTCCAAGGAGCCCAGTCACCTTCAGTAGCGATGATGAGTGTTCCTCTTTCCTGAATACGGCCTAATAAGTCCTTTTCAGTTGTGTCGGCAGGTTTTGAACAGCCGAATACAGAAACCAGAATCATTAAGGAAACCAGTAAACTTATAATCTTCTTCATTATTTCTCTCCTTCTTTCTTGATGGCTCTTTGTTCAATGATGCCCTGAACAAATGCTTTCGCTCTTTCTTCCTGTGGGTTTTCAAAGAATCCTTTAGATGTATTTTCCTCTATTATCTGACCGTTGTCCATAAATATGACCTTATTAGAAACATTACGGGCAAAATTCATTTCGTGGGTAACAACCAGCATTGTCATACCATCATTTGCCAGATCCTTCATGACATTGAGCACTTCGCCGATGAGTTCAGGGTCAAGTGCACTTGTCGGTTCATCAAAGTAAATGATTTCAGGATCTGTAGCTAATGCTCTGGCGATGGCTACACGCTGCTGCTGGCCCCCGGATAACTGAATAGGGTAGCTGTCCAGTCTGTCAGCCATGCCTACTTTTTCCAGGGCTTTAATGGCTTTTTCTCTTGCCAGCTTCTTATCCATCTTTCTGGCAATGATCAGACCTTCGGTAACATTGTCTAAAACGGTCTTATTGAGGAACAGGTTGTAGTTCTGGAATACGAAAGCTGTCTTCTTACGGATGGCGCTGATCTCACGGTGAGAGATCTTGTTGAGCTGATGCTTGACATCATCAAATATCAGTTCGCCATCATCAGCTCTTTCCAGAAAGTTGATGCATCTTAATAAGGTAGTCTTGCCTGAACCGCTTGGGCCTAAGATGGCAATGACATCACCCTTATTGACTTCCAGGGAGATACCCTTGAGAACCAGATTACCATCGAATGACTTGTGAATGTTATTGACTTTCAGCAACATTACTTAACACCTCCATATGCGTTTAACTTCTTTTCGCCCCATCTCTGTAACCAGGTTAATACGGTACAGAACATGAGATACATGAAGGCGGCTTCGGTATAAAGCCATAAAGGTTCAATGTATATAGAGTTGACCTGCTGGGCAGCTCTGAACATTTCCACTACGGTAATTGTAGCGGCCATGGAAGTTTCCTTAACTAATGAGATAAGCGCATTTCCCAGTGAAGGGAAGGCGATACGTAAGGCCTGTGGCAAGACGATTCTGCGCATTATCTGTAAATAGGACATGCCGACACAGTAGCCGGCTTCAATCTGGCCATGCGGTACAGATTCCAAAGAAGCACGTAAGCTTTCCGACATGTATGCTCCTTCATTAATGGAGAATACGATTACGGCGGCCGGGAAGGCTGTCAGGGTTATTCCAATCTTAGGTAAGCCAAAGAAGACAATATATAGCTGAACAAGTACAGGTGTTCCTCTGATGATCCAGACATAAAAACGTGACAGCTGCTTCAGACCCTTAACATTGGCAAACTGCACTAAAGCAACAGCTAAGGCAATGATAAAGGCGAAGGCAAAGGAAAGTACTGCCAATGGAATGGTTACCTTGATGCCTGGTATGAGTATTCTAAAGAATGCATTCTTTAATATTTCCCAAATTCTTTCTGACATAAAACCCCCTAAAAAGTTTAGTGACTCTAATAATCTAACATTTTATAAAAATAATTCAATCCTTATGCCTGATATTAGCTAACACACTGACTAAACAGGGCTTTAAATGTGTTAAAATAAAATAGGTAGGTGAAATGATGAATCAGGAAAAATACATAGTAGGTATTGGTGCGGCAAACGTAGACATTCACGGCCGCAGCATTAATGCGCTTAACATGAGAGATTCAAATCCAGGCAGGATGCATGTTTCCTGTGGCGGAGTTACCAGAAACATTCTGGAAAACTATGCCCGTTTGGGAGGCAGGGCCAGTCTTCTTACCGTGGTCGGAAATGACATCTACGGTCAGAAGATCCTATCGGAAAGTGCCCTGGCCGGCATTGACGTTTCTCACGTTATGAGCTATGATAATCATTCATCGTCAACGTACATGTCGATTCTGGACAGTGATGGTGACATGGCGGTGGCGCTGAGTGACATGAGCATCATGGAAGATTTTTCCGTTGATTATCTTAAGGAAAATGATGAGCTGTTAATAAACAGTTCACTGATCGTCTGTGATCCTTCGATCCCTTTGGAGGTAATGGATCACGTTCTGGATAATTACGGTAAGGAAATACCGGTATTCGTTGATCCGGTTTCCATATCCTATGCCGGCTGCATTAAGAACAAGATAGGGAAGTTCTTCGCTGCCAAGCCTAATGTATTGGAATGTGAACTGTTAAGTTCCATGAAGATCAGTGACAGGGAATCTCTGGTACAGGCCGCTAAGAAGGTCATAGATCAGGGACTTGATGAGATCTACGTTTCATTAGGCAAGGATGGCTGCATGTACATGAACAGTGAAGGAAAGACATTATGGTCATCACTAAAGCCATTAGAAGAAGTGGTCAATGCGACAGGAGCAGGAGACGCCTTCATGGCCATGATCATATATGGCTACATGCATGAATTTGACAGACAGAAGACCCTGGACTATGCCTCTGCAGCAGGAATAGCCGCAATCATGTCACCTGACACAATTAATAAGAACATAAGCATTGGACTTATTGAAAAGATTTTAGAGGAGAAAAGAAAATGAATTTGGACAAGTATTTATCAGTAACACCTGAGATCAAGCAGGCAATCGCTGAAGGTAAGCCAGTTGTAGCTCTTGAGAGCACGATTTTATCACATGGCATGCCATTCCCTGAAAACGTTGAATTCGCTCACAAGGTTGAGGAAATCGTTCGTGGCGAAGGCGCAATCCCAGCTACTACAGCCATCATCGGCGGTAAGTTAAAAGTCGGTCTGACACCTGAAGAACTTGACATCATGTGCAAGGGTGATGGCGTTGGCAAGGTTTCAAGAAGAGATGTAGCTACATACTTGGTAACCGGTCAGACTGGCGCAACTACTGTTGCTACTACAATGTTGATTGCTTCAATGGCAGGCGTTAAGATCTTCGCAACCGGCGGTATCGGCGGCGTTCACAGAAACGGTGAAAACACAATGGACATTTCAGCTGACTTACAGGAATTTGCCAATACACCTGTAGCTGTTGTAACAGCAGGTGCCAAGCAGATCTTAGACATCGGCAGAACTCTTGAATATCTGGAAACATTCGGCGTACCTGTATTAGGCTTCAAAACTGATGAATTCCCGGCATTCTACTGTAAGAGCAGCGGCTTCAAGCTTGACTACAATTGCCAGAGCGAAGAAGAAGTTGCCAAGATCATGAAGACCAAGTGGGATTTAGGCTTAAAGGGCGGCTTAGTAATCGGTAACCCTATTCCTGATGAATATGCTCTCGATTACAACGAAATGGAAGCTGTCATCAATAAGGCCATTGCCTTAGCTGATGAAAAGGGCATCAGAGGCAAGAACATTACACCGTTCTTATTAGCTACAATTAAGGACATGACTGACGGCGTATCATTCGCAAGTAACCTTCAGTTAGCTTATAACAATGCCAGAGTTGCCAGCAGAATCGCTGTGGAATTCTGTAAGTTAGGTTAATACGGAGAGTTTTGCCTTCAAATTGAAGGCATGAATGCATATGAATAAGAGACTGGTAGTAGCCTTGGGCGGGAACGCCTTAGGCAATGATCCAACTCAACAGCTGCAGTTAGTAAAGAAGACCGCTTCTACGATCGTAGACCTCATTGAAGAAGGTTATGAGGTAGTTGTGGGACATGGTAACGGGCCTCAGGTAGGCATGGTAAATCTGGCTTTTGAAGCTTCTAAGAAGTTTACCGGTAATACTCCTGAAATGCCGTTTCCGGAATGTGTAGCCATGACTCAGGGTTACATTGGCTATCACTTACAGCAGTCTATTGAGTGTGAATTAAGGAAAAGAGACCTCAAAAAACCGGTTGTTACCGTAATTACTCAGGTAGAGGTAAATAAAAAAGATCCGGCTTTCCAGAACCCAACCAAACCAATAGGTTCCTACTATGATAAAACTGAAGCGGAAAGAATAGCGAGTGAGACAGGCTT
>JAFRLB010000011.1 GCA_017431405.1 Erysipelotrichaceae bacterium | reverse complement strand
TACTATTTCAACTATGACATGTACATTGCCGTACAGCTGACCTTTGAAGATCATGATGCTGCATTGGCATATTTAGAAGAATATGGCAGCCGCATGAAGGAAATTGGCTACAGGGAAAGTTATGCTCCAAACGGTGCTTCCTATGAAAACTCTAACGGCTTCAAGTCATTTAATTACCTGTTTAATGAAGAGGAAGATGGCTTAGTACAGATCACCTTCAAGAATGAAAGATCATTAACTCCTGATGAAGTTAATAACATGCTTAAGGAACACGGCTTACCAGAGGCTAATGTTCATGGCGACATCGGGGCAAGAGATCAGACTACTTACAATCATAATCAGAGCGGCTTCTTAGGATTGAAACTGTTGGTTTACCAGCCATTTGATACTCTGGACGAGGCATATGCATATCTTGATGAATATACAGCCAGAATGGAAGAGCTTGGATATGATTACATCAATCCACAGACTGTAGGTTCATACAGATCATACGCCTACCTGAATGAAGAACTGCATAAGTATGTCGGCTTCGACGTATTTGAACAGAACGGTCATGCCACAGTCACTTTAGAATTCTTCTCTGGGGAAAATGACAGTGATGCTCTTCTGGGCAGAATCGGTAAATAATCTGTAAATCAAATAGTATGAAAAGGGGAGAAACTTATGGGTTTCTCTCTTTATTTTTTGTTCGGTGATATAATTTTCCTAACAGAAATGAAAAATAATCCTGCGTAAGGTATTGCTTGTAACGTAACGTCATGAAGTAGAATTCGTGGTGTAAGGAGGTAAGGGTCATGTCAAAATATACGACAGGAGAGATTGCCAAATTATGTGGTGTCACAGTGAGGACTGTTCAGTATTATGATGCAAGAAACATTCTGATACCAAGTGAGCTTTCCGAAGGTGGCAGACGCCTTTACTCGGAAGATGATCTGAAGCGTATGAAGATAATCTGTTTTCTAAGGGAACTGGACATGCCGCTTGATGCCATCAGTAAGATCTTACAGGAAGAGCATCCTGAAAAAGTGCTCTCAATGCTCATGGAACAGCAGGAGAGTGTTCTTTTGTATGAAATTTCTGAGAAACAGGAAAAGCTGAATAAGCTGCACGAGTTAAAAAGCGGCTTAAGAAGCAAGGGTGAGTTTTCTCTTGAATCAATTGGTGATGTCGCAGTATACATGGAAGGCAAGAAGAAACTGAAGAGAATGAGATGGATGATGATCATAACCGGACTTCCGGTAACATGTTTTCAGTGGTTCTCCATCATTTTCTGGATCGTTAAGGGTATCTGGTGGCCATTTGCCATATGGCTTTTCATAGACATTATCTGGGCAATAACAGGAACCTTGTATTATTTTAATCATGTAAAATTCATCTGTCCGGAATGTCATGAGGTATTCAAACCTACACTTAAGGAAGCTTTCTGGGCAAATCATAACCCGACAGCCCGTAATCTGACCTGTACTTCCTGCGGTCACAAAGGCTTCTGCGTGGAAGTCTGGGGAGGTAATGATTAATGAGTGCTTTTGAGAATATTGTTGTTGGTAATGCCAGCATACCATCACTGGTTATTACCGTCATTCTGATGATTATAATTCCTGTTTCTTTCTTCATTTACTGGAGAGCGAAGCATAAGGAACAGACAAAGATCAGCTGGTTAATTGCCGGGATAATTGGCTTTCTGGTTTCAGCCAGGGTTTTAGAGCTTGGGGTACATTACTTATGTATCGTCATGGATAACCCTGTTTCAAGATTCATAAATGGAAATACAGTGGCATTTGTCTTATATGGCATCACCATGGCAGGTGTCTTTGAAGAATGCGGACGCCATGTCGTCATGAAATACATCCTGAAGAATAACCGCACACCTGAAAATGCGGTCATGTATGGGATCGGTCATGGGGGAATAGAAGTACTGACGATAGTTCTGCCGCTAATGATTACCTATCTGACTATTGCGGTGCTGTTTTCCAAGGGAGATCTGGAAACTGCCTTAAAAACCTTAAACATTACAGAAGAAGTTGCCACAATTGCGCTTCCTACTGTTGAAGCAGCTGCCTCATTTGATTATTTCATGATGGGGATGAATGTCATTGAACGCCTGCTTGCGATGCTTGCTCATATAGGGTTTACGGTCATCGTTTATTATGGTGTAGTAACAGGGAAGAGGGTTTATCTGCCTTTAGCCATTGTGTTACACATGTTGATGGATACTTTTCCGGCAATATATCAGAGAGGACTGTTGCCATTATGGTCAGTAGAGCTCTGGGCCGCTTTCTGGACCGTCATGGTTATGTTGTTTGCGGTAAGTCTCTATAAGAAAATGAAGAACCAGGAAATGAACTAAATCATTTAAGATGACAAGAAAAGGGCGTGACCTAAGTGGTAACGCCTGTTTTTATCGTTTAGTTATATTTCTTTCTTCTTAATACTATTAGTAACATTGCGGTCAGTGAAGTTAATAACATGATAACCCAGAGGTATAGGTTACTGTTATCGCCGGTATCAGGTGATTCCGGGTCAGCTGGATCGACTGGGGTTGGGTCAACCGGTACATCAGGATCCTTTTCTTCTTCAGCGGCCTTTATTGTGAGTGTAGTTGAAACTTCACCGTCATCAAATGTGATCGTTACATCATGCTGGCCTTCCGCTAACTGTTCCATCATTTCCTTCTTAAGAGTAATGAGGGTACTGCCGCTTTCAGCGAGGTAGTCGGTATTAAGAGTTAATTCCTTATCATCAATGATTACGGAAGTGAAATGTGAGAAGCAGGTTTCTTCATTTCTGCTGCGAACGACTTTGATCAGATGATCTTCATCGCTGCCTTTCTGCCATATACCATCAGCTCCTTCAGTGATTTCATAGCTTACATCCTGTAACTCTGCTAAAGCTTTAGGATACATGTATACCGGTTCACCGGTTAATGGCATTCCTTCTTCATCTATTAAATAGAATCTTACAGCTAATACTTCATCCTGTTCAGCCCTGTTCCAGATAGGGGTCAGGTCATACATTACCGTATGCTTGTCATTATCCGGGTCACTGGTAACGTGAGTAAGATCAATGTCAGATACAGATGACTGCTTTGTATCATCCTTATACAGAATTTCAACGGCTAACTTGTTTAATCCCATGGCTTCTTCATTAATGTTGGTTATGCTTAAGTCAGCGTAATGCTTATCACCCAACACGATCTGAGAACCCTGTAAGGTCAGGCTGTTGTTATATACTGGCGTAGCCAGCATTGTCTGGGCATCGCCCCGGTATTTAGGTGATATTTCTACTCTGACTTCATGGATCTTGTTGGCATCCCAATAATATGGAGCAGCTACTATAAGATCAACGGTTACACTGTCGCCGCTGTAGAGCTTTCCATAGTTATGTTCCATTTCAGTTCCCATGTCATACCACTGCTTATTGCCAGGATTGAAGTACAGTTCGTGCATGTCGTAGCCGTTTTCATCTTTTATCGTGAAGGCTACCGGACCTTCAATGGCATAACCGATGTTACGGAAGGTGATCTGTACAGGCAATACATGTTCATCGGTATAGTAGAACAGATCTGAGAATTCAACGTTTGTGGCTACCATGCCGCGCTTCAGATTCTGTTGCCACTGGTAAATGTCATTTTCGGTAATGATCTTGCCATCAGCAGACAGACTTACTTCCGGTGTAGAAGCATAGACAACTGATAAACCCTTGGAATTACAGGTTGCACGGTTGAATACAGCCGCAAAGGTGCAGATGTCCGCATTCTTAACGAATATATCAAGCGGTCCATGTAAGATGGCCTGATTTGTTTTTGTGGAACTGTCATAGCGACCCTCCAAGGTATAGACCTTCAGGTTTGAACCCTTGAGAGTGTGCTCGCCGGTTTCCATGTTTACATCATAAGATGTAGTGGTGCTTACGATACAGATTCCGCTGTTATCATCAGTAGCGACGAATTCATAGGTGTTGTCACGGTTGACCAGGCCTTCGCCGTTTTCAACCTGGGTAAATCTCATGCCGTAGCCATACTGGTCATAGCTATTTGGATATTTCTCCAGGAAATACAGCTTACTGGCTATGATGGCATAGTTGGTATTATTGGCGTAACCCCAGTTGGTCAGGTAGTTTTCATTTTCGGAAAGTTTATAACCCTGTACATCAACTGAGAAACGGCATCTTGGATTGTTTTCATCAAATGAGCCATCAGCCATGTAACCGTCAATTACCAAGGTATCGGTGGTAGTATGAGAACGGTTTGTAACGAAGAATGAAGGTTCCCCATTAACGATGTCACCGCTGGTATAAATGGTACCCTTGCCCATGACTATTTCTTTTTCATTAGTGCCAAAGACACAGGCTTCCGCATCACCCAGGTATTGGTATGAGGATGATTTCTGGTATGCTACTGCGATATTGCCATCACTGCCGGCAACTCTTGGATTGAAGTAATAGTATTTACCTACATCAGGTAACGGTGATTTAACGGCAGCCTTGCGAACACTGTCGTTATCCAGGTCCACAACAATGCCCTGTACCCTGGTCGTCCTGGTACGTGAATCAATGGTTGTATTATCGCGGTCAGCCACAATACAGCCAATATAGAATAAGTTATCATCACCGCTTGAAGCGGCAACGTCAAATTCGGTTACATCATAATTCATTAATGACGGTAATTCATAATAGTCATCCATGAATTCCCCTGTTTCAGGGTTCTGCTTCTGATAAATGATCTTGGCCTTGCCATCGATGCTGGCAATTCTGAATAGGGCCGTAGTCTTCTTTGTTGAAACTATCTGAACCTGACTGTCTGAGAATGTATCATTGGAAATGGCCTTTATCGTCTGAATGTCATTTACCGTTGTTACCTCAGAAGTAAGCAGGTTGGATTTGTAATGGTTAAGTGTTGTTTCCCCATCGCCAGCCAGTAACAATGTGCCGTCTTCATTAACACTTGCCAGATCCATGTCAATAAACTCAATTTCATCATCAGACTGACTTACCGGTTCATTAGCCACTTTATCCGGATGGGAGTCATACAGTCGCCATGGCCCGAAAGTGTGACTGAACAAGTTGAAACTGAAGAAGGCAATTGCTCCTGAAACTCTTACTGTGGCAAAGGAGTCAATTAAGAATCTGATTCCGTCTTTTCCTTTTTCTTCAACAGTTCCCTGAATGGCCGCAAAATCAATTTTTGCACCTCCAGCCGCTTCAATTGAGCAGATTCCCTTTAAACCGACACCTCCATAAAGCTCAAGACCGGCTATCAAGTCATAACGTTGGGTCAATGTGTGGTCAGCTGCTGCGAAGGCTGCGCCGATGCCATCTGACAGTTTATTCCAAACCATGTTGGCAGTAAGGGCGCTCTTGAATTCACCAAAGACGTTAAAGCCCAGATAGAATGGAATTACAATTGGTACTGATACTAGGAAATACTGGGTAACTCCACCTGAAAGCTTGGCATCAAAGATACCGCCAAATGAGCCATCAAAGTTTCCAGTTTTCTCATTATATACACCAGTGCAGAATAATGAGAAGCTGGCATTGAAGGACCAGTATTTATCTCTGGCTAAGGAAATGCGCTTACTGTCGTTCATCTGACCTGTTCCGCTTTTGAAACGGTCTGCCTTACGCCAGAATTCCTGCTTGAACGGTTCAAGAACACTTTCTGTTTCAGCACGGGTCTTTGGGTTCCAGCTCTGCTCAAACAGGGAAGAGTACGAGGTTGATAAACTCTCTATGTCAAAGGTTGCGACAATTATGAAACCGCCTTCCGGGAAAACACCAATGGTTACCGGAACCTTAAGGTAGTTAACGGTAAGAGAAACGATACCGCTGCCGCCCATGATATCAGTAAGAGGTATTTCCTTATCTGTGCCGGTTAACGGTAATTCTTCCTGGGAAGTTCCCGGCTGCATCAAGGCGTTTTTAACTGTTACATATGGTAAGAGATACTTATTACCGTCAATGTCAAAGTATAATACATCATCCTGGGCTAATAAGCCGCCTTTCTTTAACCAGTCTTCAGATTGGGTAAACATGTAGGAAACCGTATCACCAAGATCGATCTTTGAATGGTTTTTAAAGGTGGTAATACTTCTTTCCTTATTATCATCTTTTAAGGTAATGCTTTCAGGCAGACTCTTATTGCCTTTTGCGGTAACTATTACTCTCATGTCCAATGGTTGGCTTCCTGTTTCAACAAGATAGAGTCCGGTATCTTCCGTTAACATGTCCTTACCGGCCAAGTCTGCACAACGAAGGTATACATCATTTTCAGGTGATTCCTTCAGACGGAAGTACAATATGTCACCTGGAGTAATTCTCTTGTCCAGAATTGTCTGAGCTCGGTAGTTTTCTGCCTGGACGTCTATCATGATGTAATTAACGCCGGTCATCTTATCAAAGCCCGCAATACCAGGCAGGTTACCGTCAGTAGTATACTGTGATCTGGTTACGGTATTGCCGCTTTCATCCTTATATGAAATGGTTACTAAGGCTGCACCAATTCCTTCACCGGATTCATCTTCAACTCTGACACCAATGGAATTACGGTCAATTACATAAATGTATCCTGTGGCATTGTCATTACTTTCAATTACTTCGATCAGGTGATCCTGGGTCTCGTGTAAGCCAATGGCTGAAGCTAATTGTCCCAACTCGCCGGTTGATAATAAACCTGAGCCAATGGACGTACTGTCGTAATTATAGCCACCCTTTGCTAAGAAAGTGTCTATGGAAGTAATGAACTTGTTGACATTGTCTAATTCAACCGGCTGGAAATCAAGCAGGCTTTCAATGTCTTCCTTAAGCTTTGAACGCAAAGTGCTGTTAAGAAGCTGTCCGCTGGCAATCTCTTCCTGGCTGTCAATTTCCAGGCCCAGAGAGTAATCAAGCGGATCATTCAGAATTGGCCCCGGTTCAAATGCCGGGATATCCTGTCCGATGTCTGAAGATGACGGTTCTTCATTTTCAGTGTTTTCTTCCTGTTCAGCAGTTATCACTGTGTCATCTGGAACCTCATTGTCTTCCGCAAAGGCAAAATTTAATGAAGTAAACATCATTGTAATGACCAGGATTATCTGAATAAATTGTTTAGTATGTTTCATAGCGTTACTCCTTATGCAATGTTGATCTGCAGAATTGTTAAAGCTAGTATTCTATACATTAATAATTAAAGAAATTTTATCATAATTCAAAAAATAACAGGAAATAAAAATTGTATGTTTTCGGACAGTTTATGTCATCCAGGTATCTGGCTGACAATACTTTCTTGAAAACAGTAAAGTATTATGGAAACAAACATAGTGAAAAAATGTTAGTATAATAATAGAAAGTTATCGTATTAACAAAAGAGGAACTCATATGCAGGATAAGACCAAACTTTTTGAAGTTATCAATGAACCGGCAGAAGATGAAGATGTCTATGAAGTTGAAGATATCTGTTTCAGACCTTTGGAAGTAAGTGCAGAAGAAAGAGCAGAACTGCTTAAGAAGGTAAGTGAATGGGAATTCATTGACAGCTATGAGTACCGTGACGAAGATCTTGTATATGATGACAGAAGTGAAGGCAGTGGTGAAAGAGTCGTTACTGATGAATTACTGGCCAGTTTCATTGCGGGAAGCTTCATCAGTAATCAGGTTCGCGGTGGCTACCTGTTTAAGGATGGAGAGTTTGTCGGCATCATAATTAAGACTGAGAATGTTTCCAGCTTTGGCATGTCCGTTGATAAGAATACCGGTCTGGGCCTCTTACTTACAGATGGCAGAAAACTTGGCAAAACAAGTTATCACTATTTCCATAGCAGCACCGAATCTTCTGAAAGCAGATCTTCAGAATATACATTAAGACATAAATAAAAAAGAGCCGCAGGTCAATAGATGACCAAGCCAATAGGCACGGCTCTTTCCTTTTCTATAAAACTGTAACGGTCTCTGTCAGATATCTTAAGCTTTCTGCTGTTCTTCAGTAATATCTGGGCAGAACCGCCTCCATCCAGATTAATGCCATTGTGCATGTCAGCCATCTGGCATATTTCACTCATTTCCTTTAATGAAACCCCGTTACTTTCTTTTCCTTTTTCATGTCCGTATTTTCCAGCCCCTTCAGCCCAAATTATCATTGGCCTGTTATCTTTGTCAGCCCCTAAGGCAATGCGTGGGGCACGGGACTTTCTGAAGTTCAGAGGGTATAGGGAAGGAGGATAACTGATTCCCGGTTTCTTAAAATCATAGAAGCGGGAAATGAATCTTTCGGTTTTCTTACCATCTATTATCAGGCTGTTACCAACCTGTAACCCAAAGCTGACTTCTTCCATTCCAGAATATATAACTTCATCACCGGGATTAACATTTACATCTTCATTTACCTTAATGACAAAGCCGCTTGCCGGTATTTCGGTGTTACCATTGTTCTTAACACAGACGACCTTACTGCCGATTATTACGACATCCTTATTTCCTTTTGGAGTAATCCTGAACTTTGGCCGGCAATATGTGGTTCCCTGTATTTCCTCATCATTAATGATTATTCTTAATTCACTTAAGCTTACTTTTCTTATTTCAACCTTATCATTTCTTACAATGAGAGCTTCTCTGTCATACAGCGGCGGGGAAATGATCTTGCCGTCTTTTACCATTAAGCCAAAAGGTTCGCCAACCTGGTCAAAGACCGTGGCTGTATCAATGAAATCCATGATGAAGAAACTGCTGTTGACCTTAAGAGCGGCATCCTTGTGTGTTTCGGTAAGGAAACCGGCTTTCTTTCCAACCGGTACGATCTTGGTGGTATTCAACTTACCGAAAGCGGTCTTTAAACAGCCCCTTTCTTCCAGGTATTCATATAACTCTTTGGAAGTGTTGTTCAGAAAATGTGGCTGCTTATTTATGAACCTGACACCTTCCTTTAGTAAGATGGTTGCCCTGGTAAGCTCGTCGGTTATCTTACCGTATTTTTCTTCATCTATGTCGTAATCAAATGAAAAGTCATCCGGTAAGTAAAACAGAACCACATTACCAAAGATGAAAGGGAAGGCATCTACCATGTTGTTGCGGTAAATGTAGACAAACTGTTCAAAGGCTCTTTCATTAAAAACAGGTGAAAAGAAATGCAGTTTATTCCAGTCATCAAAGGTAATTATCTGTACTTTCTGAATGTCTTTGTTTGGGTAATCTATTTTAAGTATTCTTGATTTCATATGTTATTTATTCTGAAAGCGGGGCATAGCCGGTCTGTTCAATTATGTATTGTCCGTCTTCACTTAACAGGAAATCCAGAACCTTACGAACATTAGGGTTTGGATCATTTGCCCTGGTTATGCAGTAAAGACCGGTAGTTAACGGATATGAGCCGTTCTTGATGTTCTCTATCGTAGGGGCAACGCCGTCTATGCCTAATAACTTGACGTTTTCTTCTTCCATTAAGCCTTCAATGAAATAACGGAAAGAGTAGCCTAAGGCGCCATCTTCATTATTATAATTGGCAACCTGTTTTACAATGCCACCCATGGCACTGAATTTTTCATAGGTCTTTGGCTCCTTCAAGGAAACATCTTTCATGAAATAAAGCATCATGGTCTGACTTCCGGAACCTTCAGGTCTCTGGAAGGCTACTATCTTTTCATTTTTACCGCCAACGTCTTTCCAGTTGGTAATGTCACCATGATATATGGCTCTTAACTGTTCAGAAGTCAGACTGTCTACCGGGTTATCCTTTTCTACAAAGAAGACAAAGGCTTCCTTTCCTATTTCCGTAAGTTCATATTCAACGTTCATTGATGTGGCATAATCGATCTGTTGTTTGGAAGGACGGGCTCCGAAAAGCATGTCACATTCTCCATCCACCAGCCGGTCATATCCTCGTACGGTATTGGTAAAAGTAACGATTTTGCCATTATAATAGACTTTATCCTGCTTCAGATATTCCAGTTCTATTTTGTCGATGTCCTTATAGATGGCTTTGGCAACGGCAGCGTATACCGGGTAACATGCTTCTGCACCATCCATTATCGGCATGTCACTTTCTTCTGTTATGTATGTTTCAGGAACATGGTCAAGAGTTACCAGCTTAGTTGGTTCTGAGTAAACATGGTAACCTGTGAAATCAGTACTGGAATAGCCGTTCATGTATTTAAAGCCATGTCCGCCATATTTTATTTCATCACGGTTACTATAGGTGTGTATGGAAAATACACAGCATAACCCGATGGCTAAAAGACCGGTTAAAGCCTGTTTGAAGATATTGTTTCCCTTAAGACAGATGAATAGTATCAGACAGTGTAACAGTAAGGTTGCACCAATTAAATAATACACAGGCTCCGGTAACAATACCGCAAACAGAAGGAAAGGCAGAAATGGAAACAAAGGTACAAACAGCAGTAACAGAATCGGTGATGAAAGCTGTCCGCCCTTAAGTTTTAAAAGAAGTGAGAATAAAAGAAATACGCCTACGGTTAAATACAAGTAAAACGAAAACAGCTTATTGTCGATGCTGTTTCTGACCACAAGAAAATACCACAGAACCAGTAACAGGGCATTGAGCAAAGGAAACCAGTACCAGAAATCAGTGCCTGTCATTAACAGTCCCATGTTAATGATGGAAAGCAATATGTTTATTAATATGTAATTCTTAGCTATATTTTTCATAAGTTAATCTAATTATATCACGTATGTTATAATTATCATAAGTTGACAGAGAATGTAATAATATGTGAATGAGGTGCAACATGACCAGAATCAACAGAAGTAACGGTGCCTGGTTTTTACAGGTGGACGGAGAAAGAATAAATGACGCTACAGGAAGATGGCTGTTCAGGTTAGATGGCAATTATGTTTGTGATGCCAGTGGCCGCTGGCTTTACCGCCTGGATGGCGACAGGATCAATTATGCCGACGGCAGATGGCTCTACAGATTTGACGGCACCTATGTCTATGATGCCCAGGGACGCTGGGTATATCGAATTGACGGTAACAGGATACACTACCCTGACGGACGTTGGGCATATGTCATTGACGGGTATTTATCAACCAGAATGTTAATGGCGGTAATTGCCATATTGTAGCTGTTAGTGAAAAAAGGTTGGATTTCCAACTATTTAGGTGTTTTATTATTGTCTTTTAAGTGGAGATTTGCTAGAATCTATTTGTAATTAGAAAAACACGAATTTTGATTTCCTGAGAATCAGACTTCAGGAAAATGAAATTTTTTTTATGCCCAAAAAGAGCTGGTTTAGGAGAAAAAGCATGAAAGTAAGAAAGAGAAATGGAAAATTACAGCAGTTCAATTCAGAGAAGATCACTGATGCCATTAAGGCCGCAATGAAGTCTGTTAACTGCGTTGAAGAAGATAAGGCCGAAGACATTGCCCTGGATATTGAAAAGTATCTGATCAATAACAATACCCGTATCATTGAAATTGAAAAGCTTCAGGACATGGTTGAAGCCAAGTTAATGGAAAGCGGTCTGACCGATGTTGCCAGAAGCTACATCCGTTACCGTTATGACAGAGAAAGGATCCGTCAGAGCAGAAGCAAGCTGATGAGTGACATTTCTGAAAAGTTAAATGCCACTAACGTTGAAAATCAGAATGCCAACCTGGATGAACGTTCTTTCAGCGGCAGAATGAATGAGGCAAACCGTGTCGTTACCAAGGACTATGCCTTATACAACTGCATGAGTGAAATGGCCAGAAACAACCATCTGAACAATGAAATCTACATTCACGACCTGGATTCATATGCCGTAGGCATGCACAACTGTTTAAGCATTCCATTTGATAAGATCTTAAAGAACGGCTTTAAGACCCGTCAGACTGACGTACGTCCGCCAAGAAGCGTTAATACAGCCATGCAGCTGGTAGCTGTGATCATGCAGTTACAGAGCCTGCAGCAGTTTGGCGGTGTCAGTGCAACACACCTTGACTGGACCATGGTTCCATATGTCCGTTACTCTTTCTATAAGCATTTCAAGGATGGCTTGAACTACATTGAAGACAATACAGATGCTTTGCCTTTTGACAAGGAAAAGGCCGCTGATGTTTCTATCAATGATGAAGTTTATACTTCTCATCCAAAGGCATACAAGTATGCCATGGACATGACAGTTAAGGAAATTCATCAGGCAGTTGAGGCAATGTATCATAACTTAAATACCTTACAGTCAAGAAGCGGCCAGCAGTTACCTTTCTCTTCAATTAACTACGGTACCTGTACTTTGGAAGAGGGTAGAATGGTAACCAGGGAATTACTGGATGTTTCAATTGAAGGCTTAGGTTCATTACATAAGACACCTATCTTCCCATGCGGCATCTTCCAGTGCATGAAGGGCGTTAACCGCAAGCCTGGTGACCCTAACTATGACCTGTTCAGATTAGCCTTAAAGTCAACTTCATTACGTTTATATCCTAACTATGTAAACGTTGACTGGAGCAATAATGCCGGCTATGACATTAATGATCCAAATACCTACATGAGCACCATGGGCTGCCGTACTTCCAATGGCTTTGACATTAACGGCTTCGGTCAGTTAAAGGACGGCAGAGGCAACATCTGCCCGGTAACCATCATCATGCCAACATTGGCCATGGAAGCCAAGCAGGCCTTAAAGGAAAACGGTGATCTGGTTGAAGATTTCATGGATCTGTTAGATGAAAAGATTCATGAAGCGAAGGACATGTTACTGGAAAGATTTGAATGGATCTGTTCACAGCCAATGGAATCAGCCAGATTCATGTATGAAAACGGCACCATGGAAGGCTATGTTCCTGAAGAAGGAATCAGAAGCGCCTTAAAGCACGGTACCATCGTAATCGGTCAGTTAGGTCTGGCAGAAACCTTACAGATTCTGATTGGTGAAGATCAGACCAGTGAAAAGGGCATGGAATTAGCCAAGAAAATTGAAGCTCTGTTCTTACAGAGATGTACTGAATTCAAGAAGCAGTACAGCCTGAACTTCGGTGTTTACTATACACCGGCTGAAAATCTTTGCTTTACAGCCATGAAGAAGTTCCAGGAAAAGTATGGCGTAATCAAGAATGTTTCCGACCGTAAGTTCTTTACCAACTCAATTCATGTACCGGTATGGAAGGAAATCACACCGTTTGAAAAGATCGACATTGAAAGCCAGTTAACAGGCTATTCAAATGCCGGCTGCATTACTTACGTAGAACTGGAAAGCACTTCCAAACATAACATTGAAGCTCTGGAAGAATTAGTTAACTACGCCATGGATAAGGACATTCCTTACTTCGCCATCAACATTCCAAATGACATCTGTCTGGATTGCGGCTATACCGATGAATTCAATGATGCCTGCCCTATGTGCGGCTCTCATAACATTCAGCGCTTAAGAAGAGTTACCGGTTATTTAACAGGCAACTATACCACAGCCTTTAACTTAGGCAAGCAGCAGGAAACTGAAATGCGTGTAAAGCATAATCACATTTACCAGTAGTCTGAGGTGTGCTTATGAATTACATTAAAATAGAAAGTTCCAGCTTAAGTAACGGGCTTGGCTGGAGAGTAATCTTATGGTGTGCCGGCTGCGAAAACCGTTGCGAAGGCTGCCATAACAAGGAAACCTGGGATGAAAAGGCCGGTAAGCCATTTGATGAGGAGACAATGGAGCTGTTACTGTCATTAATGGACAATCAGTTCATTGAAGGTCTGACCTTAACCGGAGGCGACCCATTATATCCATCAAACAGGGAAACCATAGCTAAAATCGCTGAAAAAGTGAAAGAGCGTTTCCCGGAAAAGAACATCTGGTTATATACAGGTTATGACTTTGAAGATGTAAAAGATCTAGAAGTCATGAAGTATGTGGATGTCTGTGTTGACGGCAGGTTCATCGAACGCTTAAGAGATGTCTCACTAGCATTCAGAGGTTCTTCAAATCAAAGAATCATTGACGTTCAGAATTCAAAAGATACCGTTAAGGTATTAGACTTAGATTAAAAGATAGTCTCTGTTTCATGACAGAGACTTTTTTATGATCAATACTTAAAGTTTTTTTGTAACAATATAGGGTATAATATGAACAATAGTGAGTAAAGGAGTAATAATATGGATTTTAAAAGATTTTTCGCATTTTTAGACGATAAGAGCAGCATTGGCCCAAAACTTGAAAAGATAGCCAGAATAATGTTCTTCATTGGCTTTGGCGTAAGCATTGTTGGAGCTCTATTTACACTTCTTACAGCCTTTGCGTACTTAAGCTGGCGTTTTGACATGTTCCTGGTATTTGTCTTAGCTGCCGTAGCAGAAGTCGTTCTTGGCTATTTCTTAAGCTATCTGGGCTATCTCAGCGCAATGGCCTTAGCCAGACTGGTTACAAATTCTGAAAGAATTGCTCAGGCTACCGAAAAAATGGTGGCTGATAAGGAAGAAGACAATATTTAGTTAAACACTCAACATGAAATATGTAAGCGAACTGTTCAGCAAGTACATTGATGAAGAAATAACAGGCTGCAAAGTCATTGATTCCTCACGTGAGGAAGATTTTCGTATGAATTACATAATCAATGAACGTTATGTCTTAAGAGTGAACAGTGCTTCACTTACTGAGGAAAGACTGGCAGAAATTGACCGTTTACAGAAAAGGTATAATTACATGGGCATAAAGGCTCCAGCCTTATACCGTAACAAAGATGGCAGGTATCTTTTAACTTGGGAAGATAAGGTCTGTTATCTGACTGATTACATTAATGAAAAGACCTTGCCTGAAATTAATGAAAAGGAAGAAATAATTAAAGAAGTCTTCATAAGAAACGGTGAGTTTGCTCAGCAATATAAAAATGTTGATCTGATCAATACCAGATCAATGTGGAGTGTAATAAAACTTGCACCACTGGATAATGAAATTGATGAAAAACAGGAAAACCTCAATTTGCTTATAAATGCATTAAGGCAACATGGTGAAAATGAACTGGCTGATGAATTAGCCAGGACAAATGAGGAAATAAGAGAAGTAATGGCTGAGCATCTTGATGAACTTCCTGAATGCGTCATACAGGGTGATTTGAATGAGTCTAACATTCTGGTCAGGGATGGCCATTTTCATGGCCTCATCGATTTCAACATGGCCGGTACTGAAGTAATAATCAATCAGTTCTGTTGCGAAAGTAATGTCACAGTCGAAGAAACAGATTTTGACAGTCTGACTGTTAATGAACTGTATGAAAAGGTAATGAACAAACAAAATGAATACCTTGATCTAATGAACCTTAAATATGAAATGAATGAACTTGAGAAGAGAATATTGCCTTATTACAGAAAACTGGCAATGATCTCTCAATATCCAAATGTCTGTGCCTATATCTATCTGTTAAAGAAGGATAAGGCAAAGGTTGCTGATTATTTAAAACTGTGCATGAAGTAAAAAATACTGGTGATTACCAGTATTATCATCTGTTTACTCAGCATTGATATCTCAATCAAACACCCTTGTGAAGTTGATAAGGTTGTCAATACGTCAGACAGTTCTTCCTGCACGATACTTATTGCCTATTTTGTGAAATAATGCTTAAATAGAATTGTTAGGAGGATTTTTAAAATGAGAAAAACAGCAGGATTTTTAAGAGTATGGTGCTCAATTGCATTAGTATTTGAAGTACTTGCATGTGTCATATTAGTAGGAGTAGAAGTATTTTTAGCCTTCATCGGTAATTTCTCTGATATTGCCGCTAAGACAGGAAACGCTATCACAATCAGCGGTGGTACAATGACACCTGCAGAAATGGATGCGATAAAGCCAATCATCATGATCGTCATCGCATTAAGCCTGGTAACAGTAGTATTCGCAATTATTGGTACTGTTAAGACCAGAGTTGCCTTATCTGAATGTAAGGAAGAAAGACCATTCTCTGACAAGTGTGTTGCCGCTTTATTATCAGCTGCACGCCTTCAGATCATCGGTGGTTTAATTGGTATCGTTGGTGCAGTTGTTTTACAGACAATGGCTTCAAAGTTAACTGTAAATGGTACTCCAATCGGTTCATCAGCTACTTCTTTCAACCTGACATTCTTAGTCAATGCAGTTGAAATCTATCTGTTATATCACATTGCCAAATATGGTAATTCTTTAGAAAAAAGAATCTAATAACAGTTAAAACTTAAAATCCCCGCCGGGGATTTTTTGTTGGTTCTAATAAGTTGACAAGGCAAAAGAATAGCGGTTAGAATTAATCTATAAGTATATACATTTATTATAATATTTTGTAACGGGAGTGTAACATGACAGTAACATTAGAAGACAGAAATGCATGCAGTGTTCATCTTTCTGAAGATGAAAAAAGTGTTGTCATCATTGATCAGCGCCTATTGCCAAATAATCAGGTCTACTGTGAATTAAAGACACCTGAAGAGATCTATCAGGCAATCAAGACGCTGGCTGTAAGAGGTGCACCAGCCATTGGCATCTGTGCCGGTTACGGCATTTACGTCTTGGCATTAAGAAGTGAAAAAACAGATTATGATTCTTTTTATGAAGAGCTGAAACAACAGACTGACTACATTGTTTCTTCTCGTCCTACCGCTGTTAACTTAAGCTGGGCAGCGAAGAGAATGATGAAGGTAGTTGAAGACAATAGGGAACTGCCTGTTTCTGAAATAAAGAAACTATTATATAAGGAAAGTGTTGCCATTCATGATGAAGACATTGAAATGTGTACCCGCATTTCTGAATACGGTCTTTCATTATTGAAACCGGGTGATGGTGTATTGACGCATTGTAATGCCGGCCCATTGGCTACTTCCAAGTACGGTACGGCAATTGGACCGATGATGTTAGGCAAGGAAAGAGGAATTGACTTCAAGGTGTTTTCCGATGAAACCAGACCTTTGTTACAGGGGGCAAGACTAACTTCCTACGAGCTGCAGAAGGCTGGCGTAGACGTAACCTTGATTTGTGATAACATGGCTTCAATAGTCATGAAGAACGGTTGGGTACAGGCCTGTTTTGTCGGCTGTGACCGCATTGCCGCAAACGGTGACTTTGCCAATAAGATCGGTACTTCAGGAGTTGCAATCTTGGCTAAGCATTATGGCATCCCATTCTATACCTTGGGACCAACCAGCACCATTGACATGAACTGTCCTGATGGCGACCACATCAAGATTGAATTAAGAGATCCTGAGGAGATCAGATCAATGTGGTATGCTGAACCAATGGCCTTAAAAGAGGTTAAGTGTTATAACCCGGCCTTTGACGTTACAGATCATGAATTATTAACTGCCATCATTACGGATAAGGGAATCATTTATCCGCCATTTGATGTAAATCTTAAGAAACTGTTTGAAGAACAGTAAAATAACCATGTTAAGGAGGAAAAGATTATGGTACAAGCTTCACCATCAGCCTGCATCGAGGTAAAAGATGGAACTCACATTGCGAAAGTAGTATTAATGCCTGGAGACCCGTTACGTGCAAAGTACATTGCCGAACACTACCTGGAAAATCCGGTTCTGTTTAATGATGTCCGTAACATGCTGGGCTATACGGGAACCTATGAAGGTAAGGAAGTTTCAGTCATGGGTTCAGGAATGGGCATGCCTTCATTTACCTTATATGCCTATGAACTGTTTACATTCTTTGGCGTCGAAGCCATCATCAGAGTAGGCTCAGCCGGCGGTATCGGTGATGATGTTCATTTAAGAGATCTGATCATTGCCATGTCTGCTTCAACCAACTCAGCCATGGTAACTTCATATAACCTGCCTGGCATCGTTGCTCCTACTGCTACTTATGACTTACTGAAGGAAGCTGTAAAGGCCGCTGAAGAAATCGGTGTAAATGCCAAGGTTGGCAAGGTTTATACTTCTGACTTCTTCTATCATCCAGATCCAGAGGTAAATGTAAAGGCTAAGAAATTAGGACACTTGGCAGTTGAAATGGAAGCTGCAGGCTTATACTTAACCGCTACGGCAGCTGGCAAGAAGGCACTTGCCATGTTCCAGATCTCAGACCATGTATTTACCGGCGAGGGGTTACCGGCTGTTGAAAGACAGGACAGTTTCCATGAAATGATGGAAGTTGCCTTAAAGACAGCAATCAGAGCTGACATCTAATTGTGCTTTGAGGGTGTAATTATTCAAAAGGACATGAAAAGGGCGTAACCGAAATGATTACGTCTTTTTTCTGACTACTCCCGATATATAGATTCCAGGATTTTTTAACCCTTACGATTCATCGCATTGAATCGTTCTATGATATCTTCAATGTTTTTGTAATGGTACTTGCAGAATATCTCACTTTCAGGCAGATCTGATATGAACCTGACTGATTCCAATGCCTCATATTGATATTTCCCTGTATCATCAGATAACAGATACCCAATGGCTGTGTTGTTACAGAAAATTTCCCAGACAACATTCCTCATCTTTGGCACATAATTGCAAAGAGTTTGCATCAAAGTATCAATTGGCTCGTCTTGCGCAAAAAAGAAAGTCTCTGCATTAGGAGCAGTAACATCATCACCCATGCATACACTTGCTCGTTCAACGTATATTCTGATCATTTTCTTTTCCTCACGATTTTCAATTTGTTTTTGTCATTATACTATTGCGGACCGGTGTAATCAATCGCCCTGTCTTTGAAACAAAAGGAGGCGCTTCCTTGTGAAATGCCTCCTTCGGTACATTTTACTTAAGCATTTTGCGGTTTCTTGAAATTGAAATGAAGCACTTCATCTACCAGCGAAACAGCCGCAACTGCCATTGTTGCATAACAGTAATACCTGGCAAAAGGCAACTGTAAGGCAAAAGGCAGGAAGAACATCATGATGCTTACGATCTTATTGTATATTGAATGAGTACTTAGTAACTGACGGGTAAACAGCCAGTATACGACGTAAAGGAATATTCTAAACAGGATAAGTCCGATTATTGTATATAATCCTTTAGGCGGTAATGCTTCAATTAATAATGGTATGGCCTTTATCAACATTACTGAGTAAAGTGATAAATCAGAAACTGAATCCAGCTTCTTGCCCAATTCACTTTCCGCATGCAGCTTTCTGGCCACAAAGCCATCGAGTGCATCAGATAAGCCGCAGATGGCATATACTACCAGAAAGGCAGTAGAACGGATATCAAACATGATGAGAACAAAAGCGCCTATCAGGCGTATTGATGTTATGCAATTGGCAATGTTCTTTTTCATGTTTAAACCCCTCTGATAATAATTTTAGCAGATATGAAGTTAATGTGAAATAATATTGATTTGCGCATATATGTTTAAAAAAACAGATATGTTAAAATATTAACGAAAGTTCATGATTACATAATGTAAATGTATTTTAAATGTTTTGTCATGGAATTGAACAAGGAGGAAAACTAATGAAAAAAACAACTGGCAGGATTCTGTGCGTGTTAATGAGCCTGTTAATGTGTCTGGCTCTGTTTACCGGCTGTCAGAAACAACTTGACCCACAGCCAACACCAACACCTGCACCAACACCTTCTGAGGATGAATCAGACGATAAGAAGGATGAACCAACTGAAATAAAATACACAATTGACAATATCCGTGAATATGTCATTGGTGTTGATGAACCTGTAGAACTGGCTGACGGTACTACAAGACCATTGATCAACTTTGATAATGCCGCAACAACACCAGCCTTGAAACCGGTCATGGATACTGTTGATGAAGAAATGAAGATGTACGGTTCAATTGGCCGTGGCTTCTCACAGAAGTCAAATCATTCAACTGATGTATATCTTAATGCCAGAGATACAGTTCTGAACTTCGTTAACGCTGACCCGGGCGAATATACATGTTTCTATGTTAACAGCACTACTGACGGTTTGAACAAACTGGCAAGTGCCCTGATTGACAGCGAAGATGATCTGGTACTATGTACCCGTATTGAACACCATGCCAATGACCTGTCTTGGAGAGAAAGATGCAACGTCATCTACGCTGAAGTAGATGAACAGGGCAGAGTAATCTATGATGACATTGAAAGACTGTTAACGGAAAATGAAGGCAAGGTAAAATATGTCAGCATCACTGCTGCATCAAACGTTACCGGTTATGTAACAGATGTACACAGAGTTGCCAAGATGGCCCATGCACATGGCGCCAAGATCATCGTTGACGGTGCTCAGATCGTAGCTCACCGTGAATTCTCAATGAAGGGTGCAACACCTGAAGAAGACATCGACTTCTTCGTATTCTCAGCTCATAAGATGTATTCACCTTATGGCGGTGGCGCAGTAATCGGCAAGTGGGAAGACCTGGTTAACCGCATGCCTGAATTCTATGGCGGCGGCATTGTTAAGATCGTAAGAGACTATGACGTAAGCTATAAGAGTGCACCTGATGTATATGAAGCAGGTTCACCAAACTATGCCGGTGTCGTAGGCATGGCAAAGGCCATGGAAGTGCTAAAGGAAGTAGGCTTTGATGCCATTTCAAAACATGAACAGGTCTTAAACCGCAGACTGATTGATGGCTTGAAGACAATCGATAACATAATCATCTATGGCGATACAGAAAACATTGATGACAGAGTTGGTGTAGTAACCTTCAACTTTGAAGACATTAACTCATTTGTATTGGCTACTGAATTAACCAATACCGGTGCCGTAGCTACCAGAAGAGGTGCCTTCTGTGCACATCCATATGTATGGCGTATGATGGGCATTTCTGATGAACAGGCCGCTACATTTGAAAACTGCATCGACAGAAATACTCCTGGCATGATCCGTGTAAGTTTCGGTATTTACAACAATGAAGAAGAAGTAGACAGATTCATTGAAATCTTAAAGAGCGTAGTAGATAAGGCCAGAGAACAGACATTGTTAGACAGTGAAGCAATAGCTGAATATTAGTCAAAAAGACATTAAAAAGTAATGAACCATCCACTTCAAAATGGATGGTTTTCTTATGAAATCGGTTTCATGTGTAAGTGTAGAAAAATTTACATAATAAATGAAAAATTTTCGGTTAAAATGCTTGAAATGATAATTCAGTTGTAATATATTTAGAGCATATTTTTTTAGGAGGAAGCTGTTATGGACGCATTAAAGAAGCGCATCTTAGAAGACGGCAAGGTACTCTCAGGGAATGTACTGAAAGTAGACAGTTTTCTTAACCACCGTATCGACACCGAGTTTGTCCTGGAGATCGGCAGGGAATTTAAAAAGATTTTTTCAGACTGTGAAATAAACAAAATACTGACCATCGAAGCCTCAGGCATCGCTGTCAGCTTTGCGACCGCACAGTCTTTTAATTTCTGCCCGGTTGTATTCGCCAAGAAAGGCGCTGCCAGCAACATGGGAAATGATGTTTATCATGCATCACTGTATTCCTACACCAGAAGGGCAGACTTCGAAATTTATGTTTCAAAGAGCTATTTAACCAAAGGAGACAAAGTACTCATCATTGACGACTTCCTCGCCAATGGTGAAGCTTTAAACGCACTGATCAAAATCTGCGAGCAGGCTGACTGCGAGCTGGTTGGCTGCGGCGTTGTCATCGAAAAGGCAATGCAGAAGGGTGGCGAAATGATCAGAGAAAAGGGTATCCGTGTTGAGGCTTTAGCACGGATTTACAGCATGGATGCTGAAAAAGGAATTGAATTCTGCTGATAGGTTTATACCATCATAAGAATTCATTTTTCTTTTCAATAATATTTTTCTACAAGGAGGAACTAGAGATGAAAGATGTAGAATTTCCAAAACTGAAACCGGCCAACCTGGCAGCTCTGTTACCAACATGTGTAGCTCTTAACTATGCAGGTGGAATGATCAGACAGATGTTGAATGTTCCATTGTTCTTAGACACAGGCGGAACATTACTGGCTACCTTTATTGCGGGACCATGGATCGGCTTATTATGTGCTGCATTAAACGCTGTTGTAATGGCAATCACTTTAGGGCCTTTACAGTTATTAACCGTTATCCCAACAGGCATCATCGCCTTAATCGTTGGCTTCAGCGCTAAGAAGGGTTATACAAAAACCTGGTTAGGTCTGATCTTAACCTTAATCGTTGAACAGCCATTTGCCTGCGTAGCCAGTGCTTATATTTACACATATATCTATGGCGGCTTCTCAGGTGGTGGTCTTGACATCATGCACGCCGTATTCATGCAGGCAACTTCAAGCATCTTCGCCAGCTCATTCATCAGCGAACTTGATACCGGCTTCTTAGATAAGTTTGTATTAACAATCGTATTAATGCTGATCTTCCGTGCTTTACCTGAAAAGTACAGAGTTACAACACCATTCAGCGGATCAAAAGCAGCAGATGAAGAATATGAATAAGGAAGTCGTTGCTCACATTGAGAACCTCGAACACACTTATTCTAGCGGACACAAGGCATTAATAGACATTAACTTAGACATTTACAAGCAGGAAATTACCGCTATCATTGGTCAGAATGGCAGCGGTAAGACAACTCTGTCTAAACATTTTAACGGACTTTTAAGACCTACCGCAGGCAAGATCTTTGTCAACGGTAAGGATGTAGCTTCCAGAAGAGTAAGTGAAATGGCCAGGGAGGTAGGATATGTATTTCAGAATCCTAACTACCAGCTTTTCTGTCCGACGGTTCTGGAAGAGATCCGTTTCGGTTTGAAGAACCTTAAGCTTTCCGATGAGGAAATCAAGGCCAGAAGTCGTGAAGTAATTGAAGAATTTGACTTGCGTGGCATGGTAAAGAAACAGCCTGTTACCTTAAGCAGCGGCTCAAAGAAGATCGTTGCCTTGGCTTCTGTTTATGCCATGGACCCGGAAATACTGTTCTTAGATGAACCGACAACCGGTCAGGACCAGTATGGCAAGACCAAGCTTGGCTTGTTAAGCCGTAAGATGAAACAGCTTGGTAAGACTATCATCATCATTTCCCATGACATGGACTTCGTGGCTGAATATGCCGACAGAGTAATCGTCATGAATGAGAGCAGGGTGATCTTAGATGGCACACCAGCCGATGTCTTCTCCAATGAAGAAGTCATGAAAACGGCACACATCATGCCACCGCAGATCTATGCCATCGGTAACCATATTCACGCTGTTTCAAGCGAAACCAGACTGTCAGTAATGGAACTGGCTAAGGTACTAGCGGAAGGAGATTATTGCTTATGAGTGATATGTCAATGTATATTCCAGGCAATTCCTTTTTCCATAAGTGCGATGCCAAAGTAAAGATGTTATTACTGGTAATTGTTTCCATAATGGCATTTCTGTTTCATTCACCATATCTGTCAGGTTTCTTACTGATAGTTGGGGCAGTATTCAACTACATTTCAATTGGCAACAGAATGTTCAAGCACATGCTGACAAGGATGATCATCATCATGATGTTCTTCCTCATCATTCTGCATGGCTTTGTTAACCCGAGAGGTGAAACGCCCGCTTCTTTCTTTGGCCAGGAAATTTCATTACCGTTCTTTGGGGCTTATACCTATGAAGGCTTCTATCTTGGCTTGGTATTCTGGTTAAGACTATCAAGCATCATCATGATGGCTGAACTGTTCATTTCAACTACTTCACCATCAGATCTGATCCATGGCTTACATAAACTGGGTGTACCATATAACTTCTGTTTCATGGTTTCAATGTCCTTACAGTTAATACCGATAAGTGTCAGAGAAGCCCAGATCATTAACAGTGCCCAGAGAGCCAGAGGCTTACCAGAGAAGAGCATTGTCGACAGATTCAAAGGCTTGTTACCGATGTTTGTACCACTGGTAGTAAGTTCCCTGGAAAGAATGGAAAGAACTTCCATGGCCTTGGAATGCCGTGGTTTCGGCAATACCAATAATCCAACCAGCATGTCTGACATTGTCATCAGAAAGAGTGATATTGCCTTAATGGTAATTACCTTATTACTGTTAGTTGCCTGTGTGATAATCAGAATCAGATTCGGCAGTTTTGACATGACTGATCATCTGACCAGCTGGGCTGACTGCTTCAGATTAGTGGCAAGGTGATAATATGAGTGAATACATATTGGAATTAAAAGATGTCAACTTCAAGTATGAGAATGCTCCTACTGTTGAAGAACCGGCATTGAAGAATATTAACTTAAAAGTAAAGAAAGGTGAATTTATCGGAGTCATAGGTTCGAATAATTCCGGTAAGAGTACCTTATGTGCCTTATGTAACGGCTTGATACCTAAAGCCCTGGATGGAGAATTCTCTGGCCAGGTTCTGGTAGATGGCCAAGACATTAAGGATGTTTCAACTGCGAAAATGTCACAGAAGGTTGGTCTGGTCTTACCTGATCCTGAGGCTCAGTTAAGCCAGCTGACAGTCTATGATGAATTAACCTTCGGTCCTTCAAATCTTGAATTACCAAGAGAAAAGATCTTTGAAGAGGCTGACAGAGTCATGAAACTCATCAGACTTGAGAACTTCAAGGAGCGTTCACCGTTCTCCTTATCCGGTGGAGAGCAGCAGCGTGTTGCCATCGCTTCTGTATTGGCCATGAATCCGGAGATTCTGGTTCTTGATGAGCCAACCAGTAACCTGGATCCGTTATCTACCCAGGAGATCTTTGAAATCATCTGTAAGCTTAACAGAGAAATGAACATGACTGTCATCTTAGTCGAACACGAAGTTGAACTGATGGCTCAGTATGTTGACCGTTTTGTGGTAATGGATAACGGTCGTATTGTATTGGACGGCTCACCAAAGGAAGTATTCTCACACCGTGAGGTATTTGAACAGATCAAAATGTTCATTCCAACTGTTACTTCCCTGGCTGGTGAAATTGATGAGGAATACCGTAAGTGGGGAAATTATGAGTACCCAATCACATTAGAAGAAATGATTAAGATAATTGATTCACGAAAGGAATAAATATGTTTGAAACTAAATATGCATTAAAAGGTATCGTAGTACAGACACCTGTATTTGATAAAATTGAATTTCATGAAAACGAATATGTAATCTGTGATAATGGCAAGTCAGTTGGCATTTTCAAGGAACTTCCTGAAGAATACAAGGACATCAAGGTCTATGACTATTCTGACAAGTTCATCATTCCTGGCATGAGTGACATCCATGTTCATGCACCACAGTACGGTTTCAGAGGCATGGGCATGTTACTTGATGGCGATTCTGAATGGGAAACATGGTTTGAACGCTATTCATTCCCTGAAGAATCAAAGTTCTGTGATTTAAACTACGCTAATCTGGCTTACAGCCGTTTCGTAAATGACTTAGTTAAGACAACCACAACAACCAGAGCTGCCATCTTTGCCACAATTCACCGTGAAGCAACTGAATTATTAATGCGTAAGCTGGCCGATGCCGGCATGGCAGGTTATGTTGGTAAGTTAAACATGGACCGTAATTCTCACTATGGCTATCAGGAAACAACTGAAGAAACAATCAGAGAAACCGAAAGATGGATCAATGAAACAAGTGAAGGCTACGGTTCAATCAAGCCAATCATTACTCCACGTTACACTCCAACCTGTACCGATGAATCAATGGAAGCCTTAGGCAAGATGGCTACCAAGTACAATGTACCTGTAATGTCACACCTTTCAGAAGGTCTGGATGAAATTGAATGGGTTAAGTCAATGAAACCTGAAATCAGCTGTTATGGTGATGCCTATGACATGTATGACATGTTAGGTACAACTGTTCCATCACTAATGGCTCACGTTGTTCATCCAACAGATGTTGAATATGAATTATTAAAGAAGAGAAACGTTACCGTTGCTCACTGTCCTGCTTCTAACATGAACGCAGCCGGCGGTGTATGCCGTGTATTGGACATGGTAAGAGATGGCATTAAGGTTGGCTTAGGCACAGATGTTGCCGGTTCATGTACCTTAAGTGTCATGAGAGCCATGACCGATGCCATTCAGGCAAGTAAGTTAAGATGGGTATTCACTGAAAGAAACGGTGAACCATTTGCCAAGAAGCGTTTCTTAAGTGTTGCCAACGCCTTCTACTTAGCTACCATGGGTGGCGGACAGTTCTTCGGTAAGGTAGGCTGCTTCGAAAAGGATTATGAATTTGACGCAGTTGTACTGGATGATGAAGATCTGAAGGACTTCATTGACCGCCCTGCTACTGACCGTTTCCAGAGAATCTTATGGAACCATCATGCAAGAACAATCATGGTCAAGTATGTTCAGGGTAAGAAGATCTACGACCGTGACCGTTACCAGCAGAACTATTAATAGATATTAATATAATAATAAGCCGTCTGTTTAAGCAGACGGCTTTTCCAATGCTTTAAAGGTAATGGTTATGATTGTTCCTGAAGGACTGCTGGTTAGGTTTATTTCAGCATCATGTAATTCTGAAATATGTTTTACGATTGCCAGACCCAAGCCTGTTCCTCCGGTTGCCTTGGAACGGCTTTTGTCAACCCGGTAGAATCTTTCAAAGACGTGTGTCTGATCTTTTTCCGGTATGCCAATGCCATTGTCTTCAACTTTCAGAATGACCTTACGAGCAGGAAATCTAATTCTGCCTGTAAAATCCCAGATTATCTGCATTTATTTCACCTCGGCTAAAATGTTAAATGGTTCAGGTAAAAATCAGGTATACAATTATGTAAAATACAAGTAAAATTTTTTGATTATTATTCTTTAAAATATATAAATAATTAGGTAAAATAAGACGCATGGATAAAGACAAGACTTCTAGGATCGGCCAGGACTTTACGTTATGGTCATTAATCGCATTCGCAATGCCGGGACTGCTCACCAATTTATCAACCCGTTTGTTTGAGACATTGGATGATGCACTTTTCGTTTCGCGTTTTGTCGGTCAGAATGCCTTAGCAGGAATCAAGATTCTGACACCGATCGACGGTGTCATGTTCGCTCTGACTCATATCTTTGGCTTAGGTGCCAGTACCTATGCCGCAACGGAAATGGGCAGGGGACACAGAGATAATGCCAATAGAATATTTACAAAAATGATCATCATGGCCATGATCGTCGGCGGCATCATTGCCGGATTAATGATAACCTTTGATGACTACATTTTGTATTTCCTTGGTGCTGAAAATGATATTATCCAATATACCAGAGTGTATATCGCCATAACATTTGTGGCCTTGCCTCTGAAACTGTCTTCCCAGTGTTTCGGGGCTTTCTATTCAGCGGCTGGCAAACCTTCAATGGGCTTATTCAACAGTATTCTTTCCGGGGTAATTAATGTCGTTACTGACTACGTTACCATCGTTGTCTTACAGATGGGTGTATCAGGAGCAGCCATTGCGACAAGTCTGGGCTTCTTAGCCAACTTCATCGTCGGTCTCATTTTCTACTTTGGTAAGAACAATGACATCCGTTTCGTTAAACCAACGGGTGAATATTTCAGAGTACTGTTTGAATCATTACACTATTCAATTTCCCAGGTTACCAACAGCTTAACCATGGCTGTAACGATGCTGATAGTAAACAGAACGATATTGGCTTATCTGGGCTCAGATGGCATTGCGGCCAGAGCCATTGTCAGTGATTTAAGACAGATATTGAATGCGGCCTTCATTGGCTTTGCCTCTACGGTTGGACCTATCATTGCCTATAACTTTGGGGCTAAGCGGCCAAAGATGTTAAAGAAGATTCTGTCATATAACCTGAAGGTATGGTTCTTCGGTACGATTGGCATGATGATATTAGGCCAGTCCTTAAAGGCACCATTAATAACGCTGTTCATGAATCCGGAAACCTATACCCAGAATTTCTATGACCTGACTTATTATGGCTTGACCGTTGAATTGTTTGCGCCGATCTTTACGGCAGGATGCATCATGACAAACAGAATGTTTGTTTCATTAAAGGGCGCAAAGGTAGCCACGGTATTATCAGTACTAAGAAATGTCGTATTCAGATTAAGTGCAACATTCATCATACCGGCTGTATTTGGACCTAACGGCATCTGGTTCTGTTTCCCGGTTGCGGAAGCATTGGGCTTTACCTGTTGTGCAATTGCGATAATAATGAACGCCGACAACTATGGCTATGGCAAAAGCGGGGTTGCCTATCTCATTGATAAGTCGCCTGAACCTGTTACTGAATGATCACAGACCGTCATCGGTCTGTTTTTCTTTGGTATAATGATTAAAAGGGTTAATAGATAATGACATATACAGATGCACACTGTCATTTGGGCACAAGACAGTACGACACTAACAGAAATGAAATAATACAGAGGATGCTCGTTAATGAAGTAAGTAAGGTTATCATGATATCCTGCAGTAAGCATGACTTACTTGAATGCCTGAAACTTCGTAAACAGAATCCCGGTTTTAAGCTGGCCATGAGCATTCATCCTCAGGATCTGGAAAACCATGATGAAAAGCGTCTTATAGACTTATGGAATGGCATTGTTGAGGTTAAGCCTGAGATGATAGGTGAAATTGGTTTGGATTACTATTCGCATCCGCATACTAAGGAATATCAATTGAAGTTCTTCAGAGCTCAGCTGGAAATGGCTGAGAAGCTTAGCTTACCGGTAAACATTCACAGCCGTAAGGCTTCCAAGGATACCCTGGACATTTTAAGAGAATACCCTGTTAAAGGACTGATTCACAGTTACAGCGGTTCAATTGAAATGGCCGAGTTATTCATTAAGGCAGGTTACTACATTTCCTTTGGCGCCAGCATTCTTTTCCCAAATGCCAGAAGGCCAAGAGAAGTAGTTTCAAAAATTCCACTAAATAAATTGCTCATTGAAACTGATTCACCATATCAGTCACCGGTAAAAGACCATGTGCATGAACCAATGGATGTGGTGAACATTTATGAAGAAATAAGCAGGATAAGAGGAATTGAAATAAATGAATTGAAACAGTGTGTTGAAGACAATTTTGACAGGCTGTTCAGTCATCAGTAATGAAATGGAAAACATGGAGTGGTATACTTCGGTTAATTAAACATAGGAGAAAACAACATGATAATTAAGAACGGTTTGATTCATGACGCAGTAAACAGGGAACCTTATAAGGGTGATATCCGTGTTGAAGACGGTAAGATCACGGAAATTGGTTCTGAACTGGAAATAAGAGAAAATGAAGAATGCATCGACGCTACAGGCTTAAGCGTATATCCTGGCTTCATAGATGCTCACTGTCACTTAGGTTTGGATGGCTATGGCATTGGCTTTGAAGGAGCTGACTATAATGAACCTGGTGATATCTGCACCCCACACTTAAGAGCTGAAGACAGCTTTAACCCACTTGATCCAACAGTAAAGGCCGCAGCCAAGGCTGGCATAACAAGTGTGGCTACCGGTCAGGGTAGTGCCAATGCGATCGGCGGTACCTGGATCGCCGTTAAGACAGTCGGCAATTGTGTTGACGACATGATCATCAAGACCCCTGTTGCCATGAAGTGTGCCTTAGGTGAAAACCCAAAGAGATGTTACAGGGAAAAGGGCAATGCGGCCAGAATGTCTACGGCATCAGTCATCCGTAACATGATGTTCAAGGCCAAGGAATACTTACAGAAGAAGGAAGCGGCTGGAGATGACATCTTCAAGAAGCCGGCCTTTGACTTCAAGTGTGAAGCCATGATTCCGGTATTAAAGAAGGAAATACCTCTGAAGATACATGCTCATCAGGCTAATGACATCTTAACAGCCATCAGACTGGCTAAGGAATTTGATGTATTATTAACAATTGAACATGTTACCGAAGGACATCTGATTGCCGATAAGCTGGCAAACTGCCCATATCCATTGGCTGTAGGACCTTCATTAACTCATGCCACAAAGTTTGAGTTACAGAATAAGTCCTGGACAACTCCTGGCATATTGGCAGCCAAAGGTTGTCAGGTTTCAATCGTTACCGATTCGCCAGTCATTCCACAGGAATACTTACCGTTATGTGCAGGCTTAGCCGTTAAGGCTGGCATGGATAAATTTGAGGCTTTAAAGGCCATCACCATTAATCCTGCCAAACAGATTGGTATCGCTGACAGAACCGGTTCATTGGAAGTTGGCAAGGACGCAGACATTGTCATTACCGATGGTGATCCAATGATCAGTAACAGTGTCATCAGAAAAGTATTCATTGACGGTACAGTAGTAGAATAATTTAAGAATCAAGGCAGGTTTAACCTGCCTTGTTAAGCAAATGAAAGGAAACAGACCATGGGAAAGTTTGATAATAAGAATGTTGTGATAACCGGTGGGGCAATGGGCATTGGCAAATGCGTAGCTTCCTTATTTGAAAAGGAAGGAGCTAACGTATTCATCATCGATAAAATGGAAGGCAACTGGTTTGTTGGGGATGTTGGTAAGAGGGAAGATCTTGAGGAATTTGCTCAATATGTCATTAATAAGGCAGGTAAGGTTGATTATCTTGTTAATAACGCCAAGCCGGCGATGAAGGGCATAGATAAGTGCAGCTGGGAAGAGTTCAATGAAGCTCTTTCAGTTGGTGTTACAGGTCCCTTCTATCTTACTAAACTATTGGCTCCTTACTTTAATGAAGGGGCATCCATCGTTAACATTTCCTCATCTCGTGACCGCATGAGTCAGGCTCAGAGTGAAAGCTATACGGCAGCCAAAGGCGGCATTGCCGCACTTACTCATGCCTTAGCCATCAGCTTAGCCGGCAAGGCTAGAGTAAATAGTATTTCTCCGGGCTGGATAAATACTACTGATGAAGTAATTGATGGTCCAGACGCCTTACAACAACCGGTAAAAAGAGTTGGCAAGCCTGAAGACATTGCGGAAATGGTACTATTCCTGTGTTCTGATAAGGCAGGTTTCATTACCGGGGAAAACATCTGCATAGATGGCGTCATGACTAAATTAATGATCTACCATGGGGAACATGGCTGGAATTATGAAGAATGACTTCACTTAAAGTGAAGTTTTCTTTTTGTGAGCGTTTTGGTAAAATCTGTGTAGTAGTATAGGAAGGTTCATTTATGAAAAGAATAATAACAGTGATCTTGTCAGTACTTCTTATAATGTCTGTTTCCGGATGTGAAAGTGAGAAGAAACCGGAATTAAAGGATGACATTCATATTTTCTATACAAGTGATGTTCACTGTGGCTTAAGTGACAACATGGGCTTTGCGAAACTTAAGGCACTGGTTGATGATGATAAGAAGGAACATCCGTATGTTGCGCTGGTTGACTGCGGTGACTATTTGCAGGGTGGTACCATTGGTTCCATTTCCAAGGGTGAACAGATCATTCACATAATGAATGCGATGAATTATGATGTGGTCACGATTGGCAACCATGAATTTGACTATGGCATGGACAGATTAGGTGAATTAATGAAACTGGCTGAATTTGAAGTCGTAGCCTGTAATGTTGAATACAGTGGCGCTAAGACCAATGTCTTTGAAAATACACCTGGTTTTGTGATCAAGGATTTTGATGGGACAAAGGTTGCCTTCATTGGTGTTCTTACTCCTGAATCACTCACTTCTTCAACACCTGCATACTTCATGGAAAATGATGAATTTGTTTATGACTTCGGCAGCGGTAACGGTGGTCTTGACTTAGCTGAAAGAGTTCAGAAAACTGTTGATGAAGCCAGAAAACAGGGCGCTCACTATGTCGTTGCTCTTACTCATTTAGGTACAGGCGTAACTTATGAGCCATTTGATGCCGTAACATTGATCCGTAATACTAATGGCATCGATGCCGTATTGGATGGCCATGCTCATGCTGAGATCATTGGTGAAACCTATCAGAACAAGGATGGCAAGGATGTTGTTCTTTCATCCGTAGGAACAAAGATGAAGAATGTTGGTGAACTGTTCATTGGTAAGGACGGCACAATTGAAACCACGCTGATATCTGAATATGACAGAGAAGATGAAGACATTAAAAAGACGATTGCTGAAGAGGAAGAACATCTGAATCAGTTATTGAATATAAAGGTAGCTCATACTGATTTTGACTTAAGCATTACCGATGAAGCAGACATCAGAATATCCAGAACCAGAGAAATAGGTTTGGGTGATTTAGCCGCTGATGCCTGGAGAACATATCTGGGAACTGATATAGTAATTGTTAACGGTGGGGCAATAAGAAAGACCATTAAGGCCGGTGACATCACTTATCAGAATGTAATTGATGTAATGCCGTTCATGAATTCATTATCAAGCTGTTACGCAACCGGCCAGCAGATCCTTGATTCATTGGAATTCTGCTCAAGATTCACGGAAAAAATTCATTCATTTGACGGCTCTGCCGTAGGTGAATTTGGCGGTTTCTTACAGGTATCTGGCATGAAATATACCATTGATACTTCAATACCTTCAAGCGTTGTTGTTGATTCTGATAACATGTTTGTGGAAATAACCGGTGAAAGAAGAGTAAAGGATGTCCAGGTTTTGGAGAATGGTGAATATGTACCGATCGATCCTAATAAGACCTATACCTTAGGCGGACCTGATTATGTACTGGCTCACATGGGCGATGGCAATAATCTGTTTAAGGA
Source organism: Erysipelotrichaceae bacterium (assembly GCA_017431405.1). Taxonomy (GTDB): domain Bacteria; phylum Bacillota_I; class Bacilli_A; order Erysipelotrichales; family Erysipelotrichaceae; genus RUG521. The sequence continues at coordinate 26,795 of JAFRLB010000011.1, read as the reverse complement.
TTGCCAGTTCATCATTGAAGCAGGACCAACTGACAGTGATGTATTTGCCGGATACTTAAGAGAAATAGGCAACGTAGATGCACGATATGCACAGCCGGAAGGAAGAATAACAATAGAATAGGATTTAGTTTATGAAAGTAGATTTAAGTAAATTTGAATGGACAAGAGAACCAAAGAACAATGTCGTTTCTGATGACAAGGTAGAAATAATAACAGAACCTTTTACCGATTTGTGGCAGAGAACCTATTATCATTTCCGTAATGACAATGCCCCGGCTTTACAGATGAAAAGTGAAGAAGAATTCTTCTCCTTTACTGTAAAGGCGGTCTTTGAATCAAAGCACAGATTTGACCAGGGTGGAGTGATCATGTACCTTGATTCTGAAAACTGGATCAAGGCATCAGTTGAATATGAAAATGAAGAAATCGGCAGATTAGGAAGTGTCGTTACAAATAACGGTTATTCTGACTGGGCTACTACTGACATCGATGCTTCAGTAAAGTGCATGTGGTTCAGGTTAAGCCGCCGACAGGATGACTTCTGCCTGGAGAACTCATCTGATGGCAAAAACTACAAGCAGATGAGAATATGCCACATGTTCAATGTTAAAAAGGAAGTAACATTCGGCATATATGCCTGTAGCCCTGAAGACTCATCCTTCAAGGCTACATTCTCAGAATTTGATTTAGGTGAGTGCAAATGGCTTGCCCATGACGGGCAAAAGCCAGATGAAGAATGAAAAAAGCTGCAATGCAGCTTTTCTTATGAATTCTTAATGATTACGTTTCTGATCAGATCAGCTGCATGTTCGCAGGCATCGAAGCATTCTTCCAGACATGCGTAGATGTTGCTCCAGCATAACAATGTCTTACTGTCATCGCACTTGCTGAAGAGCTCATGCATTACACTGGTATATAACTTATCGCCTTCATCTTCAATGTCATTAACCTGAATGACCTTTTCAATTAATGTATCAGGCTTCTTGAAACCCTTGAGGTTTTCTGACAGTTCATGTAATTGCAGGCAGATCTCAACGATCTTCTTGGAAATGACCTTGGCTTCAGGAGTACATTCCTTAATGTCATGCATGTAGAATTCCAGTAATACTTCGTCAATGGTATCACAGACGTTGTCGTAGAGTTCAGATAATGAAACGATGTCATCTCTGTCGATTGGTGGCAGGAATTCCTTGATCAGTTCAGTGATCATTTCACTCTTCTTGATGTCTGCTTCATGTTCGATTGAGTGCATGTACTTCATTCTTTCAGGTAATGAATCATGATCATAGTTTTCAAGTGTTTCACTTAAGTACTGAGCCTGCTTACAGGCTAAAATAGAAATTTCCTTAAAATAATCAAAATAATCTATCTTATTACTCATTTCTATTCTCCTTTAAAATATGGCAATGAATATCTTTGTTACGATGTAGCCTACCAGACCGCAACCCGGGAAGGTAAGGATCCAGGTCATGACCATGTCCTTTACAACCAGCCAGTTAACACGCTTGATGCTCTTGCTGGCACCAACACCCATGATGGCGCTGGTCTTTACATGTGTGGTTGATACCGGGATACCGGTAAGTGATGATATGAAGATACATAATGCGGCAGCCATGTCTGCACAGAATCCCTGGTAGTTTTCCAGCTTAACCATGTCCATGCCTACTGACTTGATGATCTTCATGCCACCAATGGAAGTTCCAATTCCCATGACCAGGGCACAGATCAACATTAACCATAAAGGTGTTGGGATACTTCCTACTGAGGTCTTGCCCTGAACTAAGAACATGCCAAGCAGGAATACACCGATGAACTTCTGACCGTCCTGAGCCCCGTGCATGAATGCCATTGAAGCACCAGAGAATATTTCAGCATGTCCGAAGAACCTGTTGGTCTTTCTTCTGTCCATGTTCCTGCATATCGTTTCAACCAGTTTTACCATGGCATAGCCGATCAAAAAGCCCAGAATTGTTGAAGCAAACAGACCGTAAATGACTTTCTTCCATTCATTGGCGCTGACACCTGACAAGTTGCCGTGCATGGCAATTGCGGCACCGGTTAAACCGGCAATCAAGGCATGGCTTTCAGAAGTAGGAATGCCAAATACGCTGGCAAGTGAAGCCCATAATACAATGGCAACCATGGCAGCACACAAGGCTATTAAGGCCTGGTTTGTATCACTTCCAAAGTCTACGATGTTATAAATTGTTTCGGCAACCTTTGAACTTATGAGAGTCATTATAAACAAGCCTATGAAGTTGAATACGGCAGCCATGTAAATGGCCGGCTTAGGCTTGATGGCTCTGGTAGAAACACAGGTTGCGATGGCGTTAGGTGCATCGGTCCAACCGTTAACGAATATTACCGCTAAGGTTAATAAAGAGGTAATAATCAGTGCCGGATACTGCCCCAGATAACCAATGAATGTCGATAGTGTTAATTCCATAATCTCATCATTATAGCCAATATCAGAATAATTGGCGTTATCATCAGGATGTTCCATTTCAGGATGTATTCATACTTGGAGTTCTTCCTGATCTCGTTACAGGTAAAACCAAAACCGGTTCCAACTACGAACAGTGATAATTCATCCCAAATTGGTTCAATAATACTAATTAATTCTTCCAATTGGTTTTTTCCTTTCTATTAAAAAAGTACAGTAGCAATCTACTGTACCTATCACACCTATCCCCTTTAGTGACTACCCAAGCACAGCAGTTTGCGGTGACTGAGTCTCACAATTTAAAGCAAGCCGGGTTCTTTTTGAGAACCGAGGTGACGACTATACTGCGTTTACACGCCTGTTACTCCCCCATCAGCGTCATTGTAACATATATGATTTTTCATACAAAGCGTTTTTTCAATGTAAACGCTTAACGAAATGTAATATTTTTGTAAAGAAAAACAGGAATTCTAAAGTAAACTGACATTAATTCTGAATTGTGCCGTAAGAATTCCTTAATCAGATATTAAGAGAAAAATGGATTGCTCAATGATAGAATGAAACAGGAAAGAGTGGTCATATGAAGAAAGCAGTATTATTGTTGGCAATTTCGTTCTTATTAACATTATTTTCGGGATGTGTACAAAAGGAAGTGTTACCTGAAGAAGATGAGATGATCGTAGAAGTAGATATCAGTGAGATAAGTGATCCGGTTTACAGATTGGATATCTCATATTTTCTCGATGATGAGTTAATGGGTGGAATGGCTGTAAGTAATACCGACACTACTGAATACAAGGGACCGGCTTATTTTGCTTTTCTGCCGGAAAACTTCCCGGAAAACGGAAACCTTGAGAATTTCAGTTTTAAGATAACTGTATCCGGAGATAAGAATGGAATCAATGAGCTGTTTTCTTCTGCTGAACTCATGGTTTCAACAGAAGCCTGTGAACAGTTTAAGGTTGAATATGGAAAACTTTATCACTACAAGGTGACTGGCAGCTTTGAAAAAGGATTCACCTTGGAAAAGAATTAATATAATATGAATATCATAGTAAAAGGCATCGTGAGATGCCTTTCGCTGTTATTATTACTGTTTGATTTCGCCGGCTTTTATAAGTGCTGATCTGGTTAAGGCCGGGCCAATTAGTTCATAAATCAGAACACTGAATAATACGACGTTACGAATCAATGTTCCTTCTGTTGTTCCAAGGGCCATGGCTGTAGAAGACATGCCTAAGGCAACGCCAGCTTGCGGGAATAATGTAATGCCTAGATAACGGATAACATTATCTGAACACTTGGTCATTCTGGCACTGAATGATGCACCGAAGTACTTACCGATCATACGGCAGATTACATAGGTAACACCAATGATGATGATCTGGATATTAGTGAATACACCAAGATCCAAGGCTGCACCGCTTAATACAAAGAATACGGTATAAAGTGGTACGGTCCATTCATCACTTCTGAAGAATACTTCTTCGGAATATTGTGAGGTGTTACAGAAGACAGTACCCATCATCATTAATACCAGTAATGATGAAAAGCCAATCTCTAACTGACCAAACTGATAGTTTAAGCCTGAAGCAGCCAGGGCAAAGAATACTAATGAGATGGCTAATGCCAGTCTTGAGCCGGCACTGTGGAATGTTGTTTCAAGCTTTGAAAGAACTAAACCAATAAGTGAACCCATGATTACTGAACCGACGATTTCAATTAACGGGTTGATAAGTACGGTAATTACACTTAACTGGCCGCCTTCAAGAGCCTGGGCAACACCAAAGCTTAAGGCAAATATTACCAGACCGACTGCGTCATCCAAAGCAACAATTGGTAATAATAATTCTGTTACAGGACCTTCGGCATGGTACTGCTTGATGACTAACAAGGTTGCGGCAGGAGCTGTGGCAGCTGCGATGGCGCCTAAGGTCAGACATACTGATAAAGGCAATACTTCATCACCGAAGATGAAGTGTAAGACAATTAAGGCAATATCTACGATAACCGTAGCAGCAACTGCCTGTAAGACACCGATTACTAATGCCTGTTTACCTGTGTTCTTTAACTTATCAAGTCTGAATTCAGCCCCGATTGAGAAAGCGATGAAGGCCAGGGCAACATCATTGATGTTATGCAGAGAGTTTACTGCTTCAATACTGTCCAGACCATTATATCTGCCTAACAGGTAAGGACCGGCAACGATACCGGCAATTAAAAAGGCTGTGACGTTCGGGAATTTGAGATGAAGAACCTTGAATAATCTGGTCATCATCATTCCAGAGAAAAGCGCTACAGCGACAACAAATACCTTATTCATAAATAACCTCCTGACAAATGCCGTTATAGGTGTAACGAAAGTTGCAGGAATAACCGACAGTTTTCTATTATAGTACTTATTATTTTAAAATCAATATTATATATATTTGTATGCTAGAATATGAGTATGAAAATTAATGAGACCAGAAAGTACTACGAGAGCATGACTGCACAGGACTTGTGTCAGTGTGATAACTGTCAGAACTTCTACAGAAGGATATCAGAAGCGTATCCTGAAGTAGCGGCTTTTCTTAGTGGCTTAGGAGTAGATATTGAAAAGCCACATGAGGCATGGGCAATAGAAATTGAACCGGATAAGCTAATGTATCCGGATGTGCAGTATGTGGTAATGGGAAGTAAGAGTGATTTTAAGGAAACAGAAGTATCAGGAGTTAAGATCTATCTGGCAGATTCATATCCGCCAACTGATGTTGATGAAGAGCACTTTGTGATAGAAAGCGGTCCGTATTATCTAAAAAATGAAGCTCGCTAATATAGTTTAGCGAGCTTTTAATATGTCATAATTATTCAACCATGTAGGCAACTTTACTGCGTCCATAACCGTAATTATCCCTGTTGGCATAGACAACGATGATGGAGAATATCAGGGTGAAGCAGTTGCCGGCTAAGAAGGAGAACCATACTCCCTTTACTCCAAATATTAACGGTAATAATACAATGGTCAGGTTGGAGAATATTACTTCCTGTAAGATGGTTATCAAGGTACTTGATCTGATGTTTCCCAATGAAGTAAAACACATTCTGGCGCCAATGTTATAACCGAAGAACAGGAAGCCGTATGGTGCGATCTTTAAACCGTAGTCGATCAGATCCTTAATGTCAGCTGCGGCCTGTCCCGTGAATAGTACGGCAAGTGGCTGTGAGAATATCAGATAAAGAACGATGGTCAGGGCAATTAACATTGTTGCCTCAGTAAATATGATCTTTAACAGATGATTCAGTTTCTTCTTATTTCTTTCACCCATGGCATAGCTTAGTAGTGGTCCGCTTGCGCCAAATAAACCGAAGAAGGCGCTCATGAAGGTGAATGATATGTTATTTACAATCGTATAGGCTGCCAGGTAAGCTTCATTACCAAAGTGTAATAATGAATAGTTACTGATGATTGAACCTATTCCAACTGAAATGTTGGAGAAGAAGGTTGATAACCCATATCTGCAGCTTTCAAGTACCAGCTGTAGCAGATTTTTTGAAGGTTTGGCAAAGCCAACTTCAGCTTTCTTACTGCTGTAGAACAGAATTCCTATGAGTACCTGAATGGTAGTGGCAATTAAGTTGGCATATGCGGCACCGACCATGCCAATGCGGCGGTATACGACAAAGTACCAGTCAAAGAAGATGTTAGTGGAAACATTAAGCATTGTTGAGAACAGTTCCATCTTTGGAGCTCCGGCTGGAACATAGAAACGGGCAAACATGTTTCCTAACATGGTTAACGGTACATACAGACAGCTTATGTTCAAAAAGCTTATGGCATATGGATGAATGATGTCGGTAGCTCCTAACAGTCTTAATAAATTGTCTTTAAACAGGAACTCCAAGAGCATGATTACCAAACCTAAAGCAAAGGATACTAATAAGATGGCTGTAAAGTCACCCTTGGCTTCCTCATCTCTTTTTTCACCAAGCTTACGGGAAACTAAGGTTGAAACACCACCTAACAATGCAGAAAAGGCACCATGCATCATGAACAGTGGCATCAAAATACTGAAGGCTGATTCGGCATTGGTTCCAACATAACGCGTAATGAAAAGACCGTCATCAATGGTATAGAGACAGTTGATCATGAATTCGTTTAAGATTGCCGGTGTGGTAAATCTTATTAATGAGGAAAGCGTATAGTCTTTTCCAATCGTTTTAACATCTTTGTTTGCCATAGACTAAACTATAACATGCTTTGAATACTTTTTTCAACTGATTACCTTTTTTGTTAAGCCAACAGAGGTCACAGGTGTTATAATGTAGGTGAAAATAATAGCTCTGTTTATAACAGGCAAAAGCATAATAATTTGGAGGATAATTTTAAATGAAGAAAGGTTCAAAACTATTGACGTTGCTTTTGGCGTTTACGTTAGCCTTTTCTACGTTCGCGCCAAGCTTTACAGTTGAAGCAGCCAGTGGCACAAAGTACACAAACGCTGCAGAAATAGCTCAGCTGGTATCTGATGGTTATAATGGCGGTACAAAAGGCCCTATTACAGTTACCAAGGGAACATTACAGAAGACTTTCTCAAGCAAGGAAGTATATCTGATCACCTTGTCAGGTACAGAATGGGTATTCAATCAGTCAACTGAAGCCATTACAGACCTGTTCTCAGGATTCAATCTGAAGAGTGCATATTATTATAATGTTGTTAATGTCATTCTTAATAACATTCCTAGAGGTTCAAATCTGATATTGGCAGGCCATTCTCTTGGCGGCATGATCGCTCAGCAGGTCGCAGCCGACAGTAAGATCAAGGCAAACTATAATATTCTGAATACCGTAACATTCGGTTCACCATTACTGTCAGCCGGCTCTCGTGAAGGAACAGTAAAACGTCTGGGTGATGTTAATGACCCTGTACCACTACTTTCCGCAAACATCTTCGTTGCACCGTTATGGGCACTGTTTGGCCTGAACCGTGAAAACGGCGGATATGCCTTCAAGCCTATTACTGCTCACAAGGAATGTTACAAGAGAGTAGATGTCTGGGGTAAGTATGACGTAACCGGTACAAAATACGGCAGCGCTAAACTGTATCTTGACTTAAGTACAAGACAGTTCTACAAATCACCAATAATTGACTGGTAGTTTTATTTTTTTCATATACATTTCTTTCTGGAAAAGGCAGGACGGACTGCAACGTAACCTGCCTTTTTCTTATGGCTTAATGAAGGAGCTTAATTAATGTATAATACTATTAGAAAAAAGGTGAATATCATGAAGAAACTGTTGAGTCTTGTTTTGTGTGTTTTATTAATGGCAAGCTGCAAAAATGCTCCTGCTGAAAACAATAATGGAAAGAAAGGTGAACCGGAAGTGGAAGGAATTACATTTGAAGACAGAAACATAACCGTTAAACTAGATTTTACTGAGGGTACAGGCTTTGAGTGGTTGGTTGTTAATAAAACTGATAATCTGAATATAACTGATGACAGTTACCATGTTGACAGAGATGAGCCTGCTTCTACGGGGGAATCCGGAATCTATACAATGAACTGCAGCATCATTGATGATAACAACGCTGATTTGATCCTTAAGATGGAGCGAAAGGGGGACATGACTGCTCAATACATATCATTAAGATTCTACAGTGATGGTACAAAGATAATGGGTGTTGATAGAAAGAACTACATTGTTAACAATGACTTTGAAGTATTATATGAACGATTCAGCGTTGGCGGTCTTCTGATGCAGATGCTGAAAGGGTGGGAATATGAAACCTATGATAAAAACGGTACCTGTGGCTTTCTGCTCAGAGTTGAAGGAGAAAAAGGTGAGATTGAATATCTCTACACTGATCTGAAAGAATTTAAAGATAAAAACAGTTTCGAAGAAAAGATCATGGTTTCTGATAAGGAATACACTGTTGGTTATGATAAAGACCATAACATACTATATATGCATGATGGTGAAAATGTACTGGTTAGACTGAGCAAGGCAAAATGGGCAAATGACCGCCTGCCGGAAATCATCATCATGACTGACTTGATGGACATGGAACCATATAATGGGTAAAAGAATCTTATATAGCCAGACTAATGAAAAGGCTTAATACTTTCCAGTATAAGCCTTTTTAATTTGTGTCTTTGTCAGATTTTTCGTTGCTTCTTCATAGTGCTTTGAACAGTATATGTTGAATATGATATCTATCATGTTCAATTGAGATATTCTGGAAGACATTGTGCCACAGGAGAATAGTGATTCATTTGAACTTGAGTGAATGGTCTTGTTACAGAGCTTTGAAAGTGAGCTTTCACCATAGTGGGTAAGAGCGGCACAATAGGCATTGTTATCCTTGGCAATTTTAGCTAATTCCAGGAGTTCTTCGGTTTCACCTGAAAAAGAAACAAACATACAGAAATCGTTACTCTTGCAGTTCAATGCCTGAATCATTTGGGTATGATATTCCGTTGTATAAAAACATGTTCGGCCTAATCTGGTCATTTTGATGTACATGTCATTACAGATGCCAAGGGATGAACCTAAGCCGAAGACATAGATGTTATGACTTTCATATAGCTTATCAACTATTTCTTCAATTGTCTTATTATCAATTAAGTGACGTGAATCATGGAGTGACTGAATGTTGTTCTGAGTAGTCTTTTCAATTATTTCACTTATTGAATCAGTTGCCATGATCGGATTATCTTCATGAGTTTCAGTATCGCCAAAAGCCATTAATTCAGCCAATAAGGCATGTTTGAATTCCTTGAAGCCATCATAGCCTAACTGTTTACATAATCTTACTATTGAACTTGGAGAAGAATAAGACTTCTTCGCCAGTTCGTGAATGGACATTTTTGTGACCTGATCAGGATTGTTGATGATGAAATCGGCAATCCCTTTTTCTACTGCCGAGACATTATTGAAAATTGATCTTAACTGTATTATTGGTTTCATTTCATGTGCTCCTTTGCCAGTTTAAAAGGTTTATATGAAATATTGTACCAAAGAATTTATAACTGTGTGAAATAAAATTTTGGAAAACTATAATTAAGATATATATGAGGACAATTATATGGAAATAATTAACTATTTACAGAAGTATGAAGGTCAGGTAGTCGATTTATGGAACCGCTGCTGCACCTTTGACAGTATCGATGTAAAGAAATTCCGTAAGCAGGCATTGTTTGATGATAACTTTGATCCGGCTCTTTCCTGGATCGCTTTAGATGGGGACAAGGTTGTTGGCTACATTCTGGCAACGAAAAGAAAGTTTCCATATCTGGAAAGAGGAACGGAACCAACCAGAGGCTGGATCAATGTCATCTTCGTTGATGAAGAGTACAGAAGACAGGGAATTGGTCAGAAACTTCTTGACCTGGCTGAAAACAAGTTAAAGGAAATGGGTGCCACTAATATTACCCTAGGCGCTTATTCACCATCATATTTCTTCTGGGGCTTGGATCCTGATCATTATCCGGAATCAATTGAATTCTTTGAAAAGAATGGCTATAAAGGCTCTGAGCAGCATTATTCAATGGGTAAGGACCTGCATGGTTTCCAGATTCCAGAGAAAACAAGAGAAAAGATGAAGGCTGCTGAAGAGAAAGGCTATCGCTTCTTCAACTTTGACTACAGCTATTGTATTGAATTACTGGAATTCCTGAAAAAGGAATTTGGCGGCGGCTGGAAGAGAAATGCCTTATTAGCCATGCAGCAGGGAATAGCTGAAGATGTTCTTGTGCTGGTAACTGATCCAAGTGGTAAAATATGTGGTTGCTGCAACAGGGCAATCGACGGTAACCCTATGAGATTTGGTCCTATAGGCATTGCAGAAAGTGAAAGAAATGCCGGCTTAGGCAGTATATTACTTGATTACACCTGCTTTGAAATGTGTAAGAAGGGAATATACAGAATGTATTTCATAACAACAGATGATCCTGGCAGAAGATATTACGAAAGAAATGGATTATCTGTGATCCGTAGATTCATAACATATAAAAAGGAGATTTAACATGAGCAACATTAAAAGAGTAGTTTCAATCGGTGCACATAGTCTCGATGCTGAGTTAATGGGCGGACCATTATTACTTCGTTATGCCAGACAGGGAGCACATGTAACATGTATGCACGTAACCCAAGGAAGATTAGAAGATCCAAACGCTACCAAGGAAGAATGCGAAGCATATCTTAAGCAATTACTGGAACAGAATAAGATCGCTGCAGAACATTTAGGCGGTGATTCAATCTGGTTAGGCTATGTAAGTTCAAACATGCCTTCAACTGCAGAGTTCGCTGACCGTCTGGAAAAATACTTTACTGATGAAAAGGTTGATCTGGTCATTACTCACTGGCGTGGCTCAATGCATCCAAGACACATCAATACTCATGATGCTGTTGTTACTGCCGTAAAGCACATGCATCAGAAAGGTTCAAACATCAAACTGGTTTATGGTGAAACATTTGAAGACTTAGTTGGATTCATTCCTCAGTCATACTTTGTATTAACACAAGAGGAAGTAGACCAGTGGTATAAGGCCTTGAATACGTACACAGTATTCAGAGGTGGGGTCAATGATTTCCCTTATCAGAAATACTACCCAACAAATCTGAAGGTTAGATCAATTGAGGCCGGCACAGATGGCCCAACAGTATGCTACATGCATGCCTCATTAATTGAAAATGAAATGTGGTAAGGTGAACGACAATGGGAAAGTTATACGTAAGAGTAGATGACCGTCTGGTTCATGGTCAGACCGTAATGGCCTGGGGCCCGACATTAGGCATTAAGGAAATAATCGCTGTTGATGATGTATCAGCAGCCAACCCAATGCTGAAGTCAATCATGACCATGGGTGTTCCAAAGAACTATAAGACAAGTTTTGTTACAAGTGCAGAGGCCATTGATTTATTAAGCAAACCTTCTGATGTTACAAGATTGCTCATCGTAAAGTTTCCTTCAGTTCTGGGAAAACTGAAGGAAGTAATAAAGGATTGTGAAATCATTTACTTAGGCAACATTGCCAAAAGAAGTGATACAAATCATCAGTTATCTGGTGCCACAGGCATATTCTTCTTATCTGATGAAGATGTAAAGACAATTGATGAACTTGTTGAATCAGGATTAAAAGTCTGTTTCCAGCAATTGCCAACAACCAGCATGACAACCTGGGCAGACTTTAAGAAAACATTATAAGGAATAAAGGAAAAGAAGGAGATAATTATGAGTACAATTCAAATTGTTCTGGTTGCACTATTTGTCTATCTTGGTTCCATCGGCTCAATTGTAGGTAATACAATTGGCTGGTACGCTTTAGGTAGACCATTAGTTGCTTCATTTGTAGTAGGTGTTATTACCGGAGATTTACAGGATGCAATGGTAGTAGGCATACCATTACAGATCATGTACATGGGTTCAGTAACTCCAGGTGGAGCTGTTGCATGGGATTTGTCATATGCAACTTACATCGGTACTGCTGGAGCAATCATGTTCGGTAAGGGTGCTGGTGCTTCTGAACTGATTGGTTACGCAGTATTGTTTGCCGGTATCGGTGGATTTGTTGGTCAGTTAATGTGGAACTTATCATATGCACTTAACCTGCCATTAAACAGACTTGCCAAGAAATATGCTGATGCAGGTGATACAAAGCACATGTATGTTCCTAACGTTGTCGGTGGTCAGATAATCGGTTTTGCCTGCAGATTCATTCCTGCAGTAATCGTCTTATCAGCACTTAACTTAGGATCTGCACAGGCTGATTTCGCTAACATGATCCCTGGCTGGTTAACACAGTTCTTATCAGTATTCGGTGGCATGATGGCTGCTCTTGGAATGGGTATAATTCTGTCATTCTTAGTAAAGAAGGGCTGGCATTACGCTGTCTTCTTAGCAGGCTTCATTCTTGTTACATATTTCAATCTGTCAACAATGGCAGTAGCAGTAATCGCAACAATCGTTGGTGTTGTCTTCTATGCTGCTGAAACAAAGGAGGCTTAAATCATGGCTGAAAAGAAAATAAGTCCAAAGACATTAAAGAAGTCTTTCTTAAACTGGTTCTTCTGGAACGGCTGTTCACAGCAGGCTGAATCAATGCTGGGTATGGCATTTGGTCAGTCAATGGCTCCGGTAATTGATGAATTATATGATACAAAGGAAGAAAAGGCAGCTGCCTTAAACAGACACATTACATTGTTCAATACTGAATCACAGGTTGGTTCAATCTGTAACGGCATTACCTGTGCCTTGGAAGAATCATTGGCAAATGGCCAGTGTACTCCTGAAGTAATTGAATCAGTAAAGGTTGCCTTAATTGGTCCTACAAGTGCAATTGGTGACTCATTATGGGTCGCAACAATCATCCCAATTCTGCTGACAATTTGTCTGTCAATCGCAGAAGCTAATCCATCAACCGCCTGGATCGGTGCAGTAATTTATCTGCTTGCCTATCCTATCGGCACCTGCATCTTAAGCTGGAACTTATTCAGATTAGGTTACAGATCAGGCTTAGAGGGATTACAGAACTTAATGGCATCAGGCAAGCTTGATAAGCTGACAAATGCTTTGACATTGGTTGGTTTAATTGTTACCGGTGCATTAACTGCTTCATTCGTTTCAGCTTCATTACCAATTCAGATCACTAAGGAAGTAGCTGACTATACAGGTGCAGAAGTTGTTTACAACACAGTAGTATTATTCAACGCTGATAACATGCTCAACAGCATTTTCCCTAAGATCTTACCATTAGGCTTAACCTTATTAGTTTACTATCTGTATTCTAAGAAGAAATGGTCTCCAATGAAGCTCATGGGCTTGATCGCTGTATTGGCAGCTATCTTAACCGCTATCGGTAAGGTATCAGGTGTTTATTAGAATTTAAGTTATTAATGCTGGGAAACAGATGTAGTCTTCTCCCCTGGATGAATATTTAAGAGCATTGCTCGTTGCGGGTACGAGATATTCTGGAAAAATGCATCTGTAATAAAAAAGGAACTTATGAGTTCCTTTTTTTATGGTTTTAAAAGTAATGCCGGATATTTAACTATGACGTTAATGTTGTAGTAGAAAGGTGAATGGTCTACCAGATGGAATAAAGCCATTTGTTGTTTTTCATAAGTGCATCCTCTTTTTGAAACATTCAATATTTTAGAAAAACAGAAACTAAAAATCCAATAAAATACACAGAATTTACAATTGCGGAATGCTATAATTATTAATAAATAAGCGAGGAAAAAATAATGCCAATTGAACTATTATCTGAGAAAGTCATTCATAGCCTCTTTTTAAAGGGCTTAGGTTTAATGCCGGCTCCTAAGGTAATTGAGGGAAAGAAGTTAATTGCCTGCATCGGTGACAGCATAACTTATGGCGCTGGTGTACAGGGGCAGACAGAATATACCTGGGAATACTATCTGAATGAATTACTGGGAAATGATTATCAGGTCCTTAACTATGGAATCAGTGGCAGAACGCTGCTGAGCAGTGGTGACTATCCATATACAAAGGAAAGGTACTATAAGGTTTCCCAGAGCGTACAGGCAGATACATACATTCTGATGCTGGGTACTAATGATGCCAAACCATATAACTGGCATGAGAAAAGATTTAAGAACGAGTATCTGTTCTTTGTCAGAAGTTATATGGATCTGCCACATAAACCAAGAGTAATTTTGATGACCCCACCGCAGTGTTACCCGGATCCTGAAACAGGTGTGGTAGAATTTGATATCGATGCCGGTAACATTGATAATTACATTGTCCAAATTGTTAAGAAGATTGGTGAACAGCTGAATCTGGAAGTCATTGATCTGCATGAGTATACCCAGAACCATCCAGAGTGGTTTGACGATGGCGTACATCCAAATGCCACCGGCAATAAGATGTTTGCGGAACTCATCTGTAACAGCTTTATTGAAAGATAAAAATGTCTCTGAAATGAGACATCAAAGTTCAATATGATCAGTTATACGGTGGTATTTCTTGAATCATAACCGTAATAATGATAAGATTATTAAGTTAAACAAAGGGGATGAACATTTATGAAAAACGATGCTGTTAAAAAAGTAGTTGCTACTGGTATCGGTGCTGCATTATTCTTCGTATTAGCCCGTTTCGTAGCAGTTCCAAGTGGTATTCCTAATACCAACATTGCCTTCCAGTATGGAATCCAGTCATTCTTCGCTGTAGTCTACGGACCAGTTGTTGGCTGTCTGTCAGGTTTCATCGGTCACGTTCTCACAGACATGAGCTGGGGTGGCGTTTGGTGGTCATGGGCATTCGGTACAGCCGTATATGGCTTAATCGTTGGTTTATTCGCTAAGAAGATCAACATTGAAAGCGGCGAATTCGGCAAGAAGGCTCTTGTTAACTTCGCAATCGCAAACTGCTTGGCTAATGTAGTTGCATGGCCTATCATCGCAGCTGTAGGTGACGTAGTCATTTACAAGGAAGACTTCAAGATCGTTGTTGCACAGTTAGCTGTAGCTGCTATCGCAGACTTCTTATGTGCAATGGTAATCGGCGGTTTATTACTGTACGGCTATTCAAAGACAATCGCTAAGACTGGTTCACTGGATAAGGAATAACGATTTGTATTTTACAGGCTTAAAGTTAGTTCCGGTCTATGACCTGAATGAACTGTAAGCCTTTTTTTGTTTTCTTAAAGAGGTATGTTTATGAGTGAAATGACCCCAATAATCAGTTTTAAGAACTTTTCATTCCAATACAATGCTCAGAAGCGTCCTACCTTAAAGGACATCAATCTGGACATTTATCCGGGGGAAAAGATTCTGATCTGCGGAGCCTCAGGCTCAGGTAAGAGCACCTTAGGCAATTGCATCAACGGCCTTATTCCATTTTCCTATAATGGCAAGATCGAAGGCTCTTTAACAGTTGACGGCATAGAGACAAAGAATTCTTCAATCTTTGAGCTTTCAACCAGAGTCGGTACGGTCTTACAGGACCCAGATGGTCAGTTTGTTGGCTTAACGGTAGGTGAAGACATTGCCTTTGCCTTGGAGAATGACTGTATTGAACAGGGCAGGATGATTGAATTAACAGATCATGCCGCAATGCAGGTTGGCATTGAAAAGCACATGAAGAAGGCTCCTTACGATTTGTCAGGCGGCCAGAAGCAGCGTGTTTCAATGGCCGGTGTATTGGTTGATGATGTTAAGATCTTACTGTTTGATGAACCTCTGGCAAACCTTGACCCGGCAACAGGAAAGGGCGCAATTGAATTAATTGAAAAACTGAAGAAGGAAACCAATACGACTGTTGTAATAATTGAACACCGTATTGAAGATGCCCTGTGGGAAAATGTTGACAGGATCTTATTAATGGCTGATGGCTGCATCGTTGCCGATAAGAAACCTCAGGACATGTTAAGAAGCCCACTGTTAAATGAATATGGCATCAGAGAACCATTGTATCTCACAGCCTTGAAATATGCCTCTGCAGATATTAATAAAGTTGAACACATAGACAATATCCGTCAGTTGAATCTGGAAAAGGAAGAAGTTAATTCAGTCAGAGACTGGTACCTCTCCCAACAGCGTCAACAGACGGTTAATGATAACAATTATATCTTGGAAACTCAGGATCTGAGCTTTGCCTATGATGGTAAGGAATATGTCTTAAACGACATTAACGTCAAGATCAGAAAGGGAGAAATGTTATCGATCGTGGGCAGAAACGGTGCCGGCAAGAGTACCTTCTGTAAATTGGTCTGTGGTTTTGAAAAGCCTCAGAAGGGCAAGGTATTCTTCAAAGGTAAAGATGTAACCGATACGACCATCCGTCACAGGGCGGCTCACATCGGTTATGTCATGCAGAACCCTAACCAGATGATTTCCCAGATCCAGATCTTTGATGAAGTTGCCATGGGTATTGCCAATATCGGCTTAAGCAAGGAAGAGATTCAGGAAAGAGTATATGAAACCTTAAAGGTATGCGGCCTATATGAATTCCGTAACTGGCCGATAAGCGCCTTGAGCTTTGGTCAGAAAAAGAGAGTTACCATTGCCTCAATCTTGGTAATGGGACCGGAAGTAATCATTCTTGATGAACCTACGGCCGGTCAGGACTTGCGTCACTATACGGAAATCATGGAATTCTTAAAGGATCTTAACAAGCAGGGTATAACGGTAATAATTGTTACTCATGACATGCACTTAATGCTGGAATATACATCCAGAGCAATTGTTTTCTCTAATGGTCAGATGGTTGATGACAAGGCCGGCAGTGCCGTGCTTTGTGACCCTGAACTTGTTGAAAAGGCAGCCCTGAAGGAAACAAGCTTATTCAATCTTGCCACTATGTGCGGCATAGATGATCCGGTCAGCTTCGTTGACTGCTTCATTGACTGTGACAGAAGGGAGAGAGAACATGAATAACCGTGTACTTAATTACATTCCAAAAGACAGTTTCATTCACCGTCTTTCCGGTACGACCAAGCTCATCATCTTCCTGACTTTCTCAGTGTTGTGTGGCTTGTCATTTGATACCAGAGTACTGATCGTATTACTGTTACTGTCATTACTGGGTTTCCGTTTGAGTAAGATCAAACTGTCAGAAATCAGACTCATGAGTACGTTCTTGGTAATATTCATTACCTTTAACTTCATATTGCTGTTTCTGTTTAACCCGGATTACGGCACGGAAATGTATGGCACCAGAACGGTATTGTTTCATCTGGTAGGCAGATATTATGTTACGGCAGAACAGATGTTCTATCAGTTCAACGTTGCCCTGAAATATGTCATAGGTTTCCCTATCGCAATATTATTCATTTCAACAACCAACCCATCTGAGTTTGCGGCTTCATTAAGCGCAATCGGTGTGCCATACAGAGTCAGTTATTCCGTATCACTGGCCTTGCGTTACATTCCTGACATTCAGAAGGACTATCATGAAATAGCCCAGAGTCAGGAAGCCAGAGGCGTTGGCTTGGGCAAGGATGTTAAACTTGTTGAAAGAGTTAAGAATGCGGTCAAGATCTTATTGCCGCTGGTTCTTACTTCCTTACAGCGCATTGATACGATTTCCAATTCAATGCAGCTGCGAAGTTTTGGTAAGAATAAGAAGAGAACCTGGTATGTCAAGAAGAAGCTTACAACGGCTGACTATTCAGTAATAGCATTCTGTGCAATTCTGTTTATCGTCGGTATGATCGTTACCAACCAGGGCGGCAGTAACATATATAATCCATTCATTTAAGGAGTAGTAGTTTTTTATGAAGAAAATGTTAGTATTTCAAACTGATTTTACATATAAGGAAGGAGCTGTAGCGGCCATGTATGGCGTTGTCAAAAATGTTGACCTGGACATTGAGATCATCACCGCTACTCATGAGATCCCTCAGTATGATACCTGGAGCGCATCATACAGACTTTACCAGTACATTGATTTCTGGCCAAAGGGAACGATATTTGTTTCTGTTGTTGACCCGGGTGTAGGAACAAGCCGCAGGGCCTGTGTTGCCAAAACCAAAAACGGTTATTACATCGTTACACCGGATAACGGTTCCTTAACACATGTAGACAGATACTTTGGCATTGAAAGTGTCAGAGAAATTGATGAGACAATCAACCGTCTGCATCGTGAAGACAATGGCGCCGTATCGATCTTCCATGGCCGTGACTTGTTTGGCTATTGCGCAGCTAGACTGGCAAGCGGAATTATTAATTATGAACAGGTTGGCAGGGAATATCCGGTAAGTGAGATTGTCAGACATGAGATCGCTGAACCTGTTATTAAGGAAGACAGGATCGAAGGAATGTTTGAAATCAATGATCCTAACTTCGGTAATCTCTGGACCAACATTACCTTACGAGATTTCTTAAAGGCAGGGTTCAGGATGGGCGATAAGGTTCATACTGTCATTTACAAGAGGGATGAAGTTGTCTTTGACCAGTTCATTCCTTACTATGATTCATTTGGTAAGGCTGAAGATCACAGCGTAATGATCTATAACAATGAAATTAACAAGATGGGCTTAGCTGAAGTAGTCGGTAACTTATGTGAAGATTACAGGTTAAGCTATGGTTCAGAATATAAAGTGGTATTTGCTCATGAATAAGTTATTAGTATTTCAGACGGACTTTGGCCTTGATGACGGGGCCATAAGTGCCATGGAAGGCGTTGCCTTCAGCGTAGATTTTGATTTGAACATCCGTCATCTGACCCATAACATTCCCCAGTATAACATCTTTGATGCTTCATACAGATTACATCAGGCCATTAACTACTGGCCAGCAGGAACAGTTTTTGTTTCAGTAGTTGACCCAGGTGTAGGCTCAGAACGTAAGAGCATCGTTGCCAAGACGGTTACCGGGCAGTATATTGTTACTCCTGATAATGGCACCATAACCCATATTGAACGCTTCATCGGCATTGAAGAAATAAGACTGATCGAAGAGGGTACAAACAGATTAAAGAATTCTGAACTGTCCTATACCTTCTATGGCCGTGACGTATATGCCTATACCGGGGCCAGACTGGCAAGTGGGACAATCAGTTTTGAAGACATCGGACCGGTAATGAATAAAGATGAAGTTGTCTTACTGGAATTATATGGCTGCCATGACATTGAAAACGGGGTAATGGGGCAGATCGACATTCTTGATGTAAGATTTGGTTCACTTTGGACTTCAATACCTTATGAAAAGTTCAGACAGTGCGGTTTTAACCTTGGTGATGACATTTTGGTAGAAATATTCCACAATGGCACAAAGGTTTACTCTAATATGATCAACTATGGTAAGTCATTTGCGGACGTTGCCATAAATGAACCTTTGATTTACATGAACTCAGCCTATCACATGGCTGTAGCCATTAACCAGGGTTCCTTCTCCAAAGCCTATGGCATTGGGACAGGAAAAGACTGGAAAATAACAATGACAATGAAATAGAAAACCTGGCAATTGCCAGGTTTTAAAGTCCTAAGAGTATGGCTATTAACCAGATGTAACAGATCGTCTTCGGTATCATTAACATGCCCATCATCGGTTTCTTGTGGGCCAGTAATACAACGGCCATGTAACAGACGAAACTGATAATTACCAATACTGCCATTAAGGTTTCGTGATAGTTAAGTAATAAGTAGGCTACGGTAATGATGCCCATGATCACAAACGGAATGTTTCGGTATAAACCCCAGTTACCGTTGTCTTCGTGCGTAAACCATTTGTTCTGTGGGAACAGACATAATGCCATTCTGATGACAGCCAGAACTATTAACAATGGCCTGATATATGGAAGGGTAGTTACTTCCGGTTTCAATTCCTTCATGACGGAGAATAACAGAATGTAGAAAATGGTCATGGTGATTGAAGAAACAAGGTTTCCCAAACCAAGCCAGAAATTGGAATTATCACTTTCTCCCCTGATGTTTACGATTATTCTTGGAATCAGATGGAATGCATCACCGCAACCCAATAATAAGGTCATTACGGCGCAATACTTATTGAAGTTTCCTTCTCTACTGGCAAATATAATTCCAGCAATAAGGGCAAAAATCAGATATCCTGCGCAGAACGCACTTTCGCCTATACGCATTCCCAGTGGCTTTTCTTTTTTCATGTCTGACACTTCCTTCGTACGTAGGATATTATATATGCATTTTCAATGCATAAACAAGGAATATGAAAAGAAAATGGTGTTGCCACCATTTTCTATTTTTTAGTATTGAGCATTTTTCTTAATTCGCTGTTCAATTCCTTGAAAATGCCCTTAGGGTCAGTTTCGTCCAGAAGTTCAATTATCTTGCCAACTTCCTTATCTGGCATATTCAGATCACAGGCAATATTTCTGAATTTGTTGTAAGTTATGTAATCGCGGATATTACCGGCACTCTTACCATCAGCTATCATGTCTCTGACAATGCTACTACTCTTGGCAAACTTTATCATTTCCTTATTAATTAAAGAATATGACAACTTGCCGTTTTTGTCAGTGTAGTGGTCAAGAATCTTCTGGTATGCTGCCTCATTGATCGTGATTTCTTCCTCTTCCTCTTCATTGACAGGTTCAACAAACATCTCCTTTGTGACTTTGATGCTTCCCTGCTTTTTGAAAGGCAGACCGTAGGTCAGTTCCATTGCTTCCTTGAAGGCATCAATTGGATAGTCCTTTTCGTTAATGTTTTTCAGAAGAGTCAGTTCACCGGTTTTCTTGTTGACAGCGGCAATGCCTGGCTGGGACTTATCAGGCCGGACAATGACGATTCCGATGTCACCGGCTTTCAGTTTTTGTCTGTAGGCCATTGCCTGCAATGTTGTCAGTTTTACTATGTTTGTTCTGATCATTCTATTCCTCCTTTTACTTAATATTATTAATATGTATGATCATATTTATTTCTACAGCCATTCCTTCTTGATTCTGACATATACTCTCTTGAATACTTCTACAAATAGAATGTAAATGGCGATCAGGATTACGATCCATTTAAGATAATCCAGTGGAAGCTTTGCCAGGTTCAGTATTCCGGCAATGTCAGTAAATGAAATCATTATTGTCACAATAACAACCAGTAAGGTAGACAGGATCAGCTGTATTGATGACCTGCTCCTGAAAAACGGGAATCTGTCAGTACGAATCATGTGAATGATGACTGTCTGTGAAATGATGCCAAATGTAAACCAGCCGGTCTGAAACAGCAGCGCCTTCTCCATACTGTCATATTTCATGATGAACCACAGGACTGCGAAACACAGAATATCCAGAATGGTTGAAATTGTCCCAAAGAAGAACATGAATCTCTGAATGTCGTCTGAGTTCCACTTTTTTGGCTTCTGGATGTACTCGTTGTCAACATTGTCGAACGGCATTCCTATCTGAGCCAGGTCGTTTAACAGGTTCTGAATCAGAATGTGAATCGGCAATAAAGGCAAAAACGGTAAAAACAGTGAAGCAATGACGACCGAAATAGTGTTGCCGAAGTTGCCGCTGGTTGCCATCTTAATGTATTTCAGAACATTGGTAAAAGTTTTCCTGCCGTTAACAACGCCTTTCTCCAATACGTTAAGATCCTTTTCCAGCAAAATGATGTCAGCTGTTTCCTTGGCAATGTCTACGGCAGTATCAACTGATATGCCAACATCAGACTGCTTAAGGGCAGGGGAATCATTGATGCCGTCACCCATGTATCCTACGGTATGGCCGCTTTCCTGGAAGAGCTTTACAACTCTCTGCTTCTGGATAGGGGAAAGCTTGCTTAAAAGGTAACAGTCCTGTAGCTTGCCAATAAGTTCTTCATCACTGAAATTATCAATGTCCTTGCCGGATAGACAGTTGGTTACATCGATTCCAACTTGTTTACAGACATTAATGGCAACGCCTTCTGAGTCACCGGTCAGGACGACTGTCTTGATACCATGATGCTGCAGGGCCTGAATGGCTTCTCTGGCGCTTGCCTTAGGCGGATCAAGGAATCCTATGAATCCAATCAGCGTCATTTCTGATTCGTCGATTACAGATAACGCTTTTTCAGAATTGGCTTCATTCTTACGGGCTACGGCTATGATCCTTAACCCGTCACTGTTATACTTTTCATATGTTTCATAAGCCTGTTTCTTCAGCTCATCCGTAAGCTTTACAGATTTTCCATCTGCTTCTATTTTGGAACAGACTGAGATTACTTCGTCTACTGCTCCCTTGGTAATCAGTGTTTCATTTCCTTCGTTATCTTTTAAGAGAACAGACATTCTTCTGCGGACAAAATCAAAAGGAATCTCATCTACGCTGACATATTCATTCTTCAGATTGCCCAGGCCATCGATTTCTGCTCTGTTGATTACTGCCAGGTCAATCAGGTTCTTAAGACCGGTCTGAAAATAGGAGTTAAGGAATGACTGTTTCAGGATGTCTCTGTTCTCGTTGCCAAAACAGTCCATGTATCTTTCCAGAATGACCCTGTCCTCGGTAAGAGTACCGGTCTTGTCAGTGCAAAGTACATCCATCTGACCGAAAGTCTGAATTGCACTTAGCTTCTTAACAATCGTCTTTTCTCTGGACATCATTACAGCACCCTTTGCCAGGGTACTGGTCATTATAACCGGCAACATTTCCGGTGTCAGGCCTACCGCAATGGTAATGGCAAAAATTACTGAATCCCAGATGTCACTTTTGGTTAAGAGGTTGATTACCAGAATTACCGGCAACATTATGCACATCATTCTGATCAGCAGTTTTGAAATTGAATTGACACCTTTTTCAAAGGAGTTCTGCTGATAGACACTTTCCAGAGACTTTGCCATATGGCCGAAGTAGGTATTTTCACCGGTTGTTAATACAATGGCAGTCGCTGTACCGGAAACTACGTCAGTTCCCATGAAACCGATGTTGGAAAGATCGGTAATATCCTTCTGCTTTGTCCATGTTGCATATTTCTCTACAGCAGCAGATTCACCGGTAAGAGCAGCCTGGTCAATGAAAAGGTCCTTGGCCTCAATGAATCTGACATCTGCCGGTATCATGTCTCCACTTGACAGCTTTACGATGTCTCCCGGTACGACTTCTTCAACCGGGATGGATTCCAGCTGATTGTTTCTTATGATGTCCATCTTGTTTGATATCATGCTTTTCAGCTCTCTGGCCGCATTGTCTGACTTGGTAGACTGCGAGAAGGAGATTGCTGAAGATATGATTATTGTTGAAACGATCAGTATGAAAGTTGAGTAGTCCTTGTTGGAGACAATGATTACGTCAGTTAAAAGGGTTATCCCCGCAACAATTATTAAAACAATGTTAAACGGGTTTATTACAGCTTCCTTAATTCTGTTTAATAAAGGATGGTTGTCTTTGATTTCTATGGTGTTTCTGCCATAGTCATCAAGTCTTTCCTCTACTTCTTCGCGATCTAAACCAATGTATGAAGTGTCGTACTTGCCAAACAGCTGCTCAACAGTCAGGAAAGAATCCTTGATAAGATTCTTTTCCAGCTTCTTCTGCTTCTTTAACAGAAGTTCCTGATTCTTTTTGTTCTTCTTGTTCTTCATGGCATTTTACCTCCTTTCACCACAGTAAAAGGGGCACCTGAAATGCGCGAAAAAAGTACACAAAAACAACTTTTAATGTACTGTCAGGTATGCCTCGAAATTATCTTTTATCTGCTGTGGTGACCAGATGAAAGACTGCTTCAGTGCATATGTGATAACTACTGTGTTCAGGCATCTGAATCACCACCTTTCTAACTAAAATCTACCATTTGGCAGAATATAACGTCAATAAAAATCGGCCATGACACAGCCGATTGTGCAAATATAGGATT
The DNA here is from genome assembly GCA_017431405.1 of Erysipelotrichaceae bacterium. GTDB lineage: Bacteria > Bacillota_I > Bacilli_A > Erysipelotrichales > Erysipelotrichaceae > RUG521. The sequence continues at coordinate 3,094 of JAFRLB010000011.1, read as the reverse complement.
GTGTAACAAATGAAAGAAAAAACTGATTTCTCAGTTTTTAACTAAACAATAATAATTCAATAAGTTTGAAAATGATGAAGAATACATGAATCATTATTATGCAGAAACATACCAGACCGCCTGTATACTTAATGCCTCCACCGGTTATTTTCCAGATCACATTTAACAAGGCGTTATCATAGGTGTCGCGCAAGAACATGAAGTTCTTGTTGAAGACGGTGTCTATGATGTAAATGACGGTTGCCAGCATGATTATCTGCAGGATGCTTTTCCATACTCCCGGGTAGGAAAGTGGTATTTCCCCGTAAAGGAAACGGGTCATGACATAGGCAATTATCAATCCATGATATAAGAACTGGTGAATTGTATAGAAGTTAATAGCCGGTAAAGTTGAAGTAGTGGGAACTAAAATGGCCATTATTGCGGCTGGTAAGAACATCGTCAGTAACATTTCCGGAAAGATGTCATTGCCGATCCAGATTGAGTCGCAGACGATGAAATAGGCTGCGAAGCTGCATAGTTCCAATGGCAGATAATCTGAAAAGACGACATCTGAATGATAAATCAGTACCATCTTGATTATGTCAATGATGATCAGTGTGGCACCAATTGCTCTTAATAAAGTGATCCTTGAAGAAGGCTCCAATTGGCCATAAAGAAAAACAACCCCGACAATTAGACTGATTGTTAGTATTAGCCACATCAGATGTTTGATAGAAAATTGTCCGTATCCCATTCCTTCCGGAATGTTATCCTTATGTGTCCAGAAATACTTCATAATACTATTATAGTCTCAATTGTTTACTGATTGAATAGTAAAAGAGCAGTTGTAAGGAATACTTAAGAAACTGATACAAAACGCATTGACATTGAGTCGTTTACAAATCTGAAGAAAAATTTTCAAAAAAACTGAAAAACATGTTGATATTAATGAATTACAGAGTTAACATAATATATGTAGTAATTTGTACGGCCGTACAGATATCATAATAAGAGTCCACAGAATAATGAATGTGGAGATGGTTTTAAAACCCTATTGTACAGACATCGAGTGAAGATGTTCTTTTTTTTTGATATTTGGAGGCGCGTATGTGTAAATTCATTTTTGTGACCGGTGGAGTAGTATCTGGTTTAGGCAAGGGCATTACAGCGGCTTCTTTAGGCAGACTGCTGAAGGAGAGAGGCCTGAAGGTTGCCTCACAGAAGCTGGACCCTTACATTAATATTGACCCGGGAACCATGTCACCTTACCAGCATGGTGAGGTTTATGTAACCAATGATGGAGCAGAAACAGACCTGGATCTGGGGCATTATGAACGATTTATCAATGAAGATCTCAATAAATATTCCAACCTTACAACAGGCAAGGTTTACTGGACTGTCCTTAACAAGGAAAGAAAAGGTGAGTACCTTGGAAAGACGGTTCAGGTAATTCCGCATGTAACCAATGAAATCAAGGAATTCATTTATTCGGCGGCAAAAAAAGGTGATCCTGATGTACTGATCTGTGAAATTGGCGGCACGGTAGGTGACATTGAAAGCCAGCCGTTTCTGGAAGCCATCAGACAGATTGGCCTTGAGCATGATAAACAGGATGTACTTTACATCCATGTTACACTAGTTCCTTATCTGGAATGCAGTAAGGAACACAAGTCAAAGCCGACCCAGCATTCTGTCAAGGAACTGCAGGGCATCGGTATCAAGCCTGACATTATTGTCCTGAGGTGTCACAGACGACTGGAAAAGGATCTTTTTGATAAGATCGCCATGTTCTGTAACATCAAGAGAGACTGTGTAATAGAAAACAGGACCATAGCTTCTCTTTATGAAGTTCCTTTGATGCTTGAGAAACAGCACATGGCAGATGTGGTATGCCGGGAAATGAACATCAGATGTGAAAAGGCTGACATGAAGAAGTGGCAGGACATGGTTAAGAAGATAAAGAATCTGAGCAAGAATGTAACAATTGGTCTGGTAGGTAAGTATGTAAAACTGCATGATGCCTATCTTTCCGTTGCGGAAGCCCTGGCTCATGGAGGCTTTGGCAATGATGCCAAAGTTAAGATCAAGTGGATCGACAGTGAGCTGATCAATAAGGAAAACGTCAGGGAAAAACTGACAGGCTGCGATGGTATAATAGTGCCGGGCGGCTTTGGAAACAGAGGCATAGAGGGCATGATCATTACCGCTGAATATTGCCGTGTAAACAATATTCCGTATTTAGGTATCTGTCTTGGCATGCAGGTTGCGGTAATTGAGTTTGCCAGAAATGTATGCGGCATGGAGAAAGCCAATTCAAACGAATTTGATGAAAACAGCCCATACAAGGTTATTGATTTTCTGCCTGACCAGAGTAATGATGTTAATAAAGGCGGTACCTTAAGACTTGGGGCATACCCATGTGATCTTAAGAGTGGAACCCTAATCAGAGAATTATACGGTAAGGACAGAATTGAAGAACGTCACAGACACCGTTATGAATTCAATAATGAATATAGAGAAACCTTAAGTAATAATGGCTTGGTTATATCCGGGACATATGATAATGAATACATAGTGGAAACGGTTGAGTTAAGCGATAATGATTATTTCATTGGGGTACAGTTCCATCCGGAATTCAAATCCCGTCCTAATAAACCGCACCCGCTTTTCAAAGGACTGATAGCGGCTGCGCTTAAGCATAAACAGGAGGAAAAGTAAGATGACAAAGATAATGGAAATGTTCGGCAAGAACGTCTTTAATGACTCAGTCATGAAGGAAAGACTTTCCAAGTCAACATATAAGCAGTTAAACGAAACTATTAAGAGAGGAACTGATCTTAACGGTGAAATAGCTGAGGAAGTAGCCAATGCCATGAAGGACTGGGCCATAGAAAATGGGGCAACTCATTTTACCCATTGGTTCCATCCGTTAAGTGGGGCTACGGCAGAAAAACATGAGAGTTTTGTTTCTACGGCTGGTGGCGGAAAAATCATTCTGGAATTTTCACCTTCCAATCTGGTAAAGGGTGAAGCTGATGCTTCAAGTTTCCCATCAGGTGGTTTAAGAGACACTTTTGAAGCCAGAGGTTATACAGCCTGGGATCCGACTTCC
>JAFRLB010000105.1 GCA_017431405.1 Erysipelotrichaceae bacterium | reverse complement strand
GACTCGGCAAGAGCAATGCCTTTGCCAGAATCTCTGTCTTAAGTAACAGTGAAAAGGAAAGACTTGTTGATGAACTGGTTGCTGCTACAGCTAATCTTTCCAACAGCAAGACCGGTGCCCTGATCACTTTGGAACAAAGCCATTCATTAAATGATTACATAAAGACTGGCGTTTCACTGAACTCAATTGTTTCAGCTGAACTGCTGTGTTCTATTTTCGTAACTTCAACACCATTGCATGACGGTGCCGTAATCATTCAGGGTGATAAGCTGGCATGTGCTTCAGCATATTTCCCGCCAACTAACATGGAATTACCATCAAGATATGGTGCCCGTCACCGTGCAGCCATTGGTATTAGTGAAGTTTCAGATGCCGTTACAATCGTTGTATCTGAAGAATCAGGAAGAGTAGGCGTTACCTATAACGGTAAGATCTTCCAGATGAACGAACAGAAGTTACGTTCATTCTTAACCAAGATCCTGCTCAATAAGGAAACCGTAACAGTTAAGAAGGACAACGTTACTGCTGCTGAATCCGTCAGCATTGAATCACTGATCGAACAGAACAGCGCCAAGGAAGAAGTAGACTTCAAGGAAGGCGGTTCTTCAAGCTTAAAGCAGATGAAGACATTCCAGTCAACAAGCTTCAAGAGCGAAGTTGAAGAGGAAGAAAAGCGTCTCTACGGTACTCAGAACAAACCAAAACAGCCGGCCAGTGCTATTCAGAAGGTCGTTAATGCGATTGCTTCAGAAAGAGGAGCAGCTAATACATCTTCAAGTGAGGAAACCGGTAAGATAAAGATCAAGACCGTTCAGGTTCCAAAGGATGAAATATTCGAAGTTAAGGAAGAAGAACCGGTAACTGAGAATCAGGAAAGTGTTTCTGATAATACTTCAGATGCTGATAATCAGCCTCAAGAAGGAGGTAATTAATCATGGCAAAAGAGAAAGTAAACAAGCAGAAAGACTCTAAGGAAAAACTTGAACTGGCTCAGAAGATCGCCAGCAATTCTCAGAAAGTTGCCAAGACATATGCCAATGTAGAAAATACAGTCGTATACATCTTCAGAAGAATTCTGGGTGGACTTAATAAACTGATCTTTGATTCAAAGTTCTCAAAGTTTGCGGCTTTGATCATCGCCATCATCATTTACCTGGCTGTAAATGCCGATACAACAAGCACTTTGAATGTTACTCAGGCTTCACAGATCAATGATATTCCTGTACAGGTAATGTACAACAGTGAAATCTATGAAATTTCAGGAATTCCTGAAAAGGCAAATGTAATTGTTACCGGTGACATGAGTGACATTACCTTACAGAAGAGCCAGACAACATCACGCTTAACCGCTGACTTGTCAGGTTTGACTGAAGGAACCTATACCGTAAAGCTGACACCTACAAACTTCATTTCCAGACTGTCAGTAAACGTAATTGATACACCAAGTGTAACAGTTACCATCAAGAAGAAGACAACAACGAGATTCAACATCTCTTATGAGTTCATTAATACAAACGCAATGGACAGCATTTACTCATTATCAGAACCTACATTTGACCAGACTGAAGTTCTCATCAGAGCTTCACAGGATACAATTGACAGTATTTCATTCGTTAAGGCTCTGATCGATGTTACAGGCGTTACTGAAGACTTTACCAAGGCATCACGTGTTGTTGCCTATGACCAGAACGGTAACAGAGTTTCCTGTGATATCATTCCAAGTACAGTAACCACAACGGTTTCTGTATCATCACCTAGCAAGGAAGTACCGATCATCATCAGACCGGTTGGAACATTACCTGATAACCTCTCAATTGAGGACATCACAATGGATTACTCTACTGTAACCGTATATGCTCCTAATAATGTTCTTGAAATGATCAATGCATTCTACATTGACCTTGATGTATCACAGATCAATAAGAATACTGCAGTTTCAACTGCATTAACAGTTCCTAGCGGCGCTAATAAGATCAGCGTTACTAAGATCAACATGGATATTACTGTTGGTGAGACACTGACCAGAGTAATAGAACAGGTACCATTAGAATGGTTCAATAACAATTCGCAATACAAGTTCGGTACGGTAAATACCGCCGACTCTTACATGGATGTAATGGTCAGCGGCACTAGCAAGAACATCGAAAACATTACGGCAGCTGATGTTAAGGTAGAATTTGATGCCAGCGGCTTAACAGTAGGTGTTCAGGAAGTACCGCTCATCATCAGCGGCTCTAACAAGTACGTAAGTTATGCCTTAGTAGATGGCCGTACAAGCGTAGAGATCCAGGTTGTTGAAAACGAATAAACAAGTGTTAATAGGTAGAATAGAATAATAATCTGAAAAGCACTTTACGGTGCTTTTTAGATTAATTGAGTAGAGGTAAGTGACAAATGATAGATTATTCCCTTGGAAGAATAGCTGAAGTAACAGGAGGCCGCTTAATAGGTGATCCTGATGTTGTAATAAATGGCATAGAACTTGATTCCCGTAAAGTTAAAAACGAAAACCTCTTTGTTCCGATCAAGGGCGAAAGGGTAGACGGACATGACTTTGTTAAGGGTTTATTTGAAAATGGCTTAAAGGCCAGCTTCTGGCAGAGTGACCATTTAGAGCATCCTGAAGGTAACCTGATCATCGTAGATGATGTAGTGGCAGCCATTTCAAAGTTAGCCCGTAATTACCGCGATGACATTAATGCGAAGATCATCGGTGTTACCGGCAGCAGCGGCAAGACTTCAACCAAGGATATGATCGCATCAGTTCTTTCTATCAGATACAAGACTCATAAGACCATGGGTAACCAGAATAATGAAATCGGTGTTCCATTAACATTACTGTCAATGGACAGGGATGACCAGTTTGGCGTCGTTGAAATGGGTATTTCCGACTTAAATGAAATGGAACCGTTGGTAGAGATCGTCCATCCTGATTACACTGTCATTACCAACATCTCACCGGCTCACATTTTAAAGTTCAAGACCATTGATACGATCGTTGAACAGAAATGTCAGATAAACTGCCAGTTAGGTAACGGCATCTGTTTCTTTGCCAACGAAGCCTATGGCTTAAAGAAGCATATCAGTTCACAGAATCTTACCAATAAGCCTGTAAGCTATGGCTTTGATGAGGACGCAGACATACAAATCACTTCCAGCCGTTTTGGCGAAGAGGGAATGGAATTCACGGTAAATGCCTATGAAGGACTGTTCAAGTTACCTATCTTAGGCAGACATCAGATCATAAATGCCTGCAGTGCCATTGCCATCGCCAGAATGTTAGGTTATAACGCAGAAGACATTCAGAAGGGACTTGATGAGGTAAAATTGACACCACATCGTCTCCAGTTACGAATCATTAAGGATTCTACGATCATAGATGACACATATAACAGTAATCCAGGCAGCCTGACAGCAGCTTTGGAGTTACTCTCAGAATATGACGAATCATTCGAGAAAACCGCGGTTTTAGGCGATATGCTTGAACTTGGTGATGAATCTGACAAGCTGCACAGTTCCATAGCTGACAAGGTCGACTTCAGAAACTTCAAGAATACCTTCCTGTTTGGTGAGGAGATGAAAAATCTGCATGATCACCTTGATGAAATGGGCATTGAAAACAGATACTATTATGACCGTAATGAACTTGTCAAAGATTTAAAACAAATCATGAAAGATAATAGTATAATATT
>JAFRLB010000104.1 GCA_017431405.1 Erysipelotrichaceae bacterium | reverse complement strand
TAAACGCCTTGGCAGTTTCGTTATACTGTTTTTCTGCCAGTGCAGAATATACAGATTTAAGAGGTCAGATCTTTACAATCTTTGATGACATTGCGGTGGCAGAAAAACAGTATAACGAAACTGCCAAGGCGTTTAATGATAAGATCGATAAGTTCCCGCGTAACCTGTTTGCCCAGTTCCTTGGCTGGGGCAAGTTTGGAATAATCAACTTCGAATGAGAATCACTGATAATGTCAGTGATTTTTTTATGCTCTGTTTATGTTAAAATGTTTATTGGGAGTACGCAAAATGAAAACAGAAAGAATAATATTCAGTGAAGAACGCAATGTTTTTTTAGATGCTTACATTCAGGATGTTGGCGGTAAGTTCGTTTTTGACGCCAGACCTGCAATAGTTGTTATTCCTGGTGGGGCTTATGCCTATTGCTCTGTAAGAGAAGCTGAACCGATTGCCTTTGAGTATCTCAAAGCTGGTTATCATGTCTTTGTCTTAAACTATACCGTCAAGTTCAAGGGCAGTTGGCCGGACCCGTTAAACGATTATGAACAGGCCATGGAATACATTCTGGAGAACAGCGAGAAGTGGCATGTGCTGAAAGATAAAATCGCAGTTGTCGGCTTCAGTGCTGGCGGTCACTTGGCAGCCAGTGCCGCCACAATGGCCAAGCATAAACCGGCCGCAGCCATCTTAGGCTATCCAGCCTTAAGAAGAGAAGTAATTGACATGTGCATGGACAGCTTGCCATCACCGATCGATCACGTTGACTATCATACTGCACCATGTTTCTTATTTGGCTGCCGTGATGACATGCTGGTACCAACGGAAAACATTCTGGATTTTGAACAGGCTCTTTGTAAATACGGGATTCAGTTTGAATCACATGTATATTCCTATGGTAAACATGGCTTTTCAAGCGGGGAAAAGTGGCTGAACAGTGAACCGTTATCTGAAAGGGCCCATAACTGGCTGTATGACAGTATCGGCTGGTTAGCTGAACTGTTCGGAACATTTACCATTAACGGTTTTACCGAACCACAGATAAAAAGAAGTCTGAACAGTAACGCTGAAGATCATCTTTCCGCAGACTGCTCAATGGGTTATCTGTTTGAACACGATACAAAGGAACTGTTGAAACCTATTTATGAAGGCCTGGAAAATGCCGGCAAGGAAAGAAACATACCGTTAGAAAAAATGGTGTCAGGTTTCAGGGTATATACCTTAAGAGAATTAATGCATGAATTAAATCTGTCAGAAGAACAGATTGAATATTTTGATTCTGAATTAAAGAAAATCAGAAATCAATAATTTATAAAGGAGTAGTATGGATAATAGAATTAAAGAAGAAGTAAAGACCTCCAGTGCAGTATGGCTTGGCGCAGCCGACTGTATGATCGCAACACTCAACAACATCTTAACCGGTGGTGCCCTGACTTATTTCTTTGTCAATCACTTTGGCATGGACAGTAAGTGGAGTGCCATGTGCTGGTTACTGTTCGGCTTATGGAATGCCGTAAACGATCCGTTATTCGGTTACATTTCCGATAAGACAAAGTCAAAGTTAGGCAGAAGAATACCTTACATCAGATATGGTGCCTTAGCCATTGCCGCAGTATTCGTCTTAGCCTGGGTAGTATGGTTCCCTAATGGCGGCGACACCCAGATGTTTATTCAGATGTTAGTAGCCTTATTCCTGTTTGATGCACTTTATACGGCAATAGCTACTTCATTATATGTAATGCCATTTGAAATGGCCGTTACCAATGAAGCACGCAGCAAGATCGTATTGGCCAAGGTAATATTCGGTCTTATTGCCTTATCAGTACCGCTGTTTCTTTTGGGATCTCTTGAAGGAATTCTTTCTGAATCCTTACAGAAGTTCCAGATGATCATGACGGTTATCGGCATCGCTGCTGGTTTGATCATGTTCTTTTCGACCTTCTTCTATAAGGAAAAGCGTTATACCAAGGAAGAGGAACAGTATCCTCTGATTCAGTCAATCGTAACCTGTTTCAAGAACAAGAATTTCCTGGCCTTTGAAACGATCTCCTTCTCAGTAACCTACATTCAGACCCTGTTGATGATGGGCTTAAGCTATTACTTTACGGCTTTCAACATCAATATGATGTTCTGCTACGCTGCCATGTTCATCGGCATCATCTTTGGCATTTGGCTGTGGATGAAGCCGGGAAGTAAGTGGGGCGTAAAGAAGAGCGTTGTCATCATGTGTCTGATATTCGGCATCGGCTTAGCCGTCATGATGGCCGTGGGTAATTATCAGATCGCCGGTATCATTGGCTTCTTAGCTTCAGGCATCGGTTTTGCCGGCGGCATGTATCTGATACCTTTAATGAATGGTGACGTAGTTGACTATGATGAACACCTGTCAGGATTAAGAAGAGAAGGAATGTATGCCGGTGTTAACAGTTTTGTCTGTAAGCCGGCCATCAGTATTGCCAATGCCTTATTCCCAATCATGCTGGGCTGGTTTGGCTATAACCTGAACCTGACAGTTGCCGAACAGACTGACTTTGCCAAGTTTGGCATCAGAATCTCCTGGTTATTAATACCGGTAGTATTCTTACTGTTATGTGCCTTCTTCATCAGTAAGTTCTATAAGCTTGACGGTTCTGAATGGGATGAAACCAAGCAGAAACTGGCTAAGATTCATGATGAAAAACAGAAGGCTTATGAAGCTGAAATGTTAAGTAGAAACAAGTAAAAAGTGACTGCGGTCACTTTTTTGGAAAGGACTATGTATGGAACCTGTATTTATCGGTCGCTTTGAAGATGATCTCTATGAATATAATGGCTATGATCACATCAGATATACTGCCAGAGCCTTAGCTGAAAATGAGGAAGGGAAGTTTGGCTTCTTACACATTGTCGGCGAGGATTATTTCGGAGTAAGAGACCATTTGGAAACCTGTGGCGGTGGCATGGAAGAAAATGAAACGCTTAATACCACCATGAAAAGGGAGATCATGGAAGAGTTAGGCTGCAAGGTTAAGGAAATGGAATACATCGGGACAATCGTAGACACCTATAATCTGATAGGCAGAATAACTTATTCATCATTCTTCCATTGTAAGATTGATTCTCACTTTGAGGAAACCAACCGCACGGAAGAGGAAAAAATCCTGATCAAGGAAACTGTCTGGCTTGATCCATTAGAAGCTCTGGACTGGTTGGAAAACAGACATTTCAGTAAAGTGGACGTACTTGTTCAAAGACGAGATGCCTTAGCCTTGAGATATTACCTTCAGAATTATACAGATCTCCTGAAATAGAGTACTTAGCCGGTATAAACCGGCTTTTTCTGTGCTTTCTTCAGAGAAATTAAGCTGTTAGTCTGTGCTTACACAAATGTGTAATGTTACAATTGTATATAGAAAGACATGAATATAGAGGGATTACAATGAGCAGATTATCAATTAGAACCAAGAGCGAAGCTCAGGCGCTGGTTGATTCGATGTATGCCGGGATGGAAAGACGAATTGTCTCCAGCCCTAATGGTCTATGTCCAATCGACATCACGCTGAACTTTGTTCGTCTGTGTCAGGCCCAATCCTGTGGGAAGTGTACTCCTTGCCGCATAGGATTAGGCAAATTAGCAGCCTTACTTGAACAGGTGCTGGACGGTAAGGCTGATTACAGTACCCTGGATATCATTAAGGAAACCGCCGCTAACATTGTTGACTCGGCTGACTGTGCAATCGGCTTTAATGCCGCTCAGCTGGTTCTTAATGGTATGGCGGGTTTTGAAGATGATTTCAAGGCGCACATTGAGCACCACACCTGTCTGGCATATCACGTCAATAATGTGCCATGTGTCAGCTTATGTCCGGCTGGAGTTGACGTACCTGGCTACATCCAGTTAGTCAATGAAGGCAGATATGATGATGCCGTTAGACTCATCAGAAAGGACAATCCAATGCCTACTTCCTGTGCTTACATCTGTGAGCATCCTTGTGAGGAAAGATGCCGCAGAGGCATGGTAGACAATCCAATCAACATCAGAGGCTTAAAGAAGTTTGCGGTCAATAATGCCGGCAAGGTTCCAAATCCTAAAAATGCTGAAAGCACAGGTAAGAAGATCGCCGTTATCGGTGGGGGACCAAGTGGCTTATCAGCTGCCTACTATCTGACCTTGATGGGACATCAGGCAACTATCTATGAATCACATAAGCAGTTAGGCGGTATGTTAAGATATGGTATTCCTTCATACCGTTTCCCTAGAGAAAAACTGGATGAAGAGATCAAGTCCATCTTATCAACCGGCATTGAAGTTCATACTGAAACAACCATCGGTAAGGACATTACCTTTGAACAGCTGAAGCAGCAGTATGACGCCTTATACATTGCCATCGGTGCCCAGACAGACCGCAAGGTCGGCATTGAAGGTGAAGACGCAGTTAATGTTATCTCTGCCGTCGACATGTTAAGAGGCATTGGCGATAATAACCTGCCTGATTTCAGCGGTAAGAAAGTAGTTGTCATCGGCGGCGGTAACGTTGCGATGGACGTCAACAGAAGTTCAATCAGATTAAATGCCGAAAAGGTAACCTGCGTATACAGACGCCGTCAGGCTGACATGACAGCCTTGGCTGAAGAAGTAGAAGGTGCCTTAGCTGAAGGCGTTGAATTAATGACCATGATGGCTCCTGTCAGAATCGAAAAGAACGATAAGAATGAAGCCGTTGCCTTATGGGTAAAACCTCAGATATCTGACTTATTTGACAGAGGCGGCAGACCATCTCCGGTTAACTCTGAGGAAGAGGAAGTAAGAATACCGGCTGATCTGATCATAATGGCCGTTGGCCAGGGTATTGAAAGCCGTCACTTTGAAGAAGGCGGCATCAAGATCAAGCGTGGCAGCATCATTACCGGTGAAGACACCAGAGTTGCCGGTGATAAGGTATTCTCCGGCGGTGACTGTGTTACCGGTCCGGCTACAGCCATCAGAGCTATTGCGGCAGGTAAGGTTGCGGCAGCTAACATTGATGAATTCTTAGGTTATCACCATGAAATCAGCGTTGATGTCAAATTGCCTCTGCCAAAAATCGCAAGTGTAAAGCCACGTGGCAGAATCAACATTACCGAAAGAGAAGCAAATGAACGCAAGAAGGACTTCTTATGCGTTGAAAATGAAATGACCTGTCAGCAGGCTCAGGTCGAATCATCAAGATGCCTGCACTGTGACTATTATGGTTACGGCAGCTTGAAGGGAGGCAGGGAACATAAATGGTAAATCTTACAATTGACGGTTTCCAGGTAAGTGTTAAGGAAGGCACTACCATCTTGGAAGCAGCTAAGAAAGTTAACATTGATATTCCTACACTCTGTTACTTCAAGGAATTAAATGAGATTTCTGCCTGCCGTATCTGTGTCATAGAGGCAGAAAATCATGAAAGACTGTTACCGGCATGTACGGCCCTGGCTGAAGAAGGAATGGTAGTTCATACCAATTCCCGCCGAGCCGTAAAAGCCAGAAAAAACAATCTGGCCATGATCCTTTCGCAGCATGATGGTGACTGTACATTATGTGTCAGAAGCGGCAACTGTAAGTTACAGGAACTATCTGAAGACTTTAACATGCTGGAAAATCCATATCCAAAGGATGTCAGAGAAAACAGCTGGGATACAAACAATTATCTGATTCGTAAGGACAGTAAGTGCATCAAGTGCATGCGCTGTATCCAGGTATGTGAAAAGATTCAAACACTTAATATCTGGGATGTAGTAGGCTCAGGAAGCCGCGTAAATGTTGGCGTTTCATTAAACAGAGCCTTTAAGGACGCAGACTGTGCCTTGTGTGGTCAGTGCATTACCCATTGCCCAGTCGGTGCCTTAAGTGCCAGAGACGATACCGAAAAGGTAGAAGAATTCATCTTTGATCCGGAAATCATTACCGTTGCTCAGGTAGCTCCGGCTGTCAGAAGTGCATGGGCTGAAGGCTTTGATGTAGCAAGTTCCAAGGCTACCCCAGGCCACATGGCTACGGCAATGAGAAGGTTAGGCTTTGACTATGTATTTGATACAAACTTCTCCGCTGACTTAACCATCATGGAAGAAGGCAGTGAGTTCATTGAAAGATTTACTCATAAGGATAAATACAACTGGCCAATGTTTACTTCATGTTGTCCAGGCTGGGTAAGATTCATCAAGTCTCAGTATCCTGACTATGTAGACAATCTTTCTACCGCCAAGAGTCCGCAGCAGATGTTTGGCGCAACAGCCAAGAGCTACTTTGCCGAAAAGATCGGTGTTGACCCACATAAGATCAGAGTAGTTTCAATCATGCCTTGCGTAGCCAAGAAGAGTGAATGTGATCAGCCTAACCAGAATGATGCCTGTGGTGATAAGGATGTTGATGTCGTATTAACAACCAGAGAATTTGCCAGAATGCTGAAGAGTCATCACATTGACCCTGCCAAGCTTGAACCAAGTGAATTTGATTCACCGTTAGGTACAGGTACCGGTGCAGCCGTAATATTCGGGGCAACAGGTGGCGTTATGGATGCGGCCTTAAGAAGTGCCTATTATTTAGTAACAGGTAACAATCCTGACGCTGACAGCTTCAAGGCAGTCAGAGGCATCAAAGGCTGGAAGGAAGCTGAATTTGCCATCCCTGGTGCAGGTACGGTAAGAGTAGCCGTAGCCAGTGGTCTAGGCAATACCAGAAAGCTGATGGAAGCCTTGAAGAAGGGTGAAGTTGAATATGACTTCGTTGAAATCATGGCTTGTCCTGGTGGCTGCGCAGGTGGTGGCGGCCAGCCAATTCACGATGGTGAAGAGTTGGCAGATAACAGAGGCAAGATCCTATGGAATCTGGATAAGAATGCCAAGATCAGATATTCTCATGAGAATCCGGAAATCCTGACTCTTTACAAGGAATATCTTGGTAAACCATTATCTGAAAAGTCACATCATCTATTACATACTAATCACCATGGCTGGGACATGCCGTTAAGTCCAAAACTTAAAAAATAGTATTGTAATACTGGAATTAATGTTATAAGATGTTTTTGTTAAGCGGCAGCTTAACTGATATATTTCAATGTAAGGATCAACCGGAGCAGAGCATTTTTTAATAATGCTGCTGTACGGATGGTCCTTTTTTGTGACCGGGGAGGTATTGAAATGTATTATCAAATCAAAGTTCTGAAGGGCAGAAACGCTGCTGTTCAGAAGAAAATTGAATTTGTCTTCGGTAAGAAGATAACAAGTGGAACACACTTAATGTTCCGCAAATCAAACTGCGAGATCGTAGTCAGAAACTACAACTTGAATGCCGGAACTCTTGAATTTGAGATTTCTGATAAGAACCAGGCTGAAGTGCTGGCCAGCTCCTTCAGTAAGCTCTTAAAGGGGACAAGTGTATTACTGGCAACAGTTCAGTCAGTCAGATGGTTCGCTGAACTGGAAGTAAGGGAATACCGAGACGGTAAACTCAGAAATGTGCTTACCGGAAGAGGTAGCAAACTTTCAACAACCTATGAATTAATTGATGCCTACAGGCTTCATCGGCAACTGTCTGATTAGTCAGACAGTTGCTAAAAAGGGGGATAGACTATATAATGAATTCAGGAAAAGGGTGAAATAATATGAAGAAGATACTGATAATTTTAATCGTTGTTTTAATGACCTTGGCCGGCTGCGGTAAAGGCAATAATAACAACAATAACAATAAACCAACACCTGCACCAGCGCCATCACCGACCCCGACTGATAATCCAGATAAGTCTGCCAAGCTGTTTGTCAGCAGATTAGGAACGGATGAAGATGTTGAAAAGGCCATGGATGAGTTCAATCAGGATTTCCGTGACTGGAATGCCTTCAGAATGTATAAGAATCCTGACGGCTCATATGAATATGGGGTATGGGATGACGATGAGATCTATCTCCGTAATTTTGAAAGCTATGCCAAAGATGGCTACATGCCGATAATTTACATTGTCGCTAACTATGAAAGCGGCAATAGTCCAATGACCATTAAGAACATTGCGGCCTGGCTGCCATTTGAAAACATTGAGGAATTACCGGTTGGCTATGAAGATGCCGTTGAGGAGTTCCAGGAAGACTTGCTGCACGCAATTTTCCCTGACTTAACTGACGATCAGGTAGATAAGTTAGTTGAAAAACTTTGCCTGACAGATGAGGAAGGCTTTGAAGCCTACCGTAATCATCAGGCCAGTGTAAGTGACTTTGAAAAGACTACTGTTGAAGTTTATCCATCCCAGGATTCTGTGAAGCCATATAAGATCACTGTTGAATATGATGCTGATCATTCAACGCTTCTTCTGTCATATTTAGCTGAATAACAAAAAAGACTGCTTATAAGCAGTCTTTTCTGTCGGGTATGAGTTCAGAGAGGAAATTAGTCAATGTTGATGTAGTTTCTGGTGTCTTTTTCAGGTAACTGTTCCTTAGGAACACTTACGGTTAAGATACCGTTATTGAAGTTTGCCTTGATCTGGGCTAAATCAACATTTCCTACATACCAGCTTCTTGAAGCGTTAACACTGTAACGTTCCTTACGGATGTAATTGCTGGTTGAAGTGTCGTTCTTTTCTTCATTCTTCTTGGTTTCGATTGTCAGATAACCGTCTTCCAATGAGATCTTTACATCTTCCTTATTGAAACCTGGCAATTCTACATCCAGCAGGTATTCCTTTTCTGTTTCTCTGATGTCAGTCTTCATGACTGAACTGTTTGTTGAGAAGAATGACGGTCCGAAGAAGTCATTCCAGATGTTTCTTTCTACTTCATAATTCTTTCTAGGACTTAAATAATTAAACATATATTGATCACTCCTTTATTTACTTTATTTATTAGCACTCTCTATTCCTTAGTGCTAATTATATTATAGCCATATATTTGGCACTGTCAATACCTGAGTGCTAAATTTTTTTTTTCATAAAAAATTCACTTAATGAACAGTAACATTCCATCTTGACTGTTTAGTATAGTGTCAGGAGGTAAGTATCATGAAAAAGAAACACATTATTACTTTTATTACTCTGATG
>JAFRLB010000103.1 GCA_017431405.1 Erysipelotrichaceae bacterium | reverse complement strand
GGGTGTGGGCAGGCTTCGTTGTATTCATTCTTAAGAAGATCATCATATTCCTTTTCCAGTTTATGATAATCTGTATATAACCCCTTTAATTCCTGAAGATCAGCAGCGTCTTTAGAGTAGCTGTCAAGCAGATCGAGATGGTATTTGTCATTCAGCAGATACTGATTGTCATGTTGACAATGAATGTCCACATAGTCTTTCATCAGATCTCTGAGGAAGGATACTGTGGCGTTTTTACCGTTTAGCTTGGTAACGCTTTTACCATCTACACTTATTTCTCTATTGATGACTAACTGGTCATCCCTGTAGCCATTAGCTACAAGTTTTTCTCTTACTGATTCCGTTAAATCGAATGTACCCTGAATGATGGCTTTATCCGTACCGTTTCTGATCATTGAAATGTTCATTCTTTCACCGATGAGAATGCTGACACAGTCAATGAAAATACTCTTACCGGCACCTGTTTCGCCAGTAAAGACACTAAAGCCATTATTGAAATCCAAATCAACTTCTTCTATTAAGATGAAATCCTTAATGTATAGTTTCTGTAACATTCGATTCCTCCTGTTCTATTCTCTTATCAAGTGGAGAAGATATTCCTGATTGCCATCCTGTCCTCTGATAGGAGATAACATGTATTCAATTAGTTTTAAGCCATATTCCCTGGCTGCTTCTTCAGTTTCCTTTAGTCTTTGAGCAATAATATCCTGATTGTTTACGATACCGTTTTTATTGAGATATGCATTGCCAACTTCAAACTGAGGTTTGAATAATACAACCGCTTCCTTGTTTACATCCAGCACATCACTGATTGCTTCAAAAATCTTACTGCAGCTGATAAAGGAAACATCCATGCAGATGAAATCTATCTGCTCAGGAAAGTCTGTCTTACGCAGGTAACGGGCATTTACCCCTTCCTTAGCTATGACTCTATGGTCATTAAGCAGCTTTTCAGCGAGCTGATCATGACCAACGTCATAGGCATAGACCTTTTTGGCTCCAAACTGCAGACAGCAGTCCGTAAAACCACCTGTTGAAGCACCAATGTCCAAAACAGTCAGGTTTTCAAGGCTTATTCTAAATGCCTTTAGAGCCGCTTCCAGCTTATGTCCCCCTCTGGAAACATAACTAAGTTCTTCCTTTTCTACTTCAATATTGTCGCTATCTGATACCTCATAACCACCTTTAGTGATGATTCGGCCATTTACCTTAACTTTCCCAGCCTTTATGTAATTAGTTGCCTGAGACCTGGTTGGAAACTGACCGCTTTCCGTCAGATATACCGACAGTTTTACTTTTTCAGACATGTATCTATTTCCTCAAACAGTGAATTGATGTCAATGCCGTGTCTGCGCTTCAGATCAACGGAATTGATGCCTGAATCATAGCTTGTTTCAAGCGCAAAGTTATATAAGCTAACGCTCTTGTTCTTTTCTGAATAGTAATTGACTATTTCCTGACCAAGACCGCCAACATTTATGTCTGTCGTATATACGAATACCGGTTTTTTCAGCATTGCCAGTTTATCCAGCAAGTCATAGTCAATTGGCTTGATGAATCTGGCATTGACAACGGAAATGTTGAAGTCATTTTTATTGGCCTTTTCAATGACTCTGTCAACGTAATGACCATATGTTATGACAACTGCGTCGGCCTTATTGAGATCACCGGTGATTTCCCAGTGATAGTCTTCATATTTTTCATTTGTTGAGAAGTTTTCATCCCTTATGACGATCAAAGGATATCTGATTGCCATTGGCCTGTCATAGCTTAAGGAGGTATTCAGAAGTCTGATCATTTCATGACCGTTAGCCGGCTGGGCAACGACAACGTTTGACAAGGTATTGAGTAAGCTTACGTCATATACCCCAAAGTCATCGCTCTTATCGCCAATTAGTCCGGCATCATTGATCAGTATCGTTATTGGCAGATTGTTTCGGGAAATCAGATCATTGATCTGGTCATAACACCTCTGTACTGCTACTGACGGTAATAGTACAAATGTTCGGTTATTCTTACTGGCCAGACCTGATGCGAATATCAGTGCTGAACTGTAGCTGTAACCGTAATTGTAATAACGTTCGCCAAAGCTGGTTTCCAAGCCGTCATACATTCCTGACTGTGGGAAATCAGTCTTAACAAAGTAAATGTCTTCATTACTGTTAACTGTTTCAGCCAGCCACTTCAATACGATCTCATTTGTATATTTGAAGTTGCTGTCTCTGTTAATGACTAACTGTGGCTTGTTTGTTACAACATGCAGAACGATTGGATTCTGCTTGCTCTTGGCCATTTTGAAGGCCTTTACCAGCTCTTCAATGTTATGGCCGTCAACCGGTCCCAAATAATCAATGTCAAACTCCTTGAATAAGGTATCTGAAATGATGAAGTTCTTCACATTGTCCTTCATGCTTCTCAAGGTATTAAGAGTTTTTGCTCCAATGACGTTGGCGTTCAGGGTATTTCTGACACTGTTTTTCAGATTGACATATGTCTTTGAATATCTGAACTTGGTTATCATGGAATTGAAGCTGCTGTGGCTTATCTTTTCCTCATCGTTGTCATTTATAATGATTATTATTTTCTTCTTTAATTCCCCTATTTTCTTAAGAGCATCCAGGGCAATGTTACTGGTAATTGCCTTTTCACCAATTAATACGACAATTTCATTATTGCCATTAGTATCTTCTCTTACTTCAGCCATGCCTAAGGCAGCTGTTAAGGCTGTTGCCGGATGCATTGACTTCCATTTTGGGGTAAAATCAGAATTCAGTATCTTCTGTATTTCATACATGTAATCCATGTCAAATACGTAGTCGTCCTTAACGCAGTCGAAAACATAGTTCAGGGCAACATTAATGTCAACGCTGCTTAATAAGCTGCGCTCATTATTCACCTTGGACTTATGAAGTACATCCTTGATGTCCTTGGACACCTTGGATAATTCACTTATTTTTAACTGTTTAAGAGTAAAGTGTTTGTCCATAAATTTATTTCTTTCTGTCTTTCATGCTCATGATCAGATTTCTAGTTTTTTCAAACCTGAATTTAGTATCGTTTCCTAATTCGTTAAAGATGTTTTCATACATCTCAACATAGGTACTGGTTGCCTTTTCTTCACCTAACAAGGTGTAATAGGTAGACTTGTTATTGTCCTTATCTGAAGTAGACTTACCCATTACATCTGCCCCGCTGGTGAAATCAAGAACGTCATCCTGAATCTGGAAGGCAACGCCAAGTTCATGGCCAATCTTGTCAAACATCTCAATGTATTCTTCCTTACCGGCAATGATGCAGGCAGATACTAAAGGTAAGGCCAGTAAGTCACCTGTCTTATGGTAATCGGTTTCCTTCAGCTGTTCGATGGTAACCTCATCATTATCCGTATATTCCATGTCCAGCATCTGGCCCTGAATCATTCCTTCGTGTCCTGCATACTTGGCCAGTCTGGAAATAACCTTTACGGTCTTTTCAGGAGAAATGTTACTTTCAGAAGCTACTTCGAAGGCCATTGTCAGTAAGCCGTCTCCTGCCAGTATACCCGTAGCCTCGCCAAACTTCTTATGATTGGTAAGTCTGCCACGTCTGTAATCATCGTTATCCATAGCTGGTAAGTCATCATGAATAAGTGAATAAGTATGGATCATTTCAATGGCACTGGCTGCGTGTAAGCCCTTTTCAGGATCTTCGCCAAAGTCTTCAAGCAGTTCTAATAACAGTAATGGTCTTAAACGCTTTCCAGGAGCCATCAGAGAATAATTCATGGCTTCATTGATTACTTTATCATCTTTGATCAAAGTCGCCAGGAACGCCTCAAAAACATCCTTATTCATCAATGTTCTCCTGACCGGTTAATTCATTAAGCTTTGCTGAAAAAGACTTGAGCTTATCATCGCAATACTTTGCCAGTTTAAGTCCTTCTTCATAGAGCTTGAGTCCCTCATCCAAGGTACATTCGTTTTTCTGGATGATGCCGGTAATTTCTTCCAGTCTCTTCATTGCTTCTTCAAATGTTATCTGCTTATCCATGTTTTACCCTCCTGAGTGGTTTTACATCTATTGTTCCATCAACATATCTCACAGACATGTCTTCATTCATTTCTATTTCATCAACACTCTTGATAACCTTGCCTTTTTGTGAGCTGATGGCATAGCCTCTCTGCATTGTCTTTAATGGCGATAAGTTATCAAGTGAAGTTATGAGATTAGCGTAACGGTAACTCTGATTCTCATAGAATCTTTCAACCGTATTCATCAGCATTGTTCTTTCTCTTACAAGATTACCCTGCTGTTCAGTAACCATTTTCATCATGGAACCGTTCATCTGTGACAATCTGTTGTTTATCATTTCACTGTAGGTGCTGATGTTTTTATCAAGACTCAGAGAAATAATGTTTTTCATGGAAGAAAGCTTCATGCTTATCTGATCAACCGTCTTACCATAGCCAGCCAGTTTGACGCTATGGTAATCAAGTGTCTGGTAAATGTTATTGATCCTGTTTTCCAGAGATGTATGCATCAGACTGACATAATTAGTAATGTTATCCTGCACCTCATGATAATCAGGTGTTGCGGCTGTCGCAGCTGCGGTTGGCGTAGCAGCTCTTAAGTCAGCTACCAGATCGGCAATCGTTACGTCAATTTCATGTCCGATGCCGGTAATTACCGGGGTCTTGCAATCATAAATCGCTTTGGCAATGTTTTCATCATTGAAGCACCATAAGTCATCAACGCTTCCCCCACCTCTGGCTAAAATCAATATGTCACTGCCTAAGGAATCGGCCTGTTTTAAGGCACTTACGACACTTTCAACGGCTTCCTTGCCTTGAACAATGGCATAGACTTCCTTAAGTACGACATGCGGCCATCTTCTGGCAATCGTAATTCTGATATCCTGTAAAGCTGCAGTATTGGCTCCTGTAACAACTGAAATCTGTTCTGGATAGGCTGGTATAGCTTTCTTTCTGCTTTCATCAAAATAGCCTAAAGGTTCCAGTTTCTTTCTGGTTCTTTCAAACTGAATATAAAAATTACCCTGGCCAGAAAGCTGCATGTCTGATACTATCAGCTGCAGTTCGCCACGGTTTTCATATACATTAACG